>JBMFGW010000224.1:0-3456 GCA_049977145.1 Phycisphaerae bacterium
CAGATTAATAGCCGGGCGGAAGCCTTATTGCGGCGTATGACGTTGGCGGAAAAGGTGCGGCTGCTTTCCGGTAACAGTCATGAGGCGCTGCATTCAATTAAGGCCGTTGGTATCCCCTCCATAAAAGTAAGCGATGCCGGCGTGGGCGTGGTGGATTGGGGTCCGTCCACCGCTTATCCGGCAGCCCCGTGCCTTACTTCTTCCTGGGATCGGCAACTGGCCCGGCGCGAGGGCCGCCACATCGGCATTGACGCACGCGCCAAGCATGTGGGGATTTTGCTGGGGCCGGGGTTGAATATTCTCCGCGAACCGCAGGATGGACGCAGCATGGAATATATCGGCGGGGAAGACCCATTTCTGGCAGCGCAGTTGGGGGTGCCATATATTCAGGCCCTGCAGTCGGAAGATGTTGCGGCCTGCGTCCACTTTGTGGGCAATGCAATTGAAACCATGCGGCCATGGATTAATTGCATCATCAGTCGGCGCGCGTTGGAAGAAATCTATCTGCCGCCGTTCAGGACTGCGGTGCGGCAGGGACACGCTTGGGCCATAATGGCGTCATGCAATCGCATCAATGGTGAATATGGTTCGGAAAATCATTTTTTACTCACAGATATTTTTCGTAACAAGTGGGGATTCAAGGGCTTAACGATGTCCGACTGGGGCTGCGTTTACAACGCGCGGGGCAATCTCACTGCTGGACTTGACTTGGAAATGCCCGCTACGAACAAATACTCTCTCCCCGCCATCAGCGGTCTTCTGAATCAACATAAAATTCCCATGGCATTAATTAATCAGCGCGTAGTTCAGATTCTGCGTATGATCGTGGCTATGGGTTTCAACGATCCCGCCAATCCATTCAACCATCGACCGGCCAACACCGATGGAGATGCAGCGGTCGTGGATCAGGTGGCGGCGGAGGGAACGGTGCTGCTGAAGAACCGGGATCACATTCTGCCGCTGAATCCGTCGCGCCGCATGAAGATTGTGTTCATCGGCCCTTGGGCGACGCGCGTGGTAACCGGAGGGGGCGGCAGTTCCCATGTTCCACCGGCGGTAACACCGCTGACGCTGTTTAACGCGGTTAAACAGGTGGCGGCTCCGAATGTTCATCTTGCAGCGATACCATGGAACGATACATATAAACAATTCTGGGGCAACGGAAAACTCACCACTCCCGACGGCAAGCCGGGGGTGGTGGCGGACTATTACGCCAATGGCGGTTTTGGGGGCCAACCCGATCGCGTCATTCAACGCGATATTTCCCTGAGCCCGCAGTTGGCTTCGCCAACGTCCGGGAATAATACATCGCGGCACCGCAGCGCAAATCCTAATGTGGAATTGATGAAAACCCCTGTGACGACGCTAAAACAGCAGGCCATTCAAGGCAAAAAGCCGATCAGCGTGGTATGGAAAGCGGCGATTCATCCCACGACCACCGGAGAATACAGTTTTATCTGCGCGGTCAATGGTTCGGGGGAAGTTTATCTGGATGGGCGGCGGATCATTGATTTGTGGCTCCCATTCTGGCAGAACCCCGCGCATCCGCTCAAGGGGGCGCTGACCACAATGCGCCTGCACGCAGGAGAAACGTATCAGGTCCGTGTGGTTTACCGCAGCTTGGCTAACAAACCGGCGGCCATCGGCTTCGGCTGGGTACCCCGGAAAAGCGTGCATCTGTTTACGCCGGCCCAACGCATGTTAATCCGTCATGCTGATGCGGTTATCGCGTGTATGGGATTCAACCAGACCATTCAGCGCGAACAGGCTGACCGTCCGTACAATCTCACCGGTCCGCAGAATGAATATCTGCGAGAGGCTGCCATGCTGAACCCGCACACTATCGCCGTGGTTTACGCTGGGGCGGGCGTGGGCATGGAAAAATGGATCCATCACGTGGTCGGCCTTTTGTGGGGCTGGTATCCGGGACAGACGGGAAATATTTCCATTGCCAAAATCATTTTTGGGCAAATTGATCCCAGCGGCCATTTACCTGATTCCTTCAGTCGGCATTGGCGCAACGAGGCGGCTTATCATCATTTTCCCGGTTATCCCGGCGTGTTTAATCATCGCTGGCAGGCCGAACCGGCCTATGCGGGCTTTCCCAGCGGCGTGGAATCACGCTGCAAATTTGTGGAGGGCATCCACATCGGGTATCGCTGGTATGATTACAAACATATCCGTCCGCTGTATCCGTTTGGATTCGGGCTTTCCTACACCACGTTTTCATTAAGCCATTTGACGCTTGTTTCCAGCGGTGCGGGCCAACAACGGGTCATCACCGTCCGTGTAGCCGTGACCAACACAGGGCGGCGAGCCGGGGCGGAAGTTGTACAACTCTATGTGCATCCACCGCACAGCCACAGCAGGGTGGTGCAGAAGCTGGAAGGCTTCCAACGTGTCACGTTGAGTCCGGGTCAAAGCAAGATTGTGACCATGCGGCTGAACTGGAAGGCTTTTGCCACCTTTGACAGCACGACGAATTCCTGGCTTGTGCCACCGGGTGCCTATGGCGTGAACGCAGGGATCAGCAGTGCTGATGAGCCGTTGCGTAAGGTGGTGGTATGGTGAGCGTATGAATCACGCCGAGGTTATATTAGCGCTGCGATTGAATTGGCGAGGTTTGTGGTTATGCCACGCAATGTGATTACATTCAACGCGGCCACTTTTTTTAGGCTAAGGAAATATTATTGATTATCCCGAAAATGTGTGATGCGGCCAGAGACCAGCGAGTCCTCGGAATAGTTCTTGGTAAAAACTTTCCAGTTCGATTGTTGAATACTGCGATAGCCGCTCTCTTACTGGTTGTTGGTTCAACAGAACGCGAGATTCACGCAGATTTATTTTGTTGGAGAAAAAAATGAATGGATTTTCCACTCTGGGGCTTTTGAAAATTAGTTCCGCGACTTGTCAACGCGTCGCTCTGGGCGCAGCAGCAGCACTGATGGCGCTGGCGCTCGGGGGATGTGCAATGCAAAGCAGCACTGCGGCGCAATTAAACGCCACGGCGGCACCAACGCACCTGCAGACGCAGCTGCGCGAAAATCCACTGGCCATCAATTCCATTCACCCGCGCCTGGGCTGGGTGTTGCCGTGGAAAGGTCGCGGAGAGTTCCAAAGCGCTTATGAGGTTCTCGTGGCATCGTCGCCACAGCTTCTGGCACAGAATAAGAGCGATATCTGGAATTCCGGCAAGGTTATGTCAGGACAATCCATTAACATTCGTTATGCGGGTTCAGCACTGAAATCGCGCGAACGCTGTTTCTGGAAAGTGCGGGTGTGGAATCAATCTGGCGAAGCCAGCCACTGGAGTGCCGTGGCCCAATGGCAGGAAGGATTATTGGCGGCCAGCCAATGGCATCATGCCCAATGGATCGGCTGGAAACCCACTGCCCCGAAAGGCATAAGGCACCCGTTGCCCGCGATTTATCTGCGCGATCAATTCAATGTATCCAA
>JBMFGW010000225.1:0-3397 GCA_049977145.1 Phycisphaerae bacterium
CCAGCGGGCCGGCGATTTCTTTGGTTGGTAACGGTCGAAAATATGGCAGATTCAAAGCAGTCGATATTGGATCGCAGAAAATTCTGTCACCTGGCTGCGGTCGGTGCAGTGGCGGCAACGGTTTGTCCAGTCGTTGGTGCTTTGGGTGCTGGCCGTTCACCTGAAGGCTTTAAGACCTTGGTGCGTTGTTGGTGGTTCCTCGGACCATTTTCATGTGCAAATAAATCTGAATTTGATGCCACCACGCCGATCGAACGCGGGCCTGTCGATTTTGCCGCACCGGTTGACATGCTCGGAAAACGCCTGGAGTGGACAGCCGGAATTTCGCCCAGCGACCATATCAATCTGTATCAGCGATATTTTCCCAACATCAATAATTTCTTTGCGTATGGTGGAATGCGTATCTTCGCCAATGAGCGGATGAATGCCACCGTCAGCGTGGGCGTCGACAACGTCATGCGGTTGTTTGTAAATGGTAAGCTGGTTATTGATTATGCCTCAGGCGGTGCCGCAACGCCAAACCAGAGGCGGGTGGCGGTCGAACTGCGAAAGGGATGGAATACCGTTCTCGTCAAGGTGTGGAACTTCGGTGGGCCATGGGGATATTTTCTGCAACTCGATTCCCCGCTGGCTTTGCGAATCGAGCCAACAGAAGCGCAAGTTCTCTACAAGTCCACCGGCTGGCGGAACGTGGCTTTCTGGCGGGAGAAAGGGGTGAGAATCCAAACCAGTAATTTGCGTTCCGGCCAAATTTTGGAGTTGAAGGATAGTCCGCACCGGCTCAACGACGGTCGAAAGTTCACGCCGGGTGCTGACGCCAGTTCGCTATGCTGGTCATCGGATCCCTATCATCATTTGCCCTGTTGGATATGGATTGGATTTGGGGGGCCACGCCGTATCCGTCGTGTTGTGCTGTACGCCGGGGAAATGAATTTGCAACCGGTTGAGTTTTCCGGCCAGGTATCCGATGATGCGGGCGCGACGATGAAAGAACTTTTTCAGGTGAACGGCGCGCGGTTTGACCCGGTAACGCGAGCTTACACCGTGGATTTCGAGCCTGTTGATACCGACAATTTTCGGTTGCTCATCACGCGCAGTGCCGCGCCGGAAACACCGCAGTCACACTGGGCGCAACTTTCGGAAGTAGAGGTCTATGGAGACAACGCGCCAAATCCGGTGGTGAAAGCCCCACCCCGCACGACCGCGATTGCCGCCATGCCCGTATCGTCGCTTAAGCCTGATGCGTCATTTTCGCCACAATTGCACGATAACGGGCGGACACTGGACATCCGCACGCTGTGGTACAGAATTCAGTTGGATAAAACCCAGCCGCGCATCACGTACCTTTCATGGGACAGCCTGGGCGAAGGGAACGTGGATGTTAATTTTTTGAGAGATTCTGGCGCATACCCCCGGCTGGAGCGGATTCTTCACGGGGTGGATGCGACTGGATCCGTCCCATTAACGCACGTTGGCAATGTATTCCAATATGCCGCAGTACCGGTGGCACCGGGCGTATCGCTGCGGCTGGCGATTAAGACGGGGCTGCGGGATTTTGACATGGAACTCACGGTGCTCGCGGAACAGGAGACGGCGATGCAGGGGGGTGTTTTCCGCTTCGACTTTGCACCAAATCAGACCCCCGCCACTTTCGTTTGCCATCCGGCGGCCGTCTTTAACTACGTTCCAACTCCGTGCTACCTGCACGCTCCCGATTGGGGCACCGCCTTTATCACCTGCGGGAAAGCGGACACCTGCTTCTACCGATCTCCGGCGATCATTTATATTGCACCGGACGAGCACATCGAAATTGCTCCCGAGATTCCCACGCGCTCTGATCGCCTTGGTACGCTTGCTGCCGGTACCTGGCAGGAAACGATCCATTTCGGCATTGAGACAATTCGTCCGCTACCAGAGATTACACAGTCCGACGCCCGATTGCATCGGCTGCCAGCCTATGCTTTGAATATTACGCAGTGGCGGCCGGATACGGGATTCATCAGCAACAGCGTCGCCAGTATTAATTGTGGTCTGTCAATGCTTTTTTATGCGGAAACAGCGACCTTCGCACCGCCGCTGAAGGCCGGTATCTCGGCGATGGAGCTGGTGCAGGCGTCGCTGCACCGGTACTTTGACGGTGCGCCGGGTTATCTCATGCCGCCGAGAAACGTGTACGCCGCCCGTGGTGACTGGCGTTCCTCGCGGGAAACTCCCGCGTATCTGATTATCTGCGCCTGGTACGTCATACGAACAATTGGGGGCATGGCCGAGTTGGAGCAGAGTCTTCGCGCTTTGGAGTGCATCGCCGGTGATATTGAATCATGGAGTACGGACGGTCTTGCCTACCAAGGTAAAGTACCGGGGTTCAACCATGGATGGAATTTCTGGTTTGATGTGTATATTATCCGCGGCGCGGATGCTTACTCCAACGCCGCCAACTACCGGGCCTTCCGTTGTCTCGCCGAGTTGGAAACCCTTGCCGGACGCCCGGTGATGGCCAGGCATTACCATCAGAATGCGGATCGTATTCAAAAGGTGTATATGAAAACCTTTTTCAATCCGGCCACCGGAGTTCTGGCGGGCTGGCGGGATGATAAGGGGCGGCTTCACGATTACATGTTTCCGTGGGTGAACGGTTTTGCAATATACCAGGGGTTGGTGCCCGACAGGGAGGCCAACGCGATATTGGACCGACTTCTCGCCGAGATCAAAAAAGACGGATTTAAATCTTACCAGTTCGGCCTGCCCACCAACCTGCTTCCGATTCATCCTTCGGATTACGTGGCGAACGTGGGTGCTTATCCAAAGAACCCATCCGGCACGGACACCTGGCAGCAGTACATGAACGGCAGCGCCTGTCCGGTGTACGTTTATTATGTTATACAATCCTTCTATAATCTGGGCCGCCGGGATGACGCGGAGAAACTGCTGTGGCCGTTGGTGGAGTCGTTTGGCAAGGGAACCTTTAACGCGGGCGTCCAAGTGCCCAAATATCCGCAGCGTAATCCCGTCGGTAGCGCATTCTATCTGTGGAACGGATCTCATGCTTCCGGAGAGGGATACCTGCCGGAGAATTGGCAGGCCATGGCGGCAATATTTACAGGACACTACGGTATCCGACTCGATGATCAGGGATATCGTTTGGAGCTATGGTCGCCACTGAAAGGCAGAAAAATCAAACTGGGGCTGCCGTTTATGGGTACCATTGTGGAGACGGTTGAGTAACCGCTGAGAGGTTCCGGTGGCTGAAAATGATGGTTGTTTGTGGAACGGTTGCTGAATTACCGCCTGTTGGAGCGGGCGAAATATTTCCCGATTGGGGCTGGCAGGAGTTTAAAATAATGAAGACGGTGGGCCCAATTCTGGTGTTGTTATTTTGTGGATTCGGTCTGCTTGG
>JBMFGW010000226.1:0-3395 GCA_049977145.1 Phycisphaerae bacterium
TAGTCAACTTGCTTAATTCCTAAATAATGAAGCGAATCCAGCAGCGGCAAGGAATAGTCAATCGCATGATCGGCACCTAATGTTCGGCACCATTCCAATGCGTCAGCTCCAGCGGTGGTGACAACCTTAAGCCCAGCCCACTTGGCAAGTTGAATTCCTATGGAACCCACACCCCCCGATCCACCGAGAATTAAGATCGTTTTATCCGCATCCAGCCTGGATCGACTGATGGCCAGACGCTCACAAAAAGCCTCCCAGGCGGTCAATGCCGTCAGCGGTAATGCCGCCGCCTCAGACCAGTCCAGTGTGGCCGGTTTGCGAGCCACCAGACTGGCGTCAACCAAATGGAGTTCGCTGTTGCAGCCTGGCCGCCGTGTGCTGCCAGCATAGTAGACAGCATCGCCACACTGAAATTCCGTAACTTCAGCCCCCATCTCTTCCACTTTCCCGGCGGCGTCCCAACCGAGTACCCGTGGATGAATTAAAGGCGTTTTTACTGCGGCACCAAACCGCACATCAAGTGGGTTCAGCGCCACCGCTTTTATTTTCACCAACAGATCACGCGGCCCGGGCCGCGGAGCGGCCATTTCAAAGTCCACCGGCGATTGCGGATCATCCGTCGTAAAGCCCACGGCTTGCATCACGTTACTCCAAAACCTCTACCCGCCCAATGCGGGAACGGTCAGTTGCGGTGGCCCGGCGGAGCGGAAGGCTTCATCATCGGTTATCAAATAGGTGGCCATAGCAGCAAGCATTAACAACAGCGCAATCCAAAACCGCCAGTCCCGATGGGCCCGTTTCCAATACGGAATAGAGACATCGGGGCCGTGGTGCTGATGTTCTTTCTTGTGTTCTTCCCGATCATGTTGATGATTGTGTGGCATATCGCTCATGAGAAATTCCTCGCCTATACAAGTGCTTTCATAGTACCACTCCTTTGATTGTTTGGACGTAAACATCAATCTTACCGGCACGATCTGATGAGAGATGAAAACAACGATGCCCCAACCAAATCATATAACCCCACAATTCGCCCGTCTCAAGCTATTGCACGAGCGTTTAAATCAAATTCCCCTCAACACACGATAGCCATAGCATGTTCTATTAGCAATAGACATTAGCAATGACATTAGCTAATGAGCCATCACCCAAAGGTAATTCACGTTCGCTTTGGGGTATGAATTTGTTAAGTAATGCCGGATACGATGTCTCATTTCCACGTTACAGTGGTAAGATGAAGTGAATGAACCGGGGTGGGTCTCCAGAACAAGGTGGATAAAAGTGGTGGATGGCAAAAGCAATTCTCTCCGGGAACAATATCCGAAACGGGTGGATATTCCGGTCTATCTGGTTTTATTGCTGGGGCTGCTGATTACCTCACAATGCCTGCCGATAATATCAATCAAGGAATTCGTATTCTGGAAAGACAAATACTCGCTGTGGTCGGGGATGATCGGTATGTTCGAGCATCAGCAATACATGCTGGGGTTTATAATCCTGATCTTTTCCATCATTTTTCCGATTACCAAACTCTGTTCACTGCTGGTGCTCTGGTTCGGAAAATTTACCGACGACCAGCGGAAATATGCCCTCAGATGGCTGGAGATTTTGGGGCGTTGGTCGATGCTGGAAGTGTTTATCGTGGGCATCCTCGTGGTGATCTCAAAGTCCGGTGCAGTATTGGGCGCATCACCTAAAATTGGCATCTATCTTTTTACGGTTGCTGTACTTCTCTCCCTGGTTATGGCGCTTTACATTCACAGGTTGGCCCGCCGATTGGTGCCGCGTACCGAAACGTAGGTTGATCACCGTTGATTCCATATTTTATCCACACCCAACAGCCATGCAGATAAAGCCTCTGTTCAAGTAGTTGGCTTAAACTTCCAGGGGATTGGCAACGGCTTTCAGGTCATCGTCAATCTGCTGTTGTATATTCGCCCGCAGGGTCATCAATGCCACGAGATACTGCCTTCTTTCCCACGCTATAATATGCTTTTTCATTTCCAGCAATACCGATTCAAGTTCAATCGCAACTTTCATTTGTGGTTCCATTCAGAATAGCCCGGCAAAGGCCGAGAGAACAATTAAACAAACGGCAGAACGCACCCGACGTCACACCGATCCCAACGACTTCCCAATAACATTTAACCGCCTCTGAAAACACCGAGATTCTCTTGAACACCTCAGCACGGCGACTGCCATTGAGCCGATATTTCCACCGAGCGGTTCGCTACCATGGCACGCGAACCCGTCGATAAACTAATATGCAATCGAGACCGCTGTTTGTTCTTTCGCAACTTGGTCCTTTCTCTTGCTGATACGTTCCCAGGAATCGCGCGCGGCATGTTTGGCCTGATCCCAGTGCAAATGTGAGTGGCCCCGATGCGCGTGCCAACCACGGCCTAAGATCGGCTCGCTTTCTTCGAAGGTTTTATTGTTATACAGCACGCTTGATTCCCATCCGTACTGATACGCCGGACCTAATTGATCGTAAGGCATATCTTCGCGAAAATAGGGTCGGGAGGAATAGCTTGATCGCCAGAAATCATGTTCGATATTCGGGTCAACTTCCATTGCCACTTCTTTACCGACAAAACCACCAGCTACCGCCCCGATAACCGCCCCGGCCGTTGCCCCCGCCACAGTGCCAATGGGACCCGCCGCCGTTCCGATGGCGGCACCGGTCGCCACGCCACCAATAACGCTGCCGGTTACGGCCCCAATGCCAGTTCCCACAATATGCGAACTGGATTTACCGCTGGTCGCTTGATGATCCTTTTCTTGTTCCTCTATTTGATGTTCAGGTTTCATAACCAACTCCTGTAGCAAGCCATACCGTTATTCCAGCGGAGCAAGAGCGGCCACAAGAAACAACAAACTTTATGACTAGGAAGTCATGCAATCTCCATACCAGTCGGACATTTACCGAATGATGGCATTTCCTGCACACTGGCAACTATCAAACAATCGCGTTGGCCCTTTTGTCCGGGCCATTCTGTCCAACATGGTCAGAATGGCACAGTTCGATGGACTGGAACGCCGAATATATTGAGCCACCGGCCCTAAGGCATCGCGACAAAATAACGTGAGCATTCTGGCTGGATCTTTTGCTCGCTGGCGGCGTTGCTCACTCGTTACGTATCCATGCGGATATGCGCCTCGCGAGCGCCTTGCCAGCGGGCAAAATTTCTGCACCATAATTGGTCAACTTATTTTGTCACGATGCCTAAGCCTTGTCATGAGGACTTGACCATGTTTTCCAACGCTCGATAATCAATTTTTCCTGTGCCCAGCACCGGCAGTCTGTCGACCTGTATGATTGACCGCACTTGATGCAGGCCGGACAACCCGCCATCCCGGATAGCCTGGTTCACTTCAGCACGATTCATCGTGCG
>JBMFGW010000227.1:0-3352 GCA_049977145.1 Phycisphaerae bacterium
CCAATGGCGGATTCTGCGATGCGGTATCCACCAGGTAGAGGACCAAAGAGGCCGTACCTTGCGGCGCTACCTTGGCAAGTTGAAATGCCATGGTGTCGACGTGGCTTACGCCGTCCGACCAAGTCCCGTAGGCTCCATGGTAGCCAGCCCATACATCAGCGGGACCGGGCAGCACATAAGGCCATGCGGATTGTTTGGAAAGACCAACAACGTAAAAGGGATCGTGATTGCCATAATGCGGATGAATGGTGGCCAAATTAGTCGGAGCATTATTCGGCCCGGTAATATAACCCGGACTCTGTGCGTACTGTTGCCAGAGATTGGGGGCCAGCGCAAAACCCGCATCACCATGTCCGGGCGTTCCGATGTGCCACAACAGGTGATCATTTACAGCCGCATGACATGGCGATATCCAACGAGCAATGGCAAGTACCGCAACACACATCATACTTTTGACAAATGAATATTTCATTTCTTCGAGTCCTTAAATCGTTTCACTTTACCGCTTGCCCCGGCACGTCCGGCCGTCACGCCGCCACGGTTTTGGCGTAAAGTCAGGCCTGGTCCAGGCAATTTTTTCAGCTTCGTTCCCATTGTCATAAGCGCCTGTTATAAAGGGATTTATGTCTTAAGGAAGCGCCATTCGGGTGAGTATCCATATCCGCCAGTAACGTCGGGATACCCGCTGGCTCTGCCAGCGTACAGAGGCGTTTTGGGGTGCTGCGATAGTTTCGACCACTGCAAGTCATTAATCAGAACGCCTTTGACCATGGAGATAGTCAATAATTCGTCCATTGACAAGGGTCTCATTCCCACGGTACGACACCACGCCGCTGGCCGGGGTATAAACCAAAACCACCGCAGACTTGGGCGGCACCGACACCGGTACGGTGCCAGATACAGTATGGGCGATAAAAGTACCGGTGATCGTGTTATAAAGATTTACTTCCTTTGACCCAACTTTTATCTTTATTTCCTTCACCTGCTGATAGGGATTGTAGAATAGAAAGGTGGGATAGCCGGCCGGGGAAGCAGTGTCTGTAGCGCGAAGATTTATTTGTAAAATCCCACGGACGTCGGTATTCCGGACGAGCGTGCCCAAGACACCGATGTATGCCCCGCCGTAAAGGCAGTAATTTGTTGCACCGGTCTTTCCCTTGCTAAATACAGGATATTTCGGATCGAGAAAGGTTTTATTATCGCCGGTGGCGATTAACGGTTGGCCCGAGTAATCATGCCGGTATTTCAGTTCCTCGTAGGGGACCAAAGATCGCCCCAGCGCCCAGTCGGGATCACTCTGGCGAGAAAGCAGATGGAATTTTCCATAAAAAAGTCGGCTGGCGTTGGCGGCGTTCAGCACCCACTTGCCAATAACCACGGCATACCGTTGGTCGTAGCGCGGTATCGGCGCCAACGCCCATAACTGCGCCAAGGTTTCCAAAAAGTAGGCGTCGCCGCCCACACCCCACCGACGCCATGGTGCACAGCTTACGCCCCCAACTAATCCGTAGACGTCCTGTCCACCCCAATGTGCAGCCTCCACTGTCCATGTTGGCCGCGGATTATAATGGCTGAAACACCAATATAGAAATTTCTGTATTGGATAGTGCGTCCTAATCTCCGCATTCATACGAGTCGCCGCAAGCACACCAAATGGGGTTAAAACCTCGTAGCTGGGATTATCCGCTGGCGGCAACGCGGACAAATATTGCATACATGCCTTGGCAGCATTGAGAAAAGCCGGATCATGCCAGCGCCGCCACGCCATGTATTCCAGCCAGGCGATACCCGCCGCCATGTTCGGCTCGCGCCATTTTCCATTGTAGACTGGCCGCATGCTGGAAAAATCAAAGCCCGTGTAGTTGAAGTCGTAGCTACCATTGGGCTTCTTGAAATGCGGAATTGCCTCCGCCCATGAGAGAGCGGTCGCGCGACACATCTTGGCAAGGCTTTTTTCAGTTGGATACCGTGCTGAAATGGCGGCGGCGGTTATATCCGGGAAAATGGTGTACCAAGCAGTTGCCTGCGGGATGGCAGTTCCAAAAAAATTGCCGAGTAATCCGTGCCCCATACCAGGATCGAAAAAGTTACCCAGTAGCCGCACATAGTCAACCGTTCCGATGGACATATTTCGTCCGACAAGCGTTGCTCCCCACACCGCCCCCGTTTCCGTAATTGCCTGTGCGGAATTCCGCGTGTCGGGAGCACCGCTCACATAGGCCGGGATAACAAATGCTACTATGCCATGGGAAGCGTTTCGCACGACATGTATCAGCGGAAGAAAAGGCCCCTTAGCACGCCGGTTAAATAGCAGTGAATAGAAACTACTGGACACCTTGGTCCAATTACGCATGTGATACGGCTGGGGCAGGCGCGGCATCAAATTCACGAGGGTGATGGCGCGCTGCTGAACCATTGCCGGACCGGCAAGCGCCGGAGACAAGCATACGGTAACCGCCAGCCACCACAACCATTCCGATCGGAATGTTCTTCGATGTAGTCGGAAGCCTGCCATTATCGAAATACTCCGCAAAAAATGAGCAACAATTACGGGGTTAACACCCGCGGCGATGTGGATATATTTTCATTGGTCACTGATTGAGGCAATTGTAAACCTTGAGGCCGCCGGCCTGAATACCCGCCGCATGCCCGTCGAAGAAAACTACGTTCGCAATTCCTGTCGACTGATACGGCTCTGAAAAGTTGACCGTCGAGTCTCCATGCCTGTATCGCAATCCACTGCCACCACCGTTGGGGTAATCAAAATTCGTCGTCGTGTACGGCGCTGGTCCACCCGGCGGAATCACCTGAGTGATCGGGGCATTCTGGCTTATTCCGGCAAAATAAGAGGGGGCGGGCCACCAGTTAAATGAGGTCCAGCAGCTAGCATCATTAAACACTTGATTGCAGTCGCCGATCGCCACGAGGTGGGTGGGATTTTTAATGTTGGATACCCGGATGAAAGACGGGACTCCGTCTGTAGGATCGGTGCCACCATACCCCCCGATCAGATCCCATCCAAAACCGTTAGGATTCGAGGCGTACGATAGCCCAAACGGATACGTAATCGGTATTGGTTGGACTGGATCCCAAAACAGGGCATCGAACTTCTTCGCCATAAGTCTGGCTGTGACCCCCTGCTGGCCCGACGTACTTAGATACTGCCCCCACTGATCCCATACCGAAAACGGCGGGCTGCTGGTGTACCAGTCGAAGAGCACATCGTACCAGTTGGTATTGTAGCTGGCGCTCTCGTATGTGGATGGCGTGAATCCACCGTTGGAGTCCGCATATTCCATTGTCAGTTGTCCCAAAGTCCGCAACCGGGCTAAGCAAACGGTACTCTCGGCAT
>JBMFGW010000228.1:0-3349 GCA_049977145.1 Phycisphaerae bacterium
CTCCTTGTGCTTGCGACGGCAATACATTCTCATATTCCTTTTACCAATGGAAGACGGGGTTCATAGCGCGGACACGAAGTATGGGGAGTGGTAGAACATGGAGTTGAGAAGAATCATCAAAAAACCAGCGGGTATGAAAACCTGCACCATAAGGCCGACCAGAGCCGAGCAATGGCGGGTGAGACACCCGCGCCCCCAAGGCCAATGGCCGCCGACGTATGGCGGGTGAGACACCACCTGCACCACAAGGGCGGCCACAGCCGACCAACGGCGGGTGAGACACCCGCCCCCCAAAAACGCACATAGCCGCCGGCTTTGCCGGTGGTGCAACGGACCATTTCCACAGTCCGTTCACCATTACGCCGCCGGATCACACCGTTTTCCGGCGCTTCAGCAACAGCAAGCCCAAGCCGCCAACCGCTACCAAGCCCAGCGTGGCCGGTTCGGGTACCACCACGTTGGCCGCTTGGATACCAACATTACTGTAACTGTCGTTACTCACTCCTGTAATATTATTGGTATCGGTGAAGGTCAATGTTTGTCCCACCGTGCCGCCGGTGATATTTAGTGACAGAATACCGTAACCGTGGCCTTTTCCTGTGCCATCGGTATCACTGGCGGGGCTGTAGGGCAATACCACGCTATCAGCCGTGAAGGTCCCACCATCAGGCAGCGTCGCGGTGATATTGGACTTACTGTCGTATGAGATCAAATAAAGGTTCAATGTCTCCGCCGGTGCAATTAAATTTGTGGTAAAGTAAAAATTGTTGGTGGACGAGCCACCAGATGGTGCCTGATCAAAAATGAATGCCGTGCTGCTCGTTGGCGAAGCACCCGGATAGGTCAGCTGCATCCAACCTGTGGCGCCGCTCAAGCCACCCCCGGATTGGGTACTGTTGGCATTATAATTCAACGGGCTGAATGAGGCGACATTGCTGGCATCCGTATTCATCATCCCGCCGGCAGTAGAGCCGCCTGTATAGCTGCTCTGGTCCGTGTACCCGTAATACACCCAGGCTGCGGCATCGGTGGCGATGTTAATTGGCGTGTAATTAGTGGTGACATCGCTGTTCGCACTGGCCGGTGGTGAGCTAAACACTCCGGTAATGGTGCTGGCTTGCGCGTGCGCCGCCGTTAACGCCATACACGCCATGGCAGCCCCGGCTATAAATGAAGAAATGCGACCACCACGATACATTGGGGAAACTTTGGAAAACATAAAAAACTCCTCGCTCTCTGTGAGAGCCCTGTTACTTTCCGCCAACCGGGCGGATGTCGGATCCACGCGCCAACGCGGCGGCGGACTTCTATTTATCACTAACCTGAGTATACACCATTTTAAAACTCATTGCTTGCAAATCGTACCTCATTTTTTGCATAGCCATTCCCGCCGGATTGCCTGACTACCGGCCAACAAATATGCCCGCACCTGAAAAGCGAGCCTTGATATTGGACATTGGAACCCAGCGCACCGAACCGTCATGACACACCTCATTCACCTCATATTCCTCGTCGCGGCAGCGCTTCAGACTTTGCTCTTGCACTCACCGCTTTTACCGGTTAATTCCACATCGGGTAGTGCTCCAATGGAATTTCAACCTGGCCGTCATAAAAATCCTCGTTCTTGAATCGGATAATGAGAACCATTCAACAACGTTAAGTAGGAGTATAGCCATATTCAAGACAAAGTCAAGGGCGACGGAAAATAAATAAACTGCAACATTGTTATCGCTAAGTCATCATAACATAGCCATATATTTTATATTATGCCGAAGATACGTGAAAATGAAATGTTCCAATATTACCAGAACATAGTATTTTTCATAGCGACCTGCCGCCACTCGGCCCCCTGAATGGCGTACGGAAGAGTTAAACTACAAATGGGCCAGTGCATGATTAACTTCGATCTTTCCACTGTCACACCAGCCTAATGGCCGCTGGTTTCCATCCCAGTTGCGATCGGGACCGTGTAAATGCGGCGGATCAAGCATGGTCACAACATTGGCCGCGTGCAGTATAATTCATTCGACCCCAACTTATGCCCCCAGGCAGTAGAACATAAAAAACAAATGTTGATTTTGCACCGGTGCTCAACGCCGAAGTGTAAATGCGTCCAACACTATCGGTGACGGTGTGCTTCGCGGTACAGCGTATTAAGTTGCGACGGCGTGACATCCACATAATCCGGCCCCAGCATCTTGAGCATCCGGTACAAACGGTGCGGTCCCATGAACCAGTTGCAGATAAACACATTCAAAAATCGAGGACGTTTCTTTCCAAGATGGGCGCGGATTTGTTTCACCAGATACGGAATTTCCTGGGCCTCATTGGTAGTCCAATTCGTGCCCGCCCGGAATACCACCTGCCCGCTGGGCAACCGATAGGTGATCCGGTGATAGCCCTTTTCTCCGGCATAGCCGTAATCCGGCATCAGGAATTTCACTTGCGGCAACGCCGCCGCGATTCTGACGATGGTTGGCGCATCTAAATTACGGCGTCCCCAAGCCTGCATTGGGCGCAAAGTTTTCATATCCATACGTCGCATGTAGTGCCACGTCCAATGGTAAAAGGTCTGCAACGCCGCATTCGGATCACGTAACCGCGCCGCCCACTCTGTGGGTCGGATGTAACCAAGGCCGGACACATCCGCTAAAAATTCATCTTTAGGTCCGGCATGTTGGTAGTACCACCGCGCGATTGTTGGAGCTACGTCAATAAGTGTCGGCCCCATGCCCCAGCCGACCGCAAATTTGCCGTGGTACGGACTTTGAAACCAGTGCTGAAAAAAGCTCTGCCACGTATCCAGGTTGTCGCCGTCGGAGATGGTTACCGATATATAAAACTTGGAAGGATTTAACTTGGGTGCCGGGGCAAATTTTTGCTTCAGCGATTTCATCGGTACGCCGCTGAACACGGAAAAGTTATGTACATCGTCGCTGACCACGGTAACTTTGCCGAACTCAGACCCCAATTTCACACCTCCGCCCTCCCCCAATCCGATACCGACACCATGCCACCAGAAACCACGTACCACTGCGTCCAGCGGCGTGGCGGCGAAAAGTTTTTCCAATTGCCGCTTTTCGCCAGCCATGTCCGCACCGGGTTCCTGCTGCGCATTACGCCCGGTGACCCAGAAGGTAATACCGCGGGCCGCGATAATTTGATCCGCCGCGCCATCGCCAAGAATAGCCGGGTCCAGACATAAAAACAGGTAGGGATTCATGCGTGGAACCAATTTAGTCCGCAGATACCTTAGCGCGCCCACGTCATTTTTAAACTTTCCGCGCAAATCCACCTTGATTGGAAGACGCAACCGCCGCGCCAATTGCGGCGTGGCCACCACCAGATT
>JBMFGW010000229.1:0-3345 GCA_049977145.1 Phycisphaerae bacterium
TTACCGACGGTGGAGGCCCATATCCAGGCGGGCGGCTTGCCCAGTGGATGGGCGTGTGCCTCCGGCAACGGCAGGCCATAGGTTGGATCAATGCAGTAGCTCGCGTACCGTCGACCATGCTGCCATGCGGAGCGTGCTGCTACTACACCACCTACTGACAGGGCACACATTAAAGCAACCATTAATATCCAAATGTGATTAGCCGAACCATGCTGTTGTTGACGCGTCATTGTGTTTTCCTTTCCAGCTTTAATTTCATGGAAGCTTCCGAACCGGCATCGCAAACTATCTTACCACCCGAACTTGGCACGGTAATAAAAACGGAATGGCGGAGCGCAGTCGCCATTGAGGTAAAAATCGCTCCACTCGCCAGTCTGCTGAATGTTGTCCGCCCACTTGAAATGAATATCCGCCGGTAATTTGCCTGCCAGGCCAAGCAGCTTTCGTGGAACCACCACTTCCATCTGATCTCCTTGCACACGGTACTGTACCGTACCAACGGTCTTCCATTTATATTTTCCGCCGACATTCTTTTGCAGCATGGTGGTGTGATCATTGAGCACCTTGCGATCAATGACGTAATTATAACCCAGCCAGCCTTTATGCGGATTGCCTGTGGAGTTGATAAACAGCAACATCCAGTTCGGGTCTTTCCAACTGGTAATATCCTTGCGCGTTCGCACCCAAAAGTAAATGTTCTTGGCGTCATAGCAGACCTTGGCCCCGGCAATATCGTTGCGGCCTGTTTTATTCTTATAAACTGGCAGCTTGAGACCATTACCCCAGCCCTGATAATCCCGATGCACCGCCAGACCGACATTGTTGACAAACAACGGATTCACGGAGGCCCATTGGCTCATTGGCCTGTTGATATCAATGGTGTCCTGGGAGATCGGCGGCAATGGATGAACACCTTTGTACCGGCGGATGTTGAGGACCATCTGATAGTAATAGTCATCTTTAAAGCCGCCTTTCATCGGCTGTGCGTCGCGTGAATACTCAGAGTCAAACTCATCAACGTAAATCGGCGCGCCGGGTTTAACCGGATGGCCGATCATCGTGGGCCAGGAACCTGGCCCGGCCCCGCCACTGGGAAAACAGCCGGCAGTCCATTCATTCCATCCGGTGATGAACACAAACGCCGGATCCACTTTCAGCGCATGCCGCCACTGTTGAGCAAAACACAATCCCGCAGCCGGATTCTGCAAAGCTCGCGGCGGCTCCACACCGTTGTGAAAACTCCGTCCGATATTCGCCGTGGCTGCCCATCCGCCGACGGCCACAGGCATTTCCTCCGGCACTTGGGGGCTGATGTGCCAGGCGTATTGCCCTTGCAATTGTTTCTGGGAACTTGCGTTATCCCATCCCCAGCGATTCTTGCCCCCCGTCCACGCCCAGCAATACCGCATAGTAAAAAACTTTCGCAGTTTGGCCGGAATCTGGTGGGCTTTGCCCACATAAAGCAGCAGCGGCTTGCCGTCCCAGCGGAACCAGAGATTCTTGTACAAGCCTTTTTTATAAATGTTTTGGTAATCGGTATTCCAAGCACCATGACCCGTGAAGCAGGCGAAATCCGGCGTTGCATCACCTAATTTTCGTAGGCGCTCCATGCTTTTGAAGATGGCTCGCTGCGTGTTGGGATACGTCGGACCATTCGTATTATCGAAAATCAGTGTATTGACGCCGGCGTCGGCCAACATCTCGGCATTCTGTCGAATAACCCACGGATCGCTGCAGCGGTAATAACCCACCAGCGGTTCGCCCCACCAATGGACTGTTCCAACCGGCCCGATGAGATACCACTCGGGGCCATAATGCCGCCGCGCGATGATCTTATTATTGTCATACAGGTAATATTCCTTTTTGCCGTTGACCATCCGCCAGGCGGGGTGGTTATACGCGGTAAAGTAGAAAATACCAACCGATTTATTTTTACGCGGCGGCCCAATCGTGCGATAATGCGGCAGCACACGGCCTAAAGCGTCAATGGCACCCCATGTGTCCGGCCCGGCAATCTGGACGTTAACATTGCCATCTGCTAATGCGGATCGAGCCTCGACGGAAAAGGGCAACCCGATCGCCAGGAACAATAGCGTTACGGTCATTGCCGCAGGGATTGGTTTCACATGCCGGTACGTCGGACAGGCAGAATCGAAGGTGCATACTCCGGTGGGATTCATTGGTATCTCTGTTTCGAAAATCACGTTAGCACGGCGGTTAAACCGCATTACAGCGTTGGCCCAATCTCTGCCGAATGGCCTGCCGTTGTGGCGGATGCTTTGCGCTTCCGTGGAATCAACACCAGTGCCAAGCCGGCGATAGCGAACAGTACCAGCGCCGCCGGTTCGGGAACCGCCGATACCTGAAGTGTTTCCACGGTGTTGGAGTTTTGCAGGCTCAGCAGGTAATTATTAGAACCGATGGCAAAGTTCTCCGTGCGGTTTCCGTTACCAAACAGGAACATGCCGGCCAATCCCCCATTGGTGTCCGAGAGCAGGGTATATAAACCATTATTGAAGCTGTCGCCTAAGGCGGAAATATTAATCGTGTTGATTCCACTGACCGTTGCCAATCCATTGATGACAATGTTGTCGGCGTTCCCGTTGGAATCCAACGCCACGTTGATGGTGGCCCCGGAGATGGTCAAATTATTATCAAATGTCAGCGTGCCGGTGGTACCGGATGGATCCGCCTGCAACACACCCTGAACCGTCAGATTGCCCTTGACCGTACCAGAGCCGATCAGGCTCTGTCGGCTGCCAAGGGTGTAGCCACTGGCCAGCGCTGAGACATCAAACGTGGCTCCGGAATTCACGGTAATGGATGAACTGTCCGCAATTGAGCCGGTCTGAGGAATGGTCGTGCCAGCACTGTTGGTGTAGCTGTACGTTCCCAAAGCCAGCGTGCCGGACTGTACGGTAGTCGGGCCGGTATAGGTATTGCTGTTCGCCAGTGTCACCGTGCCCTCACCCGTGATTGTCAGGCCGCCATCAGTACCAGATGTAACGCCTGATACAATCGGAGCGGCCACCAGTAAGTTATAGTTCTGTCCAATCTGGTTGTTGGCTGCACCAGTCGGATTGCCAGGATTAACAACGTCAAATTGGCCGCTATCGTTGATGGTGGCACCACCGGCCAATAGTTGAACCGTGACATGGTTGGTAATCCACGCTGCATAAGGTCCACCGAATGGTCCATTCTCCAAGGTACCGCCGTTAACATTCAGAAAATCACTGGTGGAGTTAACCGTTCCGTCCAATGAGTGAATTAAACTGGCCGCCAACGTGCCACCACTGTTAACATTCACTGTCGCCGCACTGCCGCTGGAGCCAATACGGGTCTGAT
>JBMFGW010000230.1:0-3329 GCA_049977145.1 Phycisphaerae bacterium
GCCCAGCCGTCCGGAGCGGCGGGATTTCCTCCCTGCGAGCAATACCCAGGTGGTGCGGTGTAGGCCGCCGCATTCGCGGAGAACACTCCGTTGGTAATTATGCTCGAGCGAGCCACAAAGGCAGCAGGAGCCTGCTGGGAGATCAGGGCGGGACCATTCTGGGGGGTGCTGACCGCAACGGAAAACTGGCTCGATAGGATTGTGCCAGGATTGGCGGTTAGCCCGTATCCCACCACGTTCGATTTACCAAGTGGCGGGCTTCCGGAGACCGACGCACCAGAGAACGTGCCGTACGCCTCGGTAAGTCGCAGCGGTGTGGTATAAAATATACCGAGATTATTGGCGGTATCAATGTTGGCGAGCCACCCTTGTGAGGTGACTCCCCCCGATAGAGGTGGACCGCCGCCGATCGACTGCGGTGGCCAAGCGGGAGGCCCGGTAACCGTCTTCACACCGCTTGCAGTGGGATACATAAAGGCGTCGGTGCTGTCCGAGTAGAGTGTAGGTACCTCGGTGTTCATGATGGACGTTTGCGGTTGGTAATCGTAGCAGGTGTAATGAAAATTGGCAACCCCCTGCGAATTAATGCTGACATTCTCGACGTAAACCCAGTTGGTGGGATTGCCGGTGTCATAATCCAATGGCGTGATGACCGCTTGGAACTGGTTGCCGCTGGCCGACCAGCTAACCACCGGGCTGCCCGTTTGCGAAACGGCGGTGCCATTGGGATGCTGATAATAGGCTTGGCCGCCCGCTGCTCCTGCTTGGGTGGGGTTCATCATGAGTTGCTGGCTGCCGCCGATATCCTGATAAAGAAACTGGTCCGTCTGCAACTCCCGGCCCACATTGGCCGCATCCACGATATTCAGCCCGTTGGCCACGTTGGCATTGGCGATGCCGGATACCACCGCGCCCCAGGAAAGGTTGAAGGTCACGGAGAGGCCGCCGTTGGAAATAGTAACATCTTTACCTGCTCCGAGTACTCCCGGCGCGCCAGTACCTAAACCGATTCCGGCCGCAACCGTCACTCCAGCGGCAGTGCGAAGAATAGAAGGTGAATAGTTGTGTTTTCGCCCAAGGAACATATTGGTCTCCATCTTTTGTTAAACGGCGAACGCCAGGCGCAGTTATGGAATAATATTTTCCGGGCCGTGGCACGGATAGGAAGACCATGCCACGGCGGGAATGTCTGGAACATACTGGCTCGCAATTATGGCCTGCTTGCTGTTCGGTCCAAGCAGGAAATCAGGCCGTCCTACGGCGTTTGAGCAACAGCATTCCAAATCCACTACTGATCGCCATCAGTCCCAGCGCGCTCGGTTCCGGGACAGGTACGACGTTTACATTTGTGAAGTCGACGGTCTCGCCGGGCGCGCTATTTGGGGCGTCGGCGAACGTCAGCGTCGCGGATGTGGCGTCGGCGGTGAAGTTGAACAGGTTGTTGGCCCAACTGTTGTCGGTGATCGTTAAGCCGCCACCGGTATTGCTGGTTGCGGTCGCCAATACGCTGTTATTCGGGGCAGTTACCTGAACCTGCATAACGGCGTAGATATCCTCGTGGCCTTGGGATGAGTCTGCACCCCGCTGGGCAGCCTCAAAAGTGACCACGTATCTCGCACCCGCGATGGTGGAAAAAGTCTGACTAAATGAAGCCGGGCTGAGAGCCCCACTACTCGTGGCCCCACCCTCTAGGAACGCGAAATCCTGACTGCCGGCACCGCTGACTGGAGGCAGAACATTATCACTGGTACCGGGTGCAAAAAGGTTGCCGACAGCAGTGTCAGGGCCATTTACACCAAGACCACCGTAGTTCGCCGGCGGAGCGCCCGTCCAGCTTGAAGGTGCTGCTGGATTTCCAGCCGCACCGTCGTAACCAAAGCTGGCCGTGTACGCCGCCGCATTCACGGAGAAATCCCCATTGACGATCATGTTGGCCGAGGCCGTGGAGGCCATCGCACCAAGGGCGGCAACCGCTGCCGCCGCGAACAGGATAGTGAAATGTGATTGGAAAAACATAAACGACTCCTTAGTAATTGAGCTTTCCTATTCTCGCCGACCACACGGTCAGCAATCAGGGAAGCGAAAACACTACAAATTAAACAGTTTTAATACATCAAGAACTACCTCTTTTCGGCATTCCAAACCGCCAGATAAATCTCCCACGTTGCGGTCATGGCAAGATGTTATACACATGCAGACCAAACTGCTGTATGGCTGTAACGTGATCATCAGCAAATACCGCGTTGGCAGTGCCACTGGCGTTTGAGTTTGTCAGACCGTGGCGGTAGCGAATACTCGACAGTAGTCCCCATCCGTTAAGGTCCGCTGTGGCATCATCAGTATTCCCGTCACCCCACGATGTCGTAGGGCCAATGATGGCACTCATATTCGGCGCGGTACCATTATACGCACCAGCATAATATTCTAAATAGTTCGCGTTTGGATACAGCAATGGAGAATAGTTCCATGTGAAACAGAACGCGGAGCTACCATCGGCGTGCGGGGATTGGCAGCTGTCAGCAAACATTATAAAGTGCGATGGCGTACGGACGATACTCATCAACTGAGTGGTCGGGCCAGTCGCAGCCGTTCCCTGGGACCCAAGGCGCCAGTTATTGACGAACAGATTCGGGTTAGCACTGTAGTTTTGGGGCAGCGTTCCATAATAATAGGAATTCGCCAGCAGCGCGGACGGGCAATAAAAAAGGTCCGCCCACCGCGCGGGGATGGTGAGAGTCTGGTTGTAATTGGGTATTACGTCCAGCGGACCAGCGCTTCCCGCAACCGTTTTCGTCGGACTGGTGGCATCAAAGGCGTAGAGAAAATCACTCCAACCGGTCCAGAAATTTAAGCCCGTTGTTCCAGTAAAGTTCCACTCACTGGCGTCAGCGGTTATCCACGACCCAATTTCTCCGGGCGGTGCCATGTTGCTGTAGGTCTGAGCATACTCCATCGTAATTTGCCCCAAGGACCGCAGCTTCGCCGCGCACTGGATGCTTTTGGCGTCTTGTTCCGCCAAAGCTAGTGCTGGCAGCAACAGGGATATCAACAGAGCGATGATGGAAATCACCACCAGAAGTTCCACCAAGGTAAAACCCCTACGACTTGCAATTGCTACTCGCATGGAAAAACTCCTTTTACCAGTTACTAACTAATACCGCGATGGCGACACGACCATCGATCATTGATGCACAACTGAATAAACTATAGCACGCGCCGGCCCAGAATACAAACAATATGGCAATATTCGCTAGTCTATTTACGACACACGTTGTAATTGCAATAGTCGCATAAAATCAATTATAATTAAATAATATGATATTGGGTCT
>JBMFGW010000231.1:0-3288 GCA_049977145.1 Phycisphaerae bacterium
CAACGAGTGCCTTTTACGCTTGCGGATGTAATCCGAAGATGAGAATACTAGATGCGTCCCCGTTGCGCTTCCTCGAAAACTTTTTCTCAAAGGTCGCATCGGGGCATTGGTGACCGAGGCTGTTGGTGCAACCGCACGCGGCGCCAGTGTGCTGGCACGAAGTCGGACTGTGCTGCGGCCCTCGTAGCCATTGAGATTCCCGAAGCCCAAGCGCCGGTAACCAGACAAACATACCACTACCGTTTACAATTTGAGAAGTTCAAAAAGGCGGAAAGACTTGATGGCCATAATGAATTGGTGTAAAAATCTGAAAAGATTTTCCCTACGGGGCTATTCTACAACGCCAAAGCCACCGCCGAGCGCCAAATCTGGTTTAAAAGCTGTTTTTTGCATCCACCGCTTATATATAGTACTACAGCGCGACTTCCTAATCGCCCCCTGCGTTAATCGCGAACAAGCAGAATCCGGAAGGGCGTTTTTGGCCCTCAAAAGCCGAAGTCGCGCTGTAATAATAGGCTGCAATTAGGCCTCAACTCAACAACGCAAGCGGCCTATCCTTTCTCGCAATAGCTTTGGCTTATTGGAGTAAAATGGCGAACCATCGCGTCACCAACGTACCACAGTATGCAGGGGTTCTTCCGCGCTTGACGAACCGACGGCTATTTCATATTTTCCCGGCGGAACCTTCCATCCATGGGCGGCTATGTCGTAATAGGCAAAATCACGCCAATCCAGTTGCATCCGCACCGTTTTGCTCTGGCCGGGTTGCAGATTCACGCGGGCAAAGCCCTCGAGCGTCTGTACGCATCGGTTCTTCCGATCCACCAGTGGATGGATGTATAACTGTGCGACCTCCGCGCCAGCCCTTTTTCCGGTATTGGTTACTTGCGCGGTTACCTTAAACACACGCTGTTTACCACTTCCCGATGAGGTAACTTGCAAGTCACGCATGGTAAACGTGGTATAGGAAAGACCAAAACCAAATGGGTACAAGGGTTTGATATGCTTTTTATTATACCAACGATATCCGGTATAAATGCCACTGGTAAAGCGCATGACATTATTAACGGCGGGAAATGTGCCGTAGGCGGGTTCATTGCGCCAATGGCGGCTGAAGGTGTCCGGCAGCCGCCCGCTGGGATCAATTTTTCCAAAGATGATTTTGGCCACAGCGGTGTTGCCATTTTCACCAGGATACCAAGCATATACCAACCCCGCCACCTTGTGAATCCAACTGCTCATGCCAATGCCCGCTCCGGCGTTGACCACCACGATGGTGTGTTTATTGAGCTTGGCAACTCTCCGGAGAATGCGATCTTGCGATCCCCACAGGTGATAGCCGCGGTCAACACCCTCACCCTCATATTTTGGCCCAAAGCCCACACACGCAATGACAACGTTAGCGTGGGCAATACGCCGCTGATCGGCAGCGCTGAACATCGGCCCGCGTGCAATTAACCCATAACCAAATTCCATCTGGGCCAGCTCAATGGCGTTGAAATATTCCACGCGCAGACGGTAGGTTCGCCCGGCGTGCAGCCACACCACTGTGGTCATCGTGGTAAGCGCGTGCTGTTGCCAGTTATTGATGATCTCTTTGCCATTAATAAAAACGCGTGAGCCATCATCGCTGCTGCTGACAAACTCGTATTCGCCAGTAACCGTGGGCTTAATTTCGCCAATCCAGCGAGCAGAGAAGGCGGCCTGCGTGACCTGCGGAACCGGCATCTTCAGCCCCCAATTAAAGGCGATTTTTGAGTCAATTCCCGTAGCCACCGGCGCGCCGGACAGCGTGTCGTTGTTGAAATACTCCACCGCCAACCCCGGCTTGCCCTTGCGGGTTAGCAGTTTGCCTTGGCCCCATAACAGGCTTGGACTGCCGCTACTGCTGGTTTGTTGTTGGGCCGTACTATATATGCACAGCGAAGACGCCACGTATTGAACCTTCACTTTCGGGCCAGCCTCTTTGGTTACCGCGTTCAGTATGCTGACTAATCCGTGAATATCGTGGATATAACCGCTGCCGCCGCCGCTGGTAATGGGTTGCCCTGCCATCGGTCCCCACACCACAATCCGCTTCAGTTTTGCGTGATTCAACGGCATAATGCCATTTTTGTTTTTCAGCAGCACTGTACCCTCCGCCGCCACTTTCATAGCCACCGCCGCGCTGGCCGGATCATCCAGGGGGATGTTGTAATCCGGGTGGTGGTGATGTTTCAAGAAGCCCATGGCCACAATCAATCGCAAGATACGCCTGGCGTGTTGATCGATCGTTGCGATCGAGACTTTGCCCTCCGCCAAGGCCTTGCGAATGTTGGCTTGCGAATAGAAACCTGCCTGCGGCATTTCCAAATCCAACCCGGCGTTCAGAGAATGAACACAGGCATGGTTGGCTCCCCAATCGGACATCAGTACGCCCTTAAAATTCCAATGGTGCCGCAGGATGTCCGTGAGCAACAACTTGTTCTGCGCGCAAAATACGCCGTTGATCTGGTAATACGCACACATGATCGACCAGACATGCCCCTGCCGCACCGCCGCACGGAATGGCGGCAGATACAACTCTTCCAGTGTCCGGCGACTCATGATGCTGTCGATGGGCGTATCCAAGCCATCTTCGTAGCCGGCATAATGCTTGGCGCAGGCCGCCACGCCACGCGACTGCAACCCGCGAATCCAATGGACCGCGATGGCTGAGGTTAGAAAGGGATCTTCACCCAAAAATTCAAAATTACGCCCGTCCTGCGGTTCCCGTTCAACATTCATCCCCGGCCCCAGCACAATATTCACACCCCGTGCCAGGGCGTCATGGGCTATGGCCACGCCTTCTTGATGGGCCAACTTGCGATTCCACGTTGCCGCCAGGCACACCGAGGCCGGATAACCCGTCGACCGCCCCCAGTCGCCAAGCCCACAGGAGGCATCACGCATATTAATAACTGGAATGCCAAGGCGTTTGATCGGTTGCGTACCCATCGCATGTGGATTGCCCGATAGCAGTCGTATTTTTTCGTCAAGCGTCATGCGGGCCAGCAAGGCGTTGGCCTTGGCCTCAACCTGCTTGGGCGTCAGGCCATAGCGGCAATGTTCATACGATTTAGAAGCGGACGCTTCAGTCTTCGGCGAACCGCCAAAAAGGCTTAGCGCGGCGAGCACCACAACCACAGAAAACACAAATCGTCGCACCAGACAACTCCTTATCAAAGAAGGCAACCGTTCACGGCCTACCGGCCTGTCAGACTCACAACAAGTCTGACCATAAAACAACGTGAGTTCGGGATAAGAACT
>JBMFGW010000232.1:0-3259 GCA_049977145.1 Phycisphaerae bacterium
ATGTCCTGCCGCCGCCGAGATGGTTCTCTATCTTATTACGAACGCGTTACACTTGCGATTCACCTGCTGATGTGCGCTGGCTGCCGGTTTATGGATCGGCAATTCGCCCTGTTGGATAAAGCCGCAAAAAAACTGGGGTCTAAAGGCTTTTTAGGTAAATCTCTGCAGGAGAGCGCACTGTCACCGGAAGCCCGCGAAAAGTTAAAAAAGATCATCAAGTAGCCGGGCTTTCCCGCACCGCAGTTCGAGTGTCGGGCGAAGTCGATTATTATATTCTGTAAGAAATGAAAAGATCCCGCGACTAATCTGCTGTTCATGCTTGATGGCATGAACGTGGTAACTGTTTTCTTAGTTTTAAGGAGTATTCACAATGAATACGCGCAAATCACTCTCCACCGTAGCTTCCCTCCTCGCTGTGGCCGCCGTATCAGGTATGATGGCAGGAAGTACTCGAGCGGCATCCACTAATGCTGGTGTATTGGCCGCATCCTCCAGGCCCAGTGCGGTTCAGACCGGCTTGGCTGGTACCGCCGCCTCACCGATGGCCGATATGGCCTGGGGCGTACATACCTGCAAAGGGATGAATGCCTGCAAGGGGCAGGGTGGTTGCAAAACCGCAACCCATAGCTGTGTGGGCAAAAATTCCTGTAAGGGCAAGGGCGGCTGCAATACCACCGCCCCCAAAAATCCGATGGCTACCGGCGGCCAGTAATCATCCGTCGTATCGGACTTTTTTATGGACTCTCATGGGCGGGCAATTTGTGCCTGCGACAGTGGGAAATATGTGATAGATCGGGGACTTTTGGGGACGGGCTGCCAATAGGCCTGTCCCCACCCCGTTTCTATACGAAGCGGAGTTATTCATGCCGAAAAATCTCTACAACGGATTTACCGAGCTTGGTATCGGTATCGGCCTGCGAATCCCGCATTACAACCATATTCTTTCCCAAAAGCCCACTGTTGATTGGTTTGAGATTATTTCAGAAAATTACATGGTGGACGGCGGTCGGCCATTGGAGATTCTGGATCAAATTTTGGAGCAGTATCAGGTGGTCCAGCATGGGGTTTCCATGTACTTCGGCTCCGCTGATCCGCTGAATCGCGAACATCTCAAACGGCTCAAAAACCTGGTTAAACGTACGAAAACGCCATTTCTTTCGGATCATTTGTGCTGGGGAAGTGTGGATGGCACATACAGCCATGATCTTTTGCCCATGCCGTATACCTTCGGTGCGGCAAAAGGCACTGCTCAGCGCATCCGTCAGGCACGGGATTTTTTGGAAGTGCCAATATGCGTGGAAAATGTCAGCAGTTATGCCGAATTTCATCAATCGGAAATGACCGAATGGGAATTTCTCTCGGAAGTGGTCGAACGGGCGGACTGTGGCATTCTTCTGGATGTAAATAATATCTTTGTGTCCTCTAAAAATCACAATTTTAATCCCCTGGAATATCTGGATAACATTCCCCACCACCGCGTGGGTCAGATACACATTGCGGGACATTCCAAATTTGAAAAATACATTCTCGATACCCATGACCATCCGGTGTTGGATCCAGTTTGGAAACTCTATAGCCGCGCCATTGAACACTGCGGCCCGACATCAACATTATTAGAATGGGATTCATATATTCCATCCTTTGAAGAAGTGCATGGCGAAGCGCTCAAGGCCAATCGATTTTTGGCGGCCATGCAAAAAGTCGGAGGTGCCGATGGCAAAATCAATTAAACGAAAACGGACGGTGATATTGCTGAATACAAAACCAGCGATGGTGCCGGTATTAATAAAATCGCGGAGCGATCTGCACACCCTTCAGGAAGTGATGCTTCAAGCGGTAAGCCGTGAATTAACGCCGGCGCTGAATATGAAAAAAAGATGGATGGATGGCACACCCACTTCCATTATCGCGCAGCAGTTCATCAAGCCCAATGACCGATTAAGCAGTTTTGAACGCCTGGAGATTTATAACCGCCAATATTGGTTTCGGCTTCTGGACTGCCTGTATGATGATTTTGCGGGCTTGCGCGCGGTGCTGGGAGAGGCACAATTTCATAAAATGAGCCGGGCGTACCTGGCCGAGTATCCATCCCGCTCATTTCAGTTGCGGAATCTGGGGCAGCAACTCGAAACATTTTTGACTCGGCACCCGCAGTGGGCGGGTTCCCGGTTGGCGTTGGCGTTGGATATGGCTAAATTTGAATGGGCGCAGATCGAAGCCTTTGATGCACAAGCGCTGCCGGTGCTGGAGGTAAAAGATTTGGCCGGGCGCAATCCTGCGGAATTGCGGATAAAGCTGCAGCCTTATATCTCACTGTTGCGATTGGAATATCCGCTGGATGAATTTGCGATTGCGTTAAAAAAAGAATCTCCCATGCACACCGAGGCTGCCGAGGGCAAACGAAGGAAAAGAGCCTCGAAGCATGTGCCGCTGCCGAAACGGGAGCGGATTTTTCTGGCAACGCATCGCTTTAACAACGCGGTATTTTTTAAGCGAATCGAAGAGCCTGCGTTTATCTTACTGGAATTCCTGCATCGGGGGCTGACCTTGGAGGAAGCCGTGGGGCGGGCATTGCCGCCATTTTTCACTGCGGATATGGCACGCGATTGGCCGGGCGCAATTAAGAATTGGTTTGCCAATTGGGCGGAGTTGGGATGGTTATGCAAGTAAAAGCAAAATTGCGGCGATTGGCTTATCTCTGGAGGCATGGTTTAGCTGCGGTCAAAAGTGCAGAAACGATTGCAGGCAACCGAAGGGGAGATGAAGTTGTGTCGTGAAGACTACTGGAAACCCCAAAGCCCCGCCCTGACGGGCGGGGTAGTTTACTAGGTAATATTATAATTGATCTAAACGTGGGTGGATCTGTGGCGCTGCCTAGATCCTTAGCCACATATGGCTGGCTACATGGATAATAACCGGCAATTATTGGAATAAGTCTCGTATTGTAAATGCCCCATTCATCAAGTCTGAAGAGACCTATTGCTTCGCCATTAGATGCATAAATCGTTTGTGACAATATGGTTGAGGCTTGGCTAGTTAAGGTTAGAGGACCTGAACTAAATATGTAAGTTGCGGTATAGGATACGGCCTGCATCGCATTTGCGCTACCTGGATACGGTGAATTCAACAATATTATAGGGGTCCAATAAGTCCCCTCAGCAATCATGGATCCCAACGCTCGATCATCATTCTCCTTGTTATAACACATCCACCGCAGTGAAGAATCAATTTGTATTTTTGAAGATTTTCGGGATATTCA
>JBMFGW010000233.1:0-3244 GCA_049977145.1 Phycisphaerae bacterium
ACCGCAATGGGGAGACTGCGTAAAAAAAATACGCAAGAATTATCGGGTTGCGTCCGGGGTATTCGCTTGTTTAAGGACTAATCGGAAACGCAGATGTCACGTTTTCACGGAACAGTTCGTGTGCAGTGTTTATCCGTATTGGGCGGCTGGGGCGGCTGTCGCCGCAGGGCAGTTGATCAGGAGCGAGTTGAGCAGTAGAGCATTTGGTATTTGGCATTTGGCATAGCCGGGGGCGAGGGGTTAGAATGTGGACGTCGAATCCATTGTGTGTTGGCGGGCAGCCCATGGTTGCACTGAACGAGAATAGGTTTCAACACGAAGGCACTTCCACAAAGCAGTGCGGCGCTTTGCCTCGACGATCAACGAGTGCCTTTAACGCTTGCGGATGTAATCCGAAGATGAGAATACTAGATGCGTCCCCGTTGCGCTTCCTCGAATGTTTCCGTGTGGCGACCAAGGGGTCACGTCGTGGCGGCGGCACTTTTCCGAACCAGCGGATGTCCCGCCGTCGGCGGCATTTCCAACCCAGAACGAACAGTATTACCGGATGAAGGAGACGCCGTGCGATTTTTGGGATCCAGTTTTCACGAGTGGTCCAGTACCCTGGGCCTCGTCGCTCTTTTTGGTTTGCAACGTTTGTTGGTGGCGCGTGTAGTTCGCGCTGCAGCGAAAAAAGGCGGAGCGGCCTTGGTACGTGCGGTGCGGAAGAGGATTTACTCCCTTTCCTTCTGCGCATGTGTCCTGATTATTGGCGCGGCAGTAATCGTTGGAGGGCCGCCCGTAAGATTGAGCAACATCGTTTTCATCGGGATCATGATCGTGTTTGCCGTGGGGGCCTTTCTACGATGGCGCAACGTCGAGCTGACGGGAAAAGACACAGACATTATGGATGAACCTCGCGAGGACGCCAAATGCGGTTCCGAGAGCGGGGCCGAACCCGACCTCGGAAATGCGCCACCCGGTCGTGCGTTGCGACTGGGGCGTTGGATTGGCGGGCACTTGGGCAACAATTCCAGACGGCCACGTGGGTAATAGGGGTGAATAATAGGGACAGCGTCCTATTAAAATGTACCATGCTGGCAGGATTGTCTGGATTTGTTTGCGTCGCGGATGCGACGGGGTATAATTCCGGCATTAACTCGTTTTCTTTATGCGGGTAACTCATGGTCGTAGCGGATGAAATAATAAGTGAAGGATCCAGCAGCGGCTCACTGCACGCGGAAAGCCGGAGTTTCCTGTATCAGCCGATAAGTGCAGTCGGTACCATCGCCTCGCCAACGCCGGGTTATGATTCCATCAATCGGCTACTGCAATATCAGCGTGGCACATTAAGCGGCACCGGCGGCTACCAGAACACCGGCGGCGGCAGCATAACCGCACCCAACGCCTTGCCCGGCACCAATACACAGGAAAACTGGAATCTCGATGGCTTGGGCAATTGGCGAGCCACTGGGTTTTTGCCGGTGGGTGGCAGCCAGACCACCGATCAACGTTCGCACAATAATCTCAATGAAATCGCACAACGGACATTAACCGGCAGCGGCGCGATCACATTCCAATACGATGGTGCGACCGGTGCCAGCAATGGCAATCTGAAGAACGATGGCACGCTTATCTATGCTTTTGATGCGCTCAACCGCCCAATTCAGATCAACCGCGCCAGCGGCGGGGCGGTGGTCGGTCATTATGTTTACGACGCCCTGAACAGACGGATTCGCAAGACCGTCAGCAATGGCGGCCTCACGGGCAACGTCCCCAATGAAACCACGGACTACCTGAACTTGGCCAACCAAGTGGTGGAAGAACGCGACCCCTTCGGCGGAACCGGTTCCACGGATACGCCGATCAAGCAATACATCTGGGGCACATATATTGACGAATGTATCCAGCTAACGGCCTACACCATTTTCGGCCCACAATCGCTGCCCGCCGGCGCGTATTACCTGTTGCAGGATTTACTATACCGTGCGGTGGCATTGACGAACTCCAACGGTGCCATTGTCGAGGCCTACGATACGGATGCGTATGGGAACACGCTGATCTTCACCGGTCCCGGTGCCGACGGCGTATGGTTCACCAACGATGATGTGCAATCCAGCTACGGAGCCAGTGACATAGTTTACTGCGGATACAGATTCGATCCGGAGGCGGAACTGTATTACGTCCGCAATCGCACATATTCGCCGATCCTTGGCCGCTGGCTACAGCGCGATCCAATTGGGTATGCGGGCGGCGTGAATTTGTATGAGTACGTCGGGGGACGAGCGGTGGTGGCGGTGGATCCAGAGGGTGAGGGGTGTGGTCCGTGCGACAAGAAAGCCGACCAGTGGGAAAATCCGATCGACGCGATTTGCGGTAAGTACCATGGCATCGAGTGGCTACTGTGCGAGGCCTTCGTAAGGGGGCTGCTCAGAGGCGGTAGCGGTGACGTGGGCGGACCCGCTGCGTGCCAGACAGAAGCGGGTGCCTGCCAACAGCGTTGCGCATTGAACTTCACGGACTGTCCCGGAGATAAACTGGCGGCATGTTTAACGCTTTGCTCGGCGCATTTAGCGAAATGCGTTGCGAAACACCCTTAGCGGCCGATGCTGATAGGCCGACTGTGCGGCAGCTTCCCTGTGTCTTCGATGCGCGTATTTGGGCGGATTGCTTATGGAAAAAGTGAAGAGCGTGCTTGTTGCTGCCGGCGGATTCGTAGTTGGCGCGGTCGTTATGTTTTCTGTCATGGCTCCGGCGCTTCGCTCAGTTGTGTCCGGCGTGCGGCGCTTCGGCGTGGTTGGGGTTAATTCTCGTGCCGTTTACGACCAGCAGGTTCTGCTTGACCAGAACCAGGCCACGCAGGATTTGCTCGACATCGACAGCACGCTTTCCGCCACACGCGGTATTGCCAAGTTGATGAAATTTCGAGGCTCGCAGAAGACGCAGCGCGGCGCGAGCGCCACGCTGCTGCGCGGTGACGAAAGGGTTTTAGGGCTGCCGGAGATGAGAATCCGTCCGTTGGACGTCGGCACGGAGGCACGGCGTCCCGAATAGGTGGGGACACGAAAGGGTGACATCCACCGATTCGACGGATGGGCGCGGAAATGACGGGGAAGTTTACACAGGGAGGAAGCAGAGGCAGCGGAGTAACGTGACAAGGGGACGAGGGGCCAACGAGCAGCGAACAACGGTGCGCCGTGATAAGGCGTTAGTTTTCAGCGGGGAAATACCCGCCCGGCAAAGTAATCGTTCCAGCCGGTAGCAA
>JBMFGW010000234.1:0-3233 GCA_049977145.1 Phycisphaerae bacterium
TGCGTCTCACGGGTAACCCACTGGTCGATTTCGCACGCGTCGAGGTCACAGGCCCAAGTTTTCCAGGCGAGTACACCGTCGTTCAAAAGCCGAAGCCTCACGACGTGCCGTTCATTAGGAAAAATCCTGCCGCGCTTACGGCCTACGGGAGGTGGCTCCTTCAGCATCGGGTGCGGGGCTTGAAACGCAAGCCGTACACGCTCAAGCCTGGCGTGGTGTACAAATATGCCGAGCCGATCAATTTGAGTTGCATGTACGACATGACCCTAGTCGGCGTGTATCGCGTGCGCGTGGAGTTGGGGCATACGCGCACTTGGTCGCCATGGGAAAACGTAACCGTGCCGTCGCGTTGACACTGGTGCGAGCATTTTTCGGCCGTTCGGCGTGGCCGAGGGCAACCCGGCACCCCAATACGATTGGTCCGTAGCGGTTCCAATACAAACCACTTGAAGCCGATTCCTTTGGCTCGCCACCGTCGGGAGGCTATACTGATTCCATCAGCCCGGCGCAGCCGTCGGCCAGCTCAAGCGCGACGCTGACGTTCACGCCGTTGATCGCGGGCTACTGGCAGGTTTCAGCTTCTTGCGGAGTCACCGTTACGGACACTAAAACCAATCAATGTTGGAGCGGAAGCGCCAACGCCGGACCGGAGGATTTGACGAGTTATATTCTGCACATTGAATATGGAGGCTTAGTGGTGGATGGCCAAACCCAAAATGTTTCCGTTGGCCAGCAAATCCCGCTCACCGCCGAATACGGGCCCAGCGATATGACGCTGCAATGGAACGTCGAAGGCACGACAATCGTCTCGTCATACACGGCGAATAGCACCACCGCCAGGGTAACGCCGGTAACATCGGCCGACCTTGCGCACCCGAATCTGACCTATTATTGGGTGTATACCGATAGCGGAAGTACAGGGGACGAGAATGTCACGCTAACGGGTACATTACCGCAGCCGCCGACGGCAGCAGCTGTGGTGAAAACGACCTTCGACGTTTTCGAGCCTAATGCAACGTTTACGGGCACTATTGAGGGTACAACCACTGCGGATGATAACTACGTCGGCGACCAAAAGCCGAGTACCGGCGCGTGGGTCTCGGCCGATGCCTGGTTGCATTTTGGCGGATCCTACAACCCGCCGCGGGACGCTTCCGGAACCTACACCCCCGGAATTGAATTCAATGCGTCGTGGACGCTTCCGCCTGCTCAATACGGTCATACGTTCACCTGCGTCCAGGTGATAACAGAAAATGAGATAGATCGGTGGGATTCAGCAACCAATCTGACCCAAAGGACAGCCTCCGGAGCCGATTACCTCGACACGAGTTATCCGTACGGATGGGAGGTGAGTAATCAGACCTCGGCTTCAACCTCCGATTCTCCGGCGGCCGACGTACGGGGATGGACCGGCGCAGACTACAGCATAGACGCTGACATGTACCTGATGTTCACGCCGAGCGGTACCGACTCTATTCCGGTCCCCGTCAAACAGGTGGACTGGAGTTGGGCCGGATTGTGGCCCCCCCCTTCCGGCACCACGTCCCAACCCCAAGTTTTGACGCCGTCACAGGAGCCGCAGTGGACCGCAAACATTAAGTCTGTGATCTCGACGCAGGTGGTAGACAAAAATTTGGAGAACAAACCATGAGTTACGGCACCCGAGAAATAATCACGTTTGTAGGCAGGGCAATCTTGGTGTTCATTTTATTGGCCGCGCCCGCTACGTCGCGGGCGCAGGCAACCCCCACCAATGCCGTCTTGCGGGCGCGCATGCTGCGACCAATCTATGCACCACAATCGGAAGACGGCTTGGTGGTGCAGCTCGCCCCTGGAAAATCTGGGGTGGCCGTACTGGCCAAGATAACAAACACCGGCGATACGGTGGCCTCTCTCTCCAACGGGCCGGCCAGCGGTTGGACGCTGGGCGTATATAAGGTGGTCGGCGGACGGGCGGAGAAAGCGCTGCGAACCGTAGTGGGTCACGAAATGAACATGGCTGCCTGCGGAGGAATGGTGAACTCCACTCTCGCTATTCCCCCCGGCAAAACAAGGGAAATGGAACTTCGGTTGAGGAAGTATTTCGTGATCAGTCTGCCCGGTGTTTATATTGTGCGGGCTATCACGCAATGGTGCAGCGTCGTTGGAAGTGGGGCTTATGTGAGGCTGGGGACGAACCTCATTGGATTCACGCTGAACCCAAAGGGAAAAATTGCTTGGCAAACACGGAACGTCACTTGGCCCAAGCCAAAACCGCGAAAGGTTCCGCCGGGGCCGGTGTTACAATCATCGCAGATTCCCAAGACTGGCCCGGTCGCCGCCTTGGCCCAACTTGCCGGCGCGATCAAGCGGGGGGATGCTCAAACTGCGCACCATCTGGTATACGCGCCGTCCGGTGAATCCCACAACCTTGCGGTTGTCGATGAAGAGCTGGCCTTTAACCGGCTCGCCAGCGCCTTGGGCCGACGTTTTGGCGCGAACGCCAAAGCGCGGCTTAAACCGGTCCCTCCAGCCATTTCGCCCACGGCGACGCAGTGCCTGCTGCGGCACTTGGATCTTAAGACGTTGAAAGTCGAAGGTGACTCCGCCCAAGTCCGCGCTTGGGCCTTTGTGTATGGCAGGTTGTGGAAATGGGAGCCAAACGTCCCCCTCTACTTCCGCCGCGTCAAGGGCAATTGGAAGCTCGCTGACGGTCCCAACAGGTTTCCGCGGAATTCCCCGCCAAGAATTTGGGACAGGCTCACCCGGGCGCAGGCCGTGATTTACGATTCGCTGCGGCACGAGATTGAAGCCGGGAAATTTCATTCGTTTGTGGATTTTGACGCGCAATACCGGGCACGGCTTGCAGCGGCATCCAAGTCGAATAGTGCGGAGATGATGGCGTACATGCACGGGCTTATGCGCAAATATCATGCCAAGATGGAGGCCGAGAGGAAGGCCGACATGGAGGCCTTCAAAAAAGCGCAGGAACGGGACCACCAGGTACCGGAAGGCAACACGAATCCGGCCGCGCCCGCGACCCAATAGGGGGCAGCGGCGTCCCCGAGGGCACGCCAACCCCGCGCAGTGCGATTGGTCCGTAGCGGTTCCAATACAAGCCACTTGAAGCCGATTCCTTTGGCACCGCACAGTCGGGGAGTTATACTGCAAGGTTCAACCCGGCGAAGGCGTCTGCCTCTTCGAGCGCAACGCTTGCTTTTACGCCGTTGATCGCGGGCTACTGGCAGGTTTCA
>JBMFGW010000235.1:0-3201 GCA_049977145.1 Phycisphaerae bacterium
GAACACTCAAAAAAGGAGTTTTCTACGAAACGTCGAAACGCATTTACTTTAATTGAACTTCTGGTGGTCATCAGCATCATCGCCATTCTCATCGCCCTGCTGTTGCCGGCGCTGGCCAAGGCCAGGCAGTTAGCGGTACGCATAGAAGGGGCCTCCAACATGCGGCAGATCGGCATTGCCATGCAGGAGTACGCCAATACCTATCGTGGCCGCTATCCACTGGCCAATTTGTGGAATTACCCCTTCGGGGATCAGATCATGTTTGGCGGCCCGCATGGTACCACCTATCCGATAGCGGGGCTGGCTCTGCTTTATTACAACTCATTTGGCGTAGCGAACGGAAATATGATCCCGTCAACCCCTCGCCCCGGCGTTCTAACTCCGACGGTAAGCGGGTTAAGCTTGCTATTTTCTCCGGATACCAGCAGCGGTGAACAGGAACAGTCCCAAATGCCAGCGGGTGCTTTTAATTCCCAAGGTTATCTCACGAATTGGTGGCTCTATACCGGAATGTGTTACTGGGTTGATCGGGGAATAGATTACAAACCCGCCTATGATTTTCCGGCGGTGGCGGGCTACTATCAGGGAATGTCGGTTACCGGCACTATTGACGCGGGAAATTTGGGCAACGAGTGGTTTTTCCTTAATGGCGATCCGGAACATGAACCGGCCCTCAATCCGCAGTCCAACCCCGGCACACTGCTGGTAACGGATAACGCGCTATTTTCGAACAACTTTACCAATGCGGGTTCAGCGATGGGATTGGATAATTTCCTTTTTCCGGGTGCCAATTCCAATTATGTCGATGGCTCCCTGGGTAATTTTTTACCCGCCGGGTCGCATGAAATGTACAACGACGGTTCGGTACGCTGGGTGCCAATGTCCAATATCAAAGCACGATTTATGGGGCCGGGGACCTTATATTTTGGCTGGTAGTTTGGAGGCCGACAATCCGGGCCGGTGCAAGTATACCCTACGCGGCCTATTGACAGGATATTCCGCAGGCCCAGGCAAGTTGTCCACCGAAGCCGACAAGATGCCTGCGTTACTCCCGACTGCACCGCAGGCTTCTCGCCAGCATTGTTTCGTCCGTGCCTCTGGGAAATGCGGGATAGGCTCCCGTTTTCGCCATGCGTAATGCTCGCCTAAATTACAATGGCTCATCGTTCAGGAACTCGATGATGGCCAAGTTTACGAACTCAATATTGTCGGCGGCGTCATCTTTCTACTATATTGGGAAACATGGAACCTTTTTAAGGAGTACATGACATGTCGCAGGAAATTCAGAAACTCAATCCCGTCGCGCCGGGACGGATTGTACACCGGCGGCATTTTCTGGGCACGGCGGCTGTCGGGATGGCGGGGTTGGCGGCTCCGATCATGGGCGGTGCCGGCATCGCCGCGGCTGCGCCGCCGCCGGAACTGAAAAGCGGTGGCTTCGGCGAACCGTATCTTGATGTCCGCAACTTCGGTGCCCGCGGCGATGGCAAGATGGATGACACCAGCGCGATTCAAAAAGCACTGGATGCCGCCGGAAAGCAAAGCGGCAACGTAGTCTTGCTGCCGACCGGTGATTACCTCATCAAGGGTTCGTTGAACGTCCCGCCGAATGTCACGCTGCAAGGCCTATTTCGCGCGCCGGTGGCCGGTGTGGGGGGCGATAACCACTATGCGCCCGGCAACTCGCCGCAGTCCGGCAGTTGTCTGCTGGCGACAGGCGGTAAAGGAAAACCCGATGGCACACCTTTGATCTCGCTGAATACCAATAGCACCTTGTACGGTGTTAAAGTTTTCTACCCGGAGCAGACATGTCCGGAACCGCCGGTGCAATACCCGTGGACGGTCCGCCAGCTTGGGGACAGCGCGGCTTTGGTGAATGTAACAATTCTAAACCCGTGGCAGGCGGTGGATTGCGGCACGGTTACTGGTGGCCGGCATTATATCCACGGCCTGTATGGCCAGCCGTTGAAAACCGGGTTGTTCATCGACAAGTGTGGTGATGTCGGCCGCGTGCAGGACGTACATTTCTGGCCCTTCTGGAAAATCACTCCGAAGCTTTCGACGTATACTTCAACGCAAGCCACGGCTTTTCTCATCGGACGCACCGACTGGGAATATATGTTCAACTGTTTTGCGATCTGGCATAAAATCGGGTATCACTTTGTGCGTACACCAAGCGGAGCTCCCAATGTGGTGCTCACGCAGTGCGGTTCGGACGAGGGGGCGACGGGTACGAAGTCAACTTCCGTGCGGGTGGATGGCAACCAGGCGCATGCGGGTATTTCCTTTGTGAATGGCCAGTTTATGGGTGCGCCATCTATTGAGGTTGGTGCCACCAACACCGGGCCGGTGAAGTTCACCAATTGCGGATTCTGGGGCGGCCCGTTGACCGATACCATGGCGCTTTTGGAAGGTTCGGGACAAACGACATTTACCGGTTGCCATTTTATTTCCTGGGCGCAGCAGAATAAAAAAGCGCCGGCCATCGTGCTGCGTCGTGGCCGGTTGACTATCAGTGGGTGTGAATTTATGGATGCCGGTTCGCGGCAGGTGACCCTTGAACGCGGAGCGGCGGCGGCGGTAGTTATGGGGAACAGTTTTCAAGGCCCGGCCCGGATCAATAATCAGATCGGGTCCAAGGCCAAGATCGGCATGAACGCCGTTGATTAGCCGTGACGTGAGAATTTTCATCCTGGTCAATAAGAAAAGAGTAATCCAAGGAAGTCATTATGCTACAGACAATGGCACATCGGATTTATCACCGTCTTTCAGCGTTATCATTGGCTATGCCGGTGGCGGCCATATTGGTGGGATTGGCCACTACGGCATTGGCCGGCACGGTTACAGTTTATCAGGATAATTTCAGTGGCAGCGCAAGCGAATTACTGCCTGGCCACGCTCTAAAAGTTGACCATGGGACCAGTCTGGTGTGGACTGAAAACTTCAGCAGCGGATACAATTACACCGGCAAGGGTAAACCGGCGGGCGGAGCGGATTTTCATCCGTTTTGGAAGGCCAACGGCAGCATCACCGGTTCCTACGATGTCAATGGCTATGGAGCCTTGGAAGTCGCGGGGCTTAACTTCCGACCGGTACCGGGCCACATTTACACGCTTTCCGCCAAGATAGCTCCGACCGCCTATGTTCCCGGCAATAATTCCCGCGATGGTTTTGTGGCCGTGGGCTTTATCAGCGGCAGTC
>JBMFGW010000236.1:0-3179 GCA_049977145.1 Phycisphaerae bacterium
AACGGCGTTCATGGCCGTTTGGTTTTATATAATGGCTCTGGCGATTCTTATGTAAGTCTTAAGAATGGCCAGAGAACTGGTTCGGATCTCCACTCAATGAGAGCCGGGCTTGATTGAATCAAGAATTTTTGCCACATGTTGTGGCAAGACCGATTTATCCGCCCGGTTTTGGCGGGTTAAAAAGTTTCGCGCGGTAGAGAGCCAACTTGGAGGTTTTCTTATGGCTACGAACAAATTTAGTTTCGCGTCATGTAATCACAAGGAAACCCGTCGGACACAGGCGTTTACCATCATTGAACTTCTGGTAGTCATTTCCATCATTGCGCTGCTCCTTGCCCTGCTATTACCGGCCTTGGCAAAAGCGCGGAATCTCGCTCAAAGCATGGTCTGTTCGTCTAATCTCCGGCAAATGTCCCTGGCCGTCCAAGAGTACCAGGACTCTTGGAGTGGGCATCGTTTCCCTTACGGGTACAATAGCACGACCGGGGCGTTGGAAGGTTGGATAGTGGCCTTGGCACCGTACATAACCTCTTCTCGCCAGCAGGCTTCTCCGACCGGTTATCAGATCAATTTTGCCGGGCTGGAAACTGCCGTGATTTGTCCGGCCACGACCCCATTGCCGAACCCGAACGGCCAACTGGTGGTGGGGCAAATCAACCAGACCTATGCGTGGAACGAGTCGGCAAGCACGCCATTTGAACAAAATCAGCTTGAGTACTTCCAGTCAAGCTACGGGTTCAACGGGTGGCTCTATGGTTATGGATATGAGTCATTGGTGTCGAATGACACCAATGATAACGATCCTTTTGTCGGTGTACAGTCCAATCCTCCTGCCTATTATTGGCCCAACAACATCATCAGCGTGCCGACAAGTACGGTTCCGGTATTTGGCGATGCATTCTGGCTGGATGGGGGACCGCTGGAGAATACGAATCCAAGTCTGGCTGATATCAGCTACGCGACCGGCCAAGAACCCGTGCCTGAAAATGGCGGCGTTCCTTTCTCCGGGGACATCGACCGTTGGGCGATGGCGCGTCATGGTAATGGCATCAATATGGCGTTCATGGACGGGCACGTCGAGCATGTCGAGGCCAAGAACCTATGGAGTCTCAACTGGGCCGGCAGTTGGGTCACCCAGAATCCCCCGCCCAGCGGAGTCGCAGATATGCCGTAGGCATTACCACTACAGTAACAGCACATGTCACGTCCTGATATAGGTTGTCACTTTTGGCAATGGAAATATCAGGAGTCAAGGTAACCACCGTTACTAATCATCATCCTTCGTGTTTACACATAATTGTGGCATTATTGTAAGGTCCCGACAGTTTTGCCGGTTCTGCTTGAATCTAAAAAAAAAATTAGGATTTTTCTCTTGACAAGGTGGATTTTATGATTATACTTATTCTCATGGTTAAGTAATTAACCAAAAAAGCGTGAACGGGCTTCGGGCCTTTGGCTTTTGAACCGTTGCGTTTTACTTGGTGGCTCGGGTGATCTCTTGAAGTTTTAGGAATCGTCAGAGACATGCTTCGGGCCTCACACGGAAGGAGGACCGACCTTACATTACCCAGGAATGAACACTCATTTGCCGCATGTTGTGGCAATACCGATTTATCCGCCCGGTTTCGGCGGGTTAAAGATTCTCTCGCAGGAGAGAGCACTATTTGGAGGTTTTCTTATGGTTACCAAAGGTTTCTCAAGTTCTCGTGGTTTAACTCTGGCGGCTGCGACGATCGCGGCTGCGGCGAGCCTCGGCCTGGCCGGTGCCGCATCGGCCAGCACGGTGATCTATTCTGACAACTTTGTGCAGGCCTCGGGAACTCAATTGAACGGGCAAACCGTGGAATCCTCGGCTACCTATGCCGGTGGCACCGCGGGTGCCGCATGGACAGGCGACACGAACGTGACGACCACCGGCTCGAACGGTGCCTATTTTGATGCCTCCACGAGCGGCGGCCACGCCGGGACCTCCGACCTTTATCTCCCGTTTGCTCCGGTCGCGGGATATAACTACACCCTTACCGAGACATTGAGCTTGGGTACCACCGCGACCAACACCAAAGGCTGGCTGGCGGCCGGGTTTGCACCCTCACCGTCAACCGACACGTCAACGACGTCGGGCGGGGGGTACTTTTATAACGCCAACTCCGATTGGGCCTTGGTGCGCCCCACTGTCGCAAACAATACACCGAAGTACTTTGGCGGCCCGGGGAATAATAATTATAGCGTAAATTTCGGCACCACCGCCGACAGTGGTACGCAAACGCTGGTTATTACCCTGAATACATCGGCAGCCGCATGGACCGGTTCGGCGATGATCCAAGGCGACCCATCTCATCCGTCACCCACTTTTACCTACACCACGAATCCCACCATTACGGATGTGGCTCTGGGGGCTTGGTCCGACCCCGGGACGATCTCCAACTTCTCGCTCACCGCGACTCCTGTGACTGCTGTGCCTGAACCAGCCTCACTGGCTCTGGTCGGCGTTGGCGCCCTGGGCCTGCTGCTGCTGAAGAAGCGTAAAGCGTCAGCCTGAATCTTCACCGCGGGCCGGCCTTGATAGGCCGGGCCGAAAACCAAATAGCCTCCACACCGGTCCGGATAAACTCCGGGCCGGTTTTTTTTGCGACACCGCAAGTCGCCACCCCACCCGCGCAGGCAACCCGTAACCTTTCACTCGAGTTACTCTGAACCACGGATTACACTGATGACACGGATACGACGGGGAAGTTTGCACAAGAGGTAGCAGAGGCAGGGGGAGGACGACCATCACGGATCACGGATCACGGATCACGGATCAAAAACTTTTAAGCGGTGCGCAGGCACCGCGTCTCATTAAGGCGGAGCCGTCTCATTAAGTCCCGGCACCCCGGGACGTCTCATTGTTCATTGAGCGAAGCGCCCCTCTCACGGCAACTGCGAAACGCTCGCCGGGGGATTGGCCACCCAACCCTCCGCCCAGTTCAAATTCCATAACTTTTTGTCTTCCACGTACTGAACATGACCATCCATGAACGACATATTGATGCCATTGCCGTGCCGGGCCAGGCACCACCGCTGCATATCGCCACCGGTCGTGGGGACGCTGTCTCCCCAATTGGTAGCGCCGGTCACATATATCTCCCACGGCCAAAAATTGAAGGATTTATTGCAGGATGATGGTGGCACAATCCGAT
>JBMFGW010000237.1:0-3156 GCA_049977145.1 Phycisphaerae bacterium
TCCGCTTATCCGATGACAATCGATACTAGCGTGGGCAATCCGGCACCGTCCGCAAACACCAATTTTAATGATGCCGCCGGGATCAGCATCGCTAGTGCTAACGGGTACATCGAGCCAGCGGTGCTGACGCTCAGTGCTGATTTGAATATGGGGACTATTGTGGGCGGTAGTTTGTCATACAAGGTCTATGGCGTAGGGCTGGGTTTCTGGAACGCACTTCCAGCAAGCGGGGGGACTGCGTCAGCCGGCTTTACCGGAATAACGTTGGATCCCTATGGCGATCTCACATTCATCAATGACGGAACCGCCAGCACGACGGCAAAGGCCGCAGCGCCGAGCAGCGCTACCGTTGTTGGCGGTTACATCAGTGGTTTCAATACGCTAACGTACTCGATCAATACCGGAACCGGAGCGATCACGCAGTTGACCTTTGATGGTACTGATTTGACCAGTGATTTTGCGGGGGCAACGGCCTTTACGCCAAGCGTAGCGACAGTGGCCGGTTTCTATGGAAACAATCCGTACAGTGTCAGCGAAAATGGGTATGTAGATAATTTTTCCGTCGCGACGGTTCCTGAACCGGCGGCGCTGGGGTTGATGGCGGTGGGAGCCATGGGGTTGCTGCTGCTGAAGCGTCGGAAGACGGTATGAGCATACCTTGAGCACCGCATCGCAGTGCGGTGGTTAATCGGAAGATGAAAGCAAACCGCCACGATGATTTGCGGTACTGATAGATTTTATCATATTAAAGGAGACGTTTTATGAAACGCAATGGATTCACCCTCATAGAGTTATTGGTGGTGATTTCGATCATCGCGGTGCTTATTGCGCTCTTGCTGCCCGCATTGGCGCGGGCGAAAATACTGGCATCCCGTGTAACGTGTTCTTCCAACCTGCGGGAGATCGGCCAGGCGATTTACGAATATGCGCAGAGTAATCGTGGACAGTATCCCACGCCCAACCCGTACAACTGGGCCTTCGGCAACTTGGCATTTTATCCGAACCCGGCAGATATGCCGTCAGGCGAAGCGGCGTACCAGCCAAATGGACTTTGGCAGCCGTGGGGACTGGCGCTGCTCTATACCACGGGAATCCTGCAGAATCCTGCGAGTGTGTACTGCTCCCAGCCGGGATCGTTTTCTTGGAGCGGCACGGCGGATGCCACCAATACGACTAACGGGCTGGAGACCGCTCTGACTGCGGCCAAGGGCCAATGGAGCTTGATCCAATGGCAGAACGTCGACGCTGGGTATAGTTATTGCTACAAAATGCAGCAGGGGTATCAGCCCACCGCTGGCGGACCGGGCCAAATACAATATTGCAACTATGAACCAGGCCATAATTACGTTCAGGAACCAACAAGCCGCGGTTCCGATATTCTGGCCACGGATCTAGACGTCACCGTTAGCGGAAGTTGGCAGGTCATAGTAGCAAATCATGTAGACACTCCCTCACTGCAAGGAATGCCGGATGGCGCGAATGAGTTGTACAACGATGGTTCGGTAAGCTGGATTGGCCCGCCGGATATTCAACACGAAGGATCAGGCTCCACGCCGGACGATCCCGCGGCGACCGGCTTGACTATCGGTAACCAGTCCAACGGTTTGGCCTATTGGCGTTGAGCGGCGCGTGGCTGCAGGACCGGGCCACCGTCTGCACGGAAACACATAAAAATGAAACAAAAAATACCTCCGTGGAATAGATGTATCACCCCCACGGATGGCGGTTGGTGCGCATCGGTTGGGTTATATCCATCCAAGAACCAAGAGTCCTCCCGCGGAAGTCCGAGCATCACCCGGCGACATTGGCTGGGCGTGGCTAGCTTGGCCGCTTTGGGAGTTTCAGGCTGCAGCGTTCAGGAAGCAACACCGCCGGAATTCCCGTCGGAACTCCTTGAGCCTTATAATCCCGACGCCCCGCCGGGACCGTCATTTTCAGCAGACCAGGTGGCCAAACAATGGACTGCCGGGAACGATATCTACAAAGCCCTTCTGGCGGCATTTCATGCTGGCGCGGCTTCATTTACCATTCCGCCAGGAGACTATCGCTTTTCTTCTCATTACGTCCCGGATACAAAAGCATTCCTGCTGCGCGGGCTGAAACGCCCGACACATAAGCCTTTCACAATTCTGGCTCATGGCGTAACTTTCTGGTTCCCGATGGAAGCCAGATTGCCGAATTACCACCTGATGGTGCGAATCGAAAATTGCGCTAACATTAGCATTCAAGGGTTAATTGTCGATAGTGCCCAGCGCGGCTGCATGGAAGGGCATATTGTCAAGCTCGATCATGCCAAGAACCAAATTGTGATCAGGCCACTGCCGGGTACACGGCTGATCAAGCCGGCCAATCCAGCGATTTCCGATGCCAACCGGGTACGTTTTTTGCCTTTCAAGGCTAACGGCGACAACATGCCCGCTCTATACCAGATTAATCGCGGGTGGGGCCCAGAGAATGACCTGTTTACCAACCTCACGTACCAACCGGATGGAACCTATCGGTTGCAACTGAAAACCCGCACGCTGTTGAACACCACGCGCGATCCGGCTTGGATACACACCTATGGACCGGGGGAAACCCTGCAGGTCGGAGATATGATTGCCGTGCTGTACAGTGTCGCGGCAGCTTTCCACATTCACGAGAGTAAACACATTACACTCCGGCATTGTCGGTCTTATGCCGCGAAGAGTTTTGTGAGCGAAAACGGCGGTTATGGGGCGCATCGTTATTTGAATTGCCGCTTTATTTCCCGACCGGGCACCAACAATCTTCTGGGGGGTGAAGGTGTTGCGATGAGCAATGGCTTGGAGCATGGCTCGCTGATGGATGGCGTGGTGACTGGCCGGACCACCGATGATCCCTATAACAATCATTCACATTGGAAACTTTCCAAAAGTGTGACACGAAATCGCATCACCTTTAGTGCGGCTATGCCCCTAGGGCTGGCCGCTGGTGACCGTGTGGACATATACCATCGGACCAAGCCCGGTTTGCTGGCGTCTGTGGCTATTGAATCTATCCATGGCCGCACGCTGACGTTTGCCAAGCCGTTGGGAATTTCAGGCATCAAGCCCAACGATCTGGCGGTCTTTTTCCCGCGTTTTTCCAACCGCGGCTGGGTGATACGCAACTGCTATTTTGTGAATTGCTATCAGC
>JBMFGW010000238.1:0-3130 GCA_049977145.1 Phycisphaerae bacterium
ATATTTTAAGCCGCAACTGAAAATAATGAAAAATTTATTCGGTGCCCCAAAAATCATTACACGGACAGGCTCCTAGGACGCGTGCGTTGCCGCCGGACCTAGAAACGGTGTCAGCGGTGCAATATGTGGTTGGGGCCGGGCGCCTTGTTCAATAAGATGTTCTACGGCAATTTTCGCCAGTGTGCGTGCGATGCGGTCCCATTTCGTTTTAGGGTTGTTGAGAAATATACGGTAATGCTGTAGGGAGGCAAAAAGCGTTCGATCATGCAAAATCCCCCACGGTAATGCTGCACCGGCCTGCTGCAAAAGTTTAGCTACATCATAATCCGCGTGGGGGTTAACCGGAGCTGACGCCAGCAGTTTTTGCATTTGCGCCGGCACACTGTCGGGCCAACGCCGGACAATCTGCCGGCGCACCAGCGGCTCATTTTGTATCACCAGCGCATAAAGATAGATAGGCGTTGCGGCGGCGACATCCCCGTTCATAAGTTTGTGATATTGCTTATCAAGGTAGTCCATCATGGTCACGCTCTGACTAGTCAGCGCGCGAGTGTTGCTGATCTGCCCCATGAGCACGGGATTTTGCCGTACCGGTAACGTTTCTTCAATTACCAGCAGGCGCACCGTGCGGGCGGCGGCGGCCACCTGGGCATATTGCAGCAGAGCCATGGTCAACTGTACATCGGCCCGTTCGGCCAGCGCGGCGTAGTGTTCACGGTTTTGCGGCGGCGTGGCCGCCAGATAGGCCAGCAGTTGCGACATTGTCCATATTGGGGCGAGTTGGACCACATTGTCCGGCGAAACCAACGTCATATATTGTGCCAGCGCCCGCTGGGCCACCGCCGATCCGGCGCGGGATTGAAAGGTCAGGGCAAACGCCTTGATATCCAGCAGTCGCGCGAGGCCGTGGTGCCGCATCTTTTTTGCCTGATCCAGTAAATTGGAAGCCAATGCAATCTTATCCAACACGCGATGCCGCATGGCGGCGAGAATTTGTGGGGCGAATTTTTTTTTATAGCGCCGCCAGTCATTAGAGGAATACAACGCCGAAAAGTGATCGGGCGCCATGGATGGCACACTTTGGTAAAGCGTTAAATCCGGCCAAAGATCGGATACCGTAATGGCCGGAGGCAGTAAAGGGTTATTCACTAACGAATCGCCATTTCCAAGTTCTGGCCTGGCGGCCGCGAACATGGTTCCAGCCCAGCCAAGGCACGCCAGAACCAAGGCCGGTATTACACAACATCGAAAGATAGGTCCGCTGCCGCCAACCACCGCTTTTGTTGGTGGGGTACTGCGATGGGACCGCCCATTACACGACACGCGCGGATAGTAACTTTTCCCAGGCAGGTACGATTTAACAATGCGCTCAACCATCTCGCAGCCTAAAAAATAAAAACCGAAAACTTAAAAGTTTTCCATTAGCTGTGCTACCACTTCGTTTCATGGGTATTACTCGGACAGGTTCCTGGTGGCGCCAAAATTCAATTCGGCGGGGGCCAGCAACCCACCGCTAAGAACAATTTTAATTCCCTGATCCACGGTCCAATTCGTGTTACGCACATCGTTTTCCAGCACCATTTGGAAAAAGCCGCTGGTAGGGTTGGGCGTCATGGGTATAAAAATAGTGATATATTTTTTTCCACACGAAGTATCGGTAATTTCATTGGTAACAAAGGCGATCGTCCAAAGTTCGCGGCGCGGGAACTCCACCAGCACGACACGCTGAAAACCCGCCCCCCCGCCACTCTGCCGGAACACACCAATGACCTGTTTAGTGGTGCCATAAATGCCCTTCAGCAACGGCAGATTCTCCACAAAGCGGTCCACCACGTTGAGAATCTGGCGACCAATGACAAAGGTACTTAACACCCCAATGAGATAAATAAAGCCTACCGTCAACAGTACCGCCAGCAAAGGCGCCAGATACCCGGCGGCTTTGGAAGTATCAATGGGAGCCAGATGGCCAAAAAAATTGGATTGCAGCATCCACTGGGCAACCGGGTAAGAAAAACCCGTGGCAAAGTGATATAGAAAACTCACAATGTACAGCGTGACCAGCAAGGGAATCAGAACGACAAAACCACCGATGAAAACCGATTGCAAATGGCGACGAAAACTGCTGGATGCAGCAGCCTTCGGGGCATTATCCGGTATCGGGTCGGGCGAGGATGGTGCAGGCGAGGATATCATATATAGTACATTTGCCCCCCACGCGTATGCCGGCTCACCTGTTCCACCAGCGCCGCGAGCGTGGTGCTGTCCATCACAACGCCCATCGCCGAAGAAATCTGAGTTTGCAGAATTTCCACCGCCATTTCGCCGGGCTTCATGTCGTCATTAATTTCAACATTTTCCTGCGTGATCTTTTTACCTTCCAAGCGGCTAATGACTTCTCCGACAATAATATTCTCCGCGCTGCGCGCCAAGCGATAACCTCCCATGGCCCCGATTTTGGATATTAAAAACTGGCCGCGGGCCAGTGACGATAAAATCGACTCGAGAAATTTCGGAGGCAATCCCTCGCGTGCGGCCAGTTCCCGCGTTTGGATATATCCTCTAGGATACGCCTCACATAAACACACTAGCGCACGGATTGCATATTGCGTGCGTTTGGAAAGCTGCATGTACACCCCATTGACACGAACCGCATTGCACCGCCATCCCGCGCGGTACTGCATCAAACTAAGCACAACCCGTTATGCTCCTTCCGCCGCGCGGTGGATTGTCATAACTTTTATCCAACCGGACCGCGACCGGAATTATAAAATTGTAAAGCGGCATCGCGTTGGCGGCAAACGAAATGCCAGAGACCAGAGACCATGGGGCCTGGGACCGTTTGTGCAACGCGGTGGCGATGCGATAATGGAGGGGTTAGGGTTTCAATTACAGTATTTATCAGAATTGGTCAGTAATATCAGTATTGATCAGTAATGGTCAGTAGGGACTGAATGCCGCTGAGGCTTAAGGTTACGGGTGGCGGGTTACAGGCCGGTTTTTAGTTTTCAGTTTTCAGTTCCAGGCTGGGGCGAGGCGCTCAAGGTGCCCAAGATGTCCAAGTTAGCGGGGCAAGGTGTCCAAGATGCGCAAGTTGATCGGAGCATTGATTTTAGCGGGTTTGGTTCAAGGT
>JBMFGW010000239.1:0-3130 GCA_049977145.1 Phycisphaerae bacterium
GGATGCCGGGGCAGGGCGCTAAGCGAAATGAATGGATACTGCTGTGAGCCCTTGCGGTGCCGCGGCGGCCGCAGCCGATCAACGAAGATTCCGGCCAGCATCGTGTTAAAGCTATGGTTGCGGTGAACGATGACGACGTATGGCCCCGGACCATTCGTCACGAAAGATTCGTAAACCCCGCCGTAAAAACCCGCTACGCGGCATCGCGCAAGTGCCGGTTCCAACACCATGGCACGCTCGCTTCCCAGCCACCTCTTTACCGTGACCACGTAGTCACGTTGGCGTGCGGCCAATTGGTGGCCGTTGTCATTAAGAAAATAAAGGGATAATTTGTGCGGCCCCGGCGGAAGCACCAGACGGAACCAGATTCCGACGCCACTGAGGGCCGCCGCATAGGTTTCGCCGTGATCGTCCCACGCCGCATCCCTCCGGTACCCCTCGATCGGGTCGAAGCCGCTGCCATAAGCGGCCCATGGCAGCCGCCGTGGCGCGACCACTAAACGCGGTTTGTAGCGGACGGCTTCGATTGGGAACGGGTCGCTTACCCTGGAACTGAAACGCTGGATCGCCTTCGGCGTGGCAACCGCCAGACCATCGCATTGCGTGCCGATGAAAGCCGTACCGTTGGAATCAAAGGCGATGGCGTCGGGATTCGGGGGTAAATCGTTCATGGCGGTGATGTAATGCCATGTATGTGCTGCGTAGCGTGGAGGTGCCTTCTGATCGGGGCCGCCCGCACTACGCGGATTTCCGCTGCGGCTGGGAATCTCAATTGCCGTCGGGAGGTTCCCATTTCCTCCGCATTGGTAAACCGATACCCCGTTCTCTGTTGCAATCCAAACCTGATTCGCATACCGGCCAAACGCCACCGCATAAATATAGCACCCCAGCGGCCCAACAGAAGTGCCATGTAAGCCGCACGCTTTCACTGCTTGGAGGCCAGCGCCGACACTGCTTCGCGTTCATTGATGCGGCGTACCCGTGAATAGCGCGCCGGGCGGGTGCTTCCAATTGATCTTGGCGACATGTTGCGGGACAGCCCGGTGGATCGGATGACCTGTTGCATTGGGCGTGGCAATTGTTCCGGGCACCCCTGGGGGCGCGGGTGTCCTCACCCGCAGGTCCTTCGGGAAGTCGCGGAACGTGCTGCAAATGGGCTGTTTTTCGGCGATTTCACCCCCGCCCGGAAAAATTGCCGCGGCCTGTTGCGGCGGGTTTATCAACGATGGTTACAACCGGCGGCTTCGGCTCCCGCATCGCACGCAGAGCCGCCACGGGCAAATCTGAAGATGCTTCACGTCTGACCATACCTGCCTCGCTCTATGGAATCCCCAAAAACGGCAGCCATCTGCCAATGGCTTCTCCGACAGGCACGGGTAAAATCAGGCCAACCGCATCCATGCCAGCCGCAGCCGGCCCGCAATAAAACCCAGCTAATCGTGATCCACCTCCGTGCGTGAGCTAACAACTACCGTATCCGCTCTCAACTCCCCCGCGTTGCCGCTTTACCTCACGCCATTGGCAGTTGCCAGTTGTCCCCGTTTCACCTTTTCGTGGATGTATTCATTTCGCGTTATCCAAACCAAAGATCGAGGCTGTGGCAGTCTCCGCTGTAACTGCAACCCTAGGATCGGTGCGTCATGGTTTTGATGTGCCCTCTGCGGATGATATTGGCCGTAATATCTCGCCCGATTGCGGAATGTATAGCGGTTGTGGCACCAATTTCCCGAGGTGATTCTTGTAATAGCTTCGCATCGTGATTAGGTTGAGCAGCCTGGAACCCTTTGGAAATTCGAGCCGAAGATCATCGGATTTGACGGTCCCGATGGAGAATTGCTTGATCTGGCAGGAGCGCACTGTTCTGACCCCGGGCATTGCTGAATTTTGCGCCGTCTGTTTCATGGCCAACGGTACCCAGACTCCGTTGATCCTCTTCGCGGAAGTTACCTCCGCCGTTACCCTTGAGTCCACCTTGCCCTGACTCCAATATACCTCGTGATATCGCACGGGCATAAATCCGCGTTCTGCATCAAGCCAATACTCCCGGTAGTGGAGGTAACGATAGCTTGCCCCAACATTGCTACCCGTTGAGACTCGAACAACGATCTCCGGCCCATCACTCGATGTGCGCGCACGAGCCGAGTACTGCTGCCATTTATTATTTATAGCATTTCGCAAGTACGTAGCCAGAGTGGTGTCGTAAAGTGAGGTATCAACACGGAATCCGAGTATGTCTAAATAAACATTTGGACGTATCGCCGTGTAAGGTTTATCCATGATTATGCAATCGGGTGATGGAATTCCCGCCTGGTAAGAGACACTCCGTTGTACACTTCCATCCCAGCTTGTAAAGAAATTTATAAAAGAGTGATGGTCAGGAGTGTAATATTGTCTTAGGTGAATCCAGAATGAAATTCCCTTGCGCCGCATCGCAAAATTTGTGGCGTACATCCACGTTCCCTGCTTCAAATTACGCCCGAAGTTCTCAACGCGATCATGCATGTTGAATGTAATGTTGGAAAGATCCGAGCCTCGCATCACCATCGCAGCAACAGCAAATTGCATCCGCTTCAGGGGGGTGAGCTTATTAAAGAACCTCACGCTGAATCGGGTAGCAGGCCCCTTCTTCAGCCCTTCTCCCGCGACGGCAAACCGCGTGGGTAGCACGCTAGCAACCAGAAAGACTATCAATGCCAAATTACGCAGAATACTCATAGGTTTCTCCACTAATGGACACCAGTACCATGGGCTGATTATCCCGGAATGCAGGTCTGCACGAAACATGCCGTACCGGAGGGTTGGCCGCTGACCTGACATCCGCAATAAGGATCGCCGTCGCTATCCCTCACGACCTGACATCTACCCATCCACTGCATACCGCATTGGGCAGTGCCATCCTGTTTGCAAGTTTCCTCATAAGCCGGTGAACAATATCCTTGGATATTATTGTTGGGGGCACTACATTTTACGCAGACAACACCTGTACATTCTGGATTTTCCAACGTTCCAGTATTAGTACACACGCCCCCATTCGGCCCTTCGGGAAGAGCAATGGCTGAGTCGCAAGAGGCGATAATGGCTGTCGAAATGCACGCTGCATTTTGATGCGTGATAACGCTGGTTGGAAAGG
>JBMFGW010000240.1:0-3118 GCA_049977145.1 Phycisphaerae bacterium
ACGCCGCGTGCCCGGCAATCACTGCCAATCTGCCGACCTTCCAGAAATGCCAATTTCCGATTCCAGGTGGAGGCCAAAGCTGCGGAGGCGGGATAGGCTGTTGAAGCGCCAAAGCGGCGCACGCCTAAAGAAGCGTCGCTCATAACCAGCGTTGGAATGTGCAGCCGTTCAACGCCGGGAACATCCAGAATGCCTTCAAACGCCATCATGCGGACCTTTTCCCGCAGCGTCATTTGCTTCAGCAACGCATCGGCTTGGGCATTCACCTGTTTTGCCGTAAGCTTGGCGGGTATGTATTCACCGGCCCGCACAATACCTGCCCCAATCGAAAGCATCAGCAGGGCCGCACCGGCGGCACCGACTACCATGTGACGTGTTACATGTTGTAATTTCATACCGTTTAGATCCAGTCCGTAAACTCAGTACCATCAGTCGCTAAGCTGAACATTAATCCATGGTCAAGAAGAAGTATCTTCCCGACGATCAAACACCCGTTGATTGACACCGCCGGGCTTAAGGAACATCAATGGATATTTACACTTTGGTTTTGAACAGCCCAACCCCACCCGCCCAAAGTTGGCGCGTTGCCGGGTCGAACCGCATAATAAGGGGCTTGCGGTAGGGCAGATCGCCGGTGATCTCCTGCCAGGTAGCGCCGCCATCACCAGCGCCGCCCCCGCCCCGGCGGCGGCCTGCAGCACCCGCCGCCGTGTTAATTGTTTAGATTCCGTCGCGTTAGCTTCCATTTGAAAACTCCTTATGTACAATATTTACAATGACCAAAGAGCAATGAACAATAAAAAGGAACGTCCTTTTTTTTATCATTGATCAGTGCGCTTTGGTCAATGTTAACACCTTCTTAATCAACGCGCCAAATTTTGATGGCCTATCGTTCCAATTCTTTATCAAGACCGGCCTGGCACAGGAATACCTCCGCCACGTTCGCTTGGGCTGATATCCACAACTCTGACAGCCACTCCTGCTTGCGCCCGTGAAAAATGAAAGACAGCGGGCAAGTCGCGACAGCCGACGACAGCGTAACGATGCCGTCAGCCGATGCAACCCCGGCATTCGCGTCGCCGAAATAGATCACTCCGATCCGTTTATGGCGGGAATTATATACCTTTATTGCAAGATAGGCCTAAGCCCTCCTAACAAATTCTATTCCGGGGCGGCCCCCAGATACGCCGCAAACAAAGTGACTATATTCGCAGCACAATTCGATGCAACAATGGACAGCGCAAAAATATTTATCGTAAGCGCACGTCGGCGACATGGCTAATATTGGCGGGTACAATTACTGGCATGAATGATAAAAAAGAAAAGTTTGAGGTACCGCGATGGGAAGTAGTTCCTGCTTCCCCGGCGATTCGCGTGTTGAAGGTCCCGGTTCCGGGAAAATCTATCTCCCCGCGTAAACCCGAGCCGCAGGCGCAAAAACAGGGTCAGCAGGCGTATTCAGGCAGGCGGTATCATGTTTAGTCCGTATGTCGTTTATCACTACGGGGAGAAACTTATTCAGGCCAGACCAGATAAGGTTTTGGTATTTCCGGATGGCTCCGCCATACCCAAACGCCGACGGCGGACGCGTGAAAACCAGATGAGACGAAGCGGTTTTTTGCGGTGATTTTATGCTATTTCCTTTGAACTTGTCTCCACGGTTGATGAAATATGTTCTGTCATTGCTGCTTACCGTGCTTGGCGGCGTGACTGTGACCGCTGCGTCGGCAACGCAGAAATTTGCGCTTAAAAGTGGTGATCGTGTCTGCTTTTATGGCGACAGCATAACTGAACAACGTTTTTATCCTGCGGATGTGCAGACGTATGTCTTAACGCGATTCCCAAAATTGCGCGTTCGCTTTGTGGATGCCGGGGTAGGCGGGGATAGAGTTACCGGTGGCTGGGCGGGGCCGATTAATGTCCGCCTCAAACGCGATGTGTATCCGTTCAAACCCAACGTGGTCACTATCATGCTGGCTATGAATGACGCCGGTGGCAAGTCGTTCAATAAAAAACGTTACGACATTTTTACCAGAGGCTATGTGCACATTATTCGAGCACTGCAACGGCACCTGCCGGGGGTGCGCATCGTGCTGCTGGGCACAAGCCCCTATGACGATGTAACGCAAAGGGTGGGGTTCCCCGGCGGCTATAACGCCGTGCTGGTGCGTTACAATAAGTATGTACAGCACCTGGCGGCCAAAAATCATCTTTTATATGTCAACTTCAACACTCCGATGGTCGAGGTACTTGCTGCAGCCAATAAGATAAATCCTGTGCTGGCTAGGCAAATAATTCCGGGGCGCGTTCATCCCAGTGCTGCGGCGCACATGATCATGGCGCAGGCCCTGCTGAAGGCTTGGGGGGCTCCGGCAACGGTTACCAATGTCGCTATTAACGCGGCTTCGGGCACCGTAACACACGCAATTAATACCAAAATCACCGGCTTGAAAATCACGAACGGCACATTGGCCTGGACGCAAAGGGATGGATCTCTTCCCATGCCCATCATCGGCCTGCATGAAAACTGGCCACAGTTTCCATCTTGGGGTCTGTTCCTGCCGCCGCAGCCCAAGCCCGCGTACCGCAACCAAGTGACCGCGTTAATAGACCGACTATCGGGGTTTACCCATCAGCTTGACCGCGAAATGTTGACCGTAAAGGGTCTGTCCGACGCTCACTATCATCTGTTTATTGATGACAAACTTATTGGTCAATTTACGCCCAGACAGTTTGCCGAAGGAATCAATCTTTCCCGTTATTTTACGCCCATGCTGTGGCAGGCTTACCATGTCAACAACCTGGTATGGGAAGAAATTCAGGCTCATTTTGTCGCTTGGCACAGCGTGCAAATTCCGATGCAGAATCATTTTTGGAATCCGCCGGTCCTGCCGACAAACACGGGAAATGCCCCGGCCATCGCCGCGGCTGTGGCCAAGGTGCTCAGAGACATGAACCGGCTTGGTGACGCCATCGTGGCCAGAGAATATATTGCCAATCAACCCAAGCCGCATCATTACCAGCTAATTCCCGTCGGCGAATAAAAAGGAAATAAAATGAATTTTCGAGTTTGCTCCCCGCAGGCATGGGGCGTTTTAGTGGGCCTCTGTATTTCCGC
>JBMFGW010000241.1:0-3085 GCA_049977145.1 Phycisphaerae bacterium
GCACAAGCTCCCCCGTTCCTGAACCGGCCCCCCTGGGTCTGGTGGCAATGGGCGCATTGGGCTTGCTGCTGATTCGTCGGCGTAAACAGGCGTAAACAAAACCAGGAGCCGACGAAAGGTTCTTTGACACGACAGCGGGCGGAGTAGCGGTTAAAGCTCTCCGCCCGTTTGATATGATCTATGGTATGCGGTTATGGCATGAAGGGCGTTTTGGCCCACGCCGCTGGCCGGCGGTGTTGTTAAAACTCCGTCCTTTGGAACGGGCAACGCCTTGGAAAGAATGTCCATGCCCCAAGGAGTTTGTGTCAATGATGAGCTTTTGTAAAGCGTGTTATGGTTCGGCCCGCTGGTAAGGCGGACCGTGTCTATTTCATATAAGGAAAGCGATAATGGTCAACGTAATATCCCGGCGTGAAATGTTGCATCGGATGGTACAGGCTGCTGCGGTGGCGGGCGCGGGTTTCGTCGTCGTGGCGGGAAACACGGCGGACGGCGCGATAACCCGGAATCGCCGGGATAATGGCATCGGGGCGCGAGCGTCAGCGAACGGAAGAATAAACCAGTTCGGCATGAATGTCTGGAGCCTCAATGATTGGGATGGTAGTTTTGCGTTTGTGGATGCGATGAAGCATGCGCGACCATGGCAGACGGTGGATATGCGCGGCCAGGCGTCGACGGATCAGAATGGCTGGCCTACGGAAGATGCCGGTACCGTTATTTATACTGGTACCGCGGAGCACATCAATGGTACGTATAAACTGATATTTAACGGGCAGGGTGAGATAGGCGGGGTCTACGCCGGGTATACCATGCATGTCGCCAATCAACGGTATGATGCGGCCACGAATGCCACCACCGCCGATGTCAAGATTACTGTGACAAGCAAACAAGCCAACTTTGGTATCAGCATCCGGAAGTCCAGGCGCACAGCCAGCGCACCGGTTGGATCGGGTTTTACCAATATGCGCCTGTATCGTCCGGGATACCCTACGGACGGCAGTGTGGTGTTCACGGATTATTATGTGAAAGCGATGCAAATAGGCAGCGCCATCCGGACAATGGATTGGAGCGCCACCAATGGAAATACATGTGTCCACTGGGCAGACCGAAATACGCCATTGACTTTCCAAAAGCCCATTCCGCCGTATAAGCAACCTCAGGGTGGACTTATTGGCGGCACACCGGTGGGAAGCCAAAGCTCGGTGGCCTTGGAACATCACATTCAATTAGCGAATGAAACACAACGTGATCTGTGGATTAATATACCTGTGGCCGCCAATGACGATTTTGTCACCAAAATGGCGCAGGCGCTTAGATATGGAACGGATGGCACCAATCCTTATACTTCCCCGCAGGAAAAACCCGTGTACCCGCCACTGGACAAAAAGTTGAACGTGTATGTGGAATACGCCAATGAGACTTGGAATTTTGGCGGTGGATTCTGGTGTTATTATGTGATAGCGGATATTGTAAAAAGCCTTCCGTCATCACACCCGATTTACGCGGTCGCACCACAAAACAGTATTTATTATACTAATTATCGGTATACCGCGTACCGGATTGCCAAAATCAGCGATTTGTTCCGGACCGTATTTGGTGATACGGCCATGATGAACACCGTGCGGCCGGTTCTTATGTCACAAAAAGGCTCGGGAGGAACTTTTGGTGAAGGGTTCACGCAACTGACCTGGCTGGATCAATATGGCGCGCAGTTACATCCGCCAAGAACGGTTAATAGTTACATCTGTGGTTCCGGTGGCTCGGCGTATTATGGTGTCAACAAGATGTCCGGCAAACCCGACATCTACTTCGCGCCCGGAAACTATCCTGATAAGGCGACTGTAAACAGCTTTCCCGTGGACGCCATGGCGGCCAAGAACTGGGGATTGCAGCGGATTGCCTATGAAGGTGGTGATGGGGTGGACGGTTTGCCGACCGCCAAAATATTGGCGATCAATGCGGACCCGCGAATGAAAACGATGACCGAGTTTATGCATAACTATTGGTCGCAAGATGGCGGTGATTTGTTGATGTATTATACCATTGAGGGGCCGCCGGATTGGGAATTCACACCGGATATATTAAATCTTAATACGCCCAAATTTAATGCCTTGCGGGCGTTGCGGGGAAGCCCCCGGGCCCCGGTAACGCTGGGGCAGGCCTTGCCGGGCGAACTGGTGGCGGCGTCAGGGTACCATTTAGCCACCGCGGGCGCGTACGGTACCAAGATTGATGGCCAGAGCGTACTGGGCGGCATCAACCCTGGTTTGTGGGTGGCTTTTCCCGCGCATTCGCGTGTTGCTTTCGATGGCTCCGTTACAGTCCATGCGCAAGCCGGTGCGGATAGCGTGTTGGCCATTTGGATCAACGGCAAAAGAATTGGTACAGTCAAGCTGGCACAAAACAACCAACTGATGTGGAGCAGCGCCGTGACGGCCAGGATCCCGCATGGATTGGTCATGGTGCGGGTGGAAAATGTTCACGGTAATTTCAATCTGCACGCGATAAAGATACTAAGGGCCGGCGCGACCGGAGGCTAAGGATGAACCGTACAACCGCGAAAGACGATTTTGCAGATTCCGCACCCCGGGCGGTGCCGACCGGACCAGCGCCCGGCGGCTTTCGTCGCCGGGATTTTCTTAAGGCTGCCGCCGTGGCGTCCATGACTGTGACCTGCGGTTTAGACGCGGCGGCGGCGCGAACGAAACCACCGGGCCGGCATCCGAATATCTTGTGGATTACCATGGAGGATACCTGCCCGCAGTTTCTGGGCTGCTATGGCAACAGCGCAGCGCGTACGCCGAACATGGATCGTGTGGCCGCGCAGGGCGTTCGTTTCACCCGCGCGTTTGCGACGGCCCCGGTCTGCGCGCCCAGCCGGTGTTCGATCATCACCGGGTGTCTGCCGGAGGTGCTGGGCACCGGCGCGATGCGCAGTTTCTATCCGATCCCGGATTTCATAAAGGGATTTCCGTATTACCTGCGACAGGCCGGTTATTTCACATCGAACAACATGAAGACCGACTACAACATCGCCGATGAATCGCGGTTTATTCGCGAAGCCTGGAACGAGTGTTACGGTCAG
>JBMFGW010000242.1:0-3050 GCA_049977145.1 Phycisphaerae bacterium
GGCCAAGCTCGCTATTTAGCGTACAACAGCCCCTTTGTCCCCCCGCCATTTCAATACGGCGAAGTCCAGATCCCGGTAAATCCTGTTACTTCCGCCAATTCTGTCAGTACCGCCGACAGAGGCCGTAATTGCACCACGAAACGGTGACATCCACGAATGGCACTTCCTAAAGGATCTCTATCATGCGGCAATGGCTTATCGTATCAGGTGGTGACGGGCTTGTTGACGCGGCACGGTAAGAAACGTGATGGGCAGTGGCACGCCGCTTGACGGCACGCGGTTCATAACGGTCGGGCCGGTTCCCTACGCGGTGGCGGGATACCACATACACAATTTGCACATTCTATCTGCCCCTAAATAAAGCATTCCTGCCTTAAGGAAGTACCACTTTGTGAATGTCACCTTTTCGCGTGCCTTTTGGTAGGATGGATCACTATGAATAAAACATTGAATCGCGTTTTAACCGCCTTGATGCTGACCGGTCTTATGGTTGTTGTACTGCTTTTCTATAACCATTTCACAGCCAATGATAACCCGGCCTTTGGTGATGCCGGATCAGGCATTATGGCCCCCGACTTTCCCGCCGATTTCATCTGGATCAATACGCCAGAGCCTTTAAGTTTTCAACATCAGTTAAAAGGTCAGGTGGTGCTGTTGGATTTTTGGACCTATGGCTGCATAAACTGTATTCACCTGATTCCAACGGAAGAACGACTCCTGCACCATTTTGCAAAACAACCATTTGAAATTATCGGCGTGGAAAGCGCCAAGTTCACCAATGAAGCCGTCGCCTCTCATGTGCGCGATGCCGTACTACGCTATGGCATAACCAATCCGGTAGTGGTCGATCAAAACATGACCATTTGGAACATGTATGGTGTAAATGCGTGGCCCACACTTGTTCTGGTCGATGCCTCCGGCCATGTTGTCGGTTCTGTCGCGGGCGAGGCCGGTTACCACTCGCTTGAACATGCCATTGCCAAAACAATTGCCGCCGACCGCAAATCCGGCACTTTGGCGGCACATCCGTTGAATCTTCCGGTGCAGCATACACTGGTGTCCGCCAGCGGATTACTATTCCCCGGAAAAATCATTGCCGCCCCCGCCATGCACCGGCTGTTTATTGCGGATACTGGCCATAACCGAATTGTGGAAACCACTTGGCCGGACGCGATGGGCCACTGCAAGCTCGTGGAAATCTTCGGCAATGGTCGATCTGGTCATGTGGATGGTCCTGCCAGCCAGGCGGAATTTGACGCACCGGAGGGCCTTGCGGTCAATGATGGTTCGCTTTATGTTGCCGATACCATGGGCGAGTATATTCGCAGAATTAATCTGCAAACCGGCAACGTTTCCACCGTGCTGGGCAATGGCCATGAAGTTTACGACACCACGGGCGGTGGAACCGGCACACAACAGGGAATTAATTCGCCTTGGGATTTGGTGGCGCGCGGCCATACGCTGTATATCGCCATGGCCGGGGAACACCAGCTTTGGAAGATGAACCTGCAAACCGATAAAGCCAGCGCACTGGCCGGCACCGGCGGTGAGGGACTGCAAAATGGCCCGGCCGACCGGGCGCTTCTGGCACAGCCTTCCGGCTTGGCGCTTGATGGAAGTATTCTTTATTTTGCCGATAGCGAAAACAGCGCCGTCCGTGGCTTAAACTTGAAGACCATGAAAGTTTTTACCGTCATCGGGCACGGACTATTTGATTTTGGTGATAAAAATGGCGGCCCCAATACCGCATTGCTGCAACATGATCTGGGCGTGGCTATATTGGGCAACAATATTCTTGTCGCCGACACCTACAACGATAAATTACGGCTCATCAACCCGAAAACACGAATGGTTTTAACCTACGCCGGTAGCGGAAAGCCCGGAACCGGAAGACCCGGCGGACCTTTGGAACTCAACGAACCCGGCGGCCTGAATGTTTCAGGACAGGACATTTTCGTCGCCGACACCAATAACCAGCGAATCGTCGAAATCAATGCCAAAACAAAGGCTTGGCATCAAATTATAATCACCGGTCTGACGCCGCCGCCAATGGACGGCCACATGAAAACACTGATATCTGCCGCCCCATCTGGACGTGCGATTGCAGTACAACTTGATCCCGGCAAAATGCTGACACTCCAATTTAATCCCACATTGCCACGATTGACGCACTTGACCCCGGATATTCCCATCAGCCTGAGAATTACATCAGGAGTGCATGTTATTACCGAAGAATCAGTTAGTGCCCACGGCAAAACACCGGTCAATTTCAGCATTACACCAGCCATGCTCTCCATGGCTAAACCCATGGATAAACGGACCTCGCACTGGCTGGTCACGATATATTACGCCTATTGTACCGATGGCACACAAGGACTGTGCGTGCCGGCGTCCCAGGCATGGCAACTGGCGGTTAACATAGTTTCTGGCGGCAAATCGGTGGTACAATTGCCGGGCGTTGCCACCGTGCGTTGAGCATTCAAAACAGGAGCGGGTATGAAATTATCTTGTAACATTGAACAACGCGGGTCTAAGATTCGCGGAATAAGCGGAACAGTTCTTATGGCGCTGGCAATCATGCTGGCCCTGCTGGTCTGGTTCACCGGTTGGAACTGGCTTTGGTGGCCCGCAGCCGGCTGCGGCCTCGGTGGCGCAATACAGTTGTTTGAAGCAGCAAACTCATGGTGTATTATCCGCGCCATGGGATACAGAACCAAAATCTGATCCGCGAAAAGGTGACATCCACGAATGCCATCAACTTAAGCAGAAAAAGCAATGGAATCAACGGCATTTGATATCCTCTCCGCGTGCGATCATCGCCTTGAGTTCGGACCTTGGCCGCGTCATGAAACTGTAGCCATTGCGGCGACGCCAGCCTGACTGTCCGTTCGTTTTTAAACCGGCGTTTTAGCGAGAAAATACGGTAACTCCTTGTGAAATAATGCCTTATATCAATTTTCAATTTCCCGACACTGAAAAAAATCCCCTCGAAAATCAAGGAAATTTGCAGTATTTACATGAGAACACTTTACCGTCGAAAAACCACCTCC
>JBMFGW010000243.1:0-3013 GCA_049977145.1 Phycisphaerae bacterium
CTCCTTTGCACGCACCCATGCCAATGAGTATACCACAACTCACTGATTATGTCCCTTTAATTATACGCTTCTGTATAGCACACTTCAATACAGCAATGCCATATCAAATTTGGTCAGATCATTATTAAATTTAATCAAAATTGGGGTGCGTTATCGGGCCAGTGCATCAATAACTTCGTAAATTGGATGCCTGCGTGAGCCGAACGTTTCCACTCGCGGCTGAAGGCAAACTCCGGAGTTAATCTTGCACAGGCCTTATCACCCGTGTATTGCTTCACCTTAGGTTTTGTAACAATAACTTGAATCGCCGGTAATCAGTGCAGGCCAATTCCAGCGAATCCGGAGCACCGGGAAGGAACTGCAGGTCGCACCGGCTGGCCAGCCTTTCGGCCAAGGGGTAAACAGCAGATTCGCAGCCCTTGTATTTGTCGTAACGGTTGCTCGCCTCATCGACTTGTTCGCCGCGTAGATAAACCCCCGTTTATACAGAAATGCGCGAACAAACGTCTCGTGCAGAATATCTTCGCAAACAACTACCAGTCGGACGCCAAAGCCCATTTTACCACCCCCGCGCTTCAACTTCCGACGGCTTGAGTGGGGCGGTGTCCCCTTCAGGCCCCACGCGCACGCGTGTTGGTCCGCCGCCATCGCGCTTAATCCATATTCCCTTCTCCGTTGCAAGATGGTCAATGACCTCGGGATGGTGCGAAATGATGATCGCCTGCCCGATCGTCCGACCTGGCGCATCCATTAGCGCCGTGAGCAAGGGCTGAACCTCACGCGGTGAAAGATAGTTATCCGGCTCGTCCAGGAACAGGATTCTCCTGGAGTCGGACATCGCGTAAAGAGCGGAATGCAACACAATCAACTGCCTCTGTCCGTCGGAAATTTCCGAGAATTTGTAGGGAATCGGTTTTTCCGCCCCCTCCGGCTTAACCATCACGCGTAACGTAATGGTGGAGTCGGCCGGTCCCTCGAGTCGCAGTGAAATGAACCCGTCGATAGCCTGGCGTATCTGTGTGAGCAGGTCTGTGAGTTGTGAAATATCCTGGCGGCCAATATACCTTATCCAGGAGGGAAAATTGCGTCCCGTGAGTTCGATCTCCTCCGCCTCCTCCTGGCTGTCGGTGTCCATTATCGGCGGACATGGCCGCAGGAATACAATTCCCTGTAATCGCTGCTTGAACTCGGTGAGTTTTTTATTATCTGGTCGCGGATAAATTGCGGATAATCCTGATCGGTTCCAATCGTAGGACATTTTCGGACCGGGCTGGTGCTGATCGTTGAATAATTGTATTTCTCCGTCCGCGAAATTAAACAAGGGCATACCATCGCATGAAAGTTTCTCCCCCGCCACGCGGCAGCGCCGATGGTCGGGTGCGTGGTTGAGTTTCAATGTGTACTGAAAAAGCCCCGCATCCGCGCGGAGGTCTAACTCAATGGCCTGATCGTCCAGTGTCTGCCAGCGCGTAAGGTCTGCCGACGGGAAAATCTCCGACACCAGTGCCGTCCCGCCGACAAACAGCTTAACCTTACGCAGTACGTCCAGGATCGTCGATTTCCCCGCCCCATTGGGCCCCAGAAGCAGCGAGACCGAACTGAATTTAATCTCCGCGTTCACCAGCGTGCGAAAATTGTCAATATAAAGTCGTTCAATCATCAGTAAACTCCGATTTAACCGGCTTTCATTATACACGCCCGTGCGATTGACCGCCCGCATGAGGCCTTACGGGGAGGAGGCACCTCATATCAGCCTAAACTATTTTTTCTGTAACCGGCGCATCGTCCCGTCGCATATATATCATTATGCATTCAGCTACCTATAAATCTGAACGCAAATTCCGGAGTTATTCTCGCGCTGGCCCTGCGCATTTTTCGCCCGTACTGTTATCTGTCCACGATTCTGATCGCGTTGGTTTGCCCTCAACGCCCGCGTGCCGGGTCGACATTCCCGGCAGGCCCGCCCCCCACTGATGTGCATCAACTCGTTTGCATCATGTTTTCCTTTATCTGCGTCCGGCGTAACATAGATGGATAATAGGCTTCGATGCCGGGAACCTGGTGAGTTTGGAAGAAGAAGTATCTTGAAGAAAGTAACACGGTTATCCATTTATGATGTTGCATCTGAGGCCGGGTGCTCCCATTCCGCCGTGGCGGCTGTGCTTTCCGGTAAAGCCAAGAAAATCCGCATCGCGGACGCCACCGCCGCGCGCATCCAGGCCGTGGCGCGCAGAATGGGTTATCGGCCCAATGCGCTGGCGCGGGCCTCGCGTTCCGGACGTAGCGGTGTGGTGGCCGCGATTGTCAGTTCCGTGAGCCGGGAATTCGTCGGACGGGTGATGGACGGCGTGCTGGAAGCTCTTTATGAGCGTGGCCAGTACACCATTAAAATGCTTCGCTCAGAAATCGGAGCCGGTTTAGGTTCTCTGCTCGACCAATGCGTGGAACATCGCGTAGAGGGCGTATTTTGCTGTGATCTCGCCCGGAGCGTTTACACCGGTGTTGAAATACAAAACGACCCGGCCCGCCGTCGGCTGCACATTGTTCATACCAACTGTGGTCCGGATTTTCCAGGAATGCGTATCGATCCGGATGATCAAACCGGCGCAATGATGGCCGTGGATTTTCTGGTGGCCCTTGGGCATCGCCGAATTGGGTTTGTTGGCGGCCCAACCGCCGAGATTTATACCGTTGATAACCGGCGGATCGGCTATCGCAGCGCCATGCTCAAAGCCGGCTTGAAAATCCCCGACGGCTTCATCCAACCCGCCGCCTGGCAAGCGGAGGCGGTCGCGGTGGCCGCCAGACATATCCTAACCCTTCAGCCGCGTCCGACCGCACTGCTTGCGATCAATGACGAGGCGGCGGCCACGATCATCAGGGTAGCTGCGGAACTGGGAATAAAGGTGCCCGGTGATCTTTCTATCGTGGGATTTTCCGATGAACTGCTCGCCTCGTTCACACTGCCCACGCTGACAACCGTCGCCCAACCCCACACCGACATTGGCCGACG
>JBMFGW010000244.1:0-3013 GCA_049977145.1 Phycisphaerae bacterium
CACGGGGGCCACGGTCCTGGCGGGTACGGGATTTTGTTTTTGCGAAGGGGGCGGAGGTGGCTACAATCGATACATTGACGACGCCGTTGTGTACCCGCCGAAGCCGCGCGGGGCGAGGGTACGGCCTATGATTAGTTCCAATGCGGATGGTTTTCACAGCGGGTTCTATCCGGTTGGGGTACGCCACGGTCCTACGTTAATTGGTTGCTACTTCGAGGGCACGGACGATGACGGCATCGCCATTCATGGTGTCTACGTTATGCTCCAACACGTCCAGGGCACCCAAATCGTGATTCTTTCCAATGATGGAAGTTTTGTACGACCGGGTGACACACTTAAATTCTATAACAGCAAGGGTGGTTTTGTCGGCCAAAACCGTGTCGTCAGCATTGCCGTGGCCAATGGCTACAAACCGCAACGGTACAGCGACAACCCCCATTTTCAACACGCATCGCAGTTTTTTAGTGTGAAATTGAATCATGCGGTTTTGGGCGCGGCGTTCGGAGATTATATCGATGATACAGACTGCAATGGAAGCGGCTTTGCCATCCGCGATTGCACGGTGAGGAACAACCGGGCCCGCGGTATGCTCATAAAGGCTGATGACGGGGTTATCGAGGACAACACCGTGGACGGAAGCTCGATGGAGGGGATAGTTATTTCTCCGGAGCTCAATTGGAATGAGGCGGGTTGCAGTTCCAATCTGCTTATTGAAGGCAATACCATCAGGCATGTCGGGGATGCTAACGCCGGTCCGGCCTACATGGCCGGCGCAATGAGCATCGTGGCGTATCCGCACCACAATTTTCTTCCTAGGGACTTTGGCCATAATAATATTGCGATTCTTCAAAATCGATTTATTGATAATAACGGGTTGAATCTATTGCTTGTGGATGCCCGCAATGTCCTCATGGCAGACAATACGTTTATTGACCCCATGCGAAACAATCATGGTGGAAATATCTATGGTGCTTCCAGCTTGATCTGGATGCAGGAATGCCGAAATGTCTTCTTGGCTGGCAACCGCGTTGTGGTTCCCGGTCCTGCGGTGAAGACATTGGTTGGGATTGGACCTGACGACAGTGCGGTCAAAGGGATCGGGAACGGCGTGAAAATAAAACCTTCGGAAAAGCAGCCGCCATACGCGGGGAAGTGAACCCGATTGTTCTCCGGCGGACACGCAGGCGTTTTTTCTCCGGCGCACATACGGAGATTAGCTTGTTTTCAGGTGATTAGAGGATATTTTCCATGAAGCACAGCACGTTAAGCTATTTTTTCTGCGTTCTGCTGGTGATTACTGCGGGCTGCCAGTTGTGCGGTGCGCAGTCGGCGGGTGAAGCATTGCTGCCGAGCAATCCCGCAGCGCTGTGGCCCGCGATTATGCGGGCCTACCGGTCGGGCCGAGGAGAAATTGTCATCCCGCCAGGAGTGTATAAACTTCCGAAACCCCTTGGCGGATTCTACCTGTCCTTCGACAATATGAGGAATTTCCGAATTATCGGTAAGGGAGTGACATTGCTCCGCACCGATCCAACCAAAGGTGGCATTGAATTCAACCACTGCCGCAACGTGACCTTGGAGGGTTTCACGTTGCGTTGTGATCCACTGCCCTATACTCAAGGCCGGGTCATATCCCTTAGAAATCACGGGGGTCCGATGCGTGTTGTCCGAATCTGCCGGGGTTACCGTACCGACATGGCAAAATTTTCGTCAGTGACGGTCTTCAGCGCAAAACGGCGAAGGATTTGGCCGGGAATGACGCCGTTTGCAGCTCATGCAGTACTGGGGGCCGGAACACGGACTTTTCAGCTCGCGAACTGCGGTGTTCCGTGCAGGATCGGCGATTGGATGGTATTTCGCGGCGCGGGAGCCTCCGATTTAGCGATCCTCACATGTCGCCACATGTGCATTGAACACGTAACGGTGGTTGGGGGCACCGGTTACTGCTTTGGCGAGACGGGCGGCCAAGGCGGCAATAAGTACATCGACGATTACATTGTTTATCCGCCCAAGCCCCGCAGTGCCACAAGCCTGCCGATTCTGGCTGCCTGTGCGGACGGATTACACAGCAATTCCATACGGCACGGTCCGACCGTGGTTGGGTGCCATTTTGAGGGGACGGGGGACGACAGCCTCGCCATTCAGGGATGGTATGCAATATTGCGACGCGCTGCCGGGCGACAATGGGTGGTGGAATTTCCCAGGAATGTTGGGTCCGATTTTTGTAAGGCAGGAGATCTCCTTAGGATCGACGATTCTCACGGGGGTTTCCTGGGATCAACGCGGGTGGTGAGAAAAAAGCGGTTGCGCCGGTATAAGCCCCAGCATCCGACAAGGCCGGAAGGGGTCATTGGTAAGGCTTTGCCCGGCGTTTTCTACGCGGTCACAGTCAGCCATCCTGTTGCCCATATTGCACTCGATGATCGCGTCAACGATACCAACGTCGATGGTGCCGGATTTGTGGTGCGTAACTGCGTAATCCAACATGGCTGCTCTCGTGGAATGATCATCAAAGCCAATAACGGAGTCATTGCGGATTACACGGTTGATGCCTGTGCGAACGGCGATATTGAGTTGGCACCGGAGTTTCCATGGGATGAATCCGGAAGCAGTTGCCATTTGCTCATTGAGGGCAACGTTATCCGAGACACAAATTTTGTCTACACTGACCAATCGGATTGGCCGGAGGCAGGGGCCTTAGGTATCCTGGCGGACACCGACGCGAGGGCGAAAAGCTTTAACCACGACGACATTGCTGTAATTAACAATCGATTCGTTGATGATAACGGTATCAACCTGCTGGTAACCGACGCCACGAATATGTTAATTGCGGGCAACATCTTTTCCAAGGCGATGTGCTTGCCCGACAACCGTGGTGCGAAGATCGGCTACGGTGCGTCCAGCCTGGTCTGGCTACAACAATGCAAAAATATTCTTCTGGCCGGCAACCGCGTGGTGGCACCCGGATCAGCGATGAAGGTACTGGTGGGCGTGGGGCCGGGTGTCTCCAATG
>JBMFGW010000245.1:0-3004 GCA_049977145.1 Phycisphaerae bacterium
ATTTTCTCCCTTCGGATTATTCGGCCAATCCCAATTTCTTTCTTGAGTATAGTAATTATAGTGGTACATACACATTGAGCTACAAGATCAACAATGTCCAGGACCCCGGCCAAAAGATTGCCTTCGGCGATGGGAATGAGGACCAAGGCACTCCGACCTTAGGAAGCTGGCTTTATTTCGATTGGTACCAGGCGGGCAGATATAGTGGACCGACGGGCTATGCCGGACCGTATGTGAACGATCCCGACTACCTTGTACCCCCCGCTGGATTAACACCCGGTGATATTGGAGGCAACGTTGATGGGGTGACGGACAATACGAACGGCTTTCGGTATCGACATATGTCCGATTCGTCCGACTCCGGATATGGAAACGCCGTATTTTTTGACGGACACGCAGCGTCCATTCCCATCAACCATAACGTTCCCGGCGCGGCGGCAGAGTCTCCGGGGAGCACTGGTACGACCGGACTCCGCATTCTTAATATAATTAATCCAGATTTTCCAGGCCAAGGGGGCTATTCCAGTTATGAGCCGTAATCAGCGCCTTCCAAGTAGAAACGCAGAACGATTTACACTATCACGATTGTGGCCGATACCGTGGCATGGGCAATTTATTTCGTCGACACAACGAATGATTCATTTTGCATCCCTACGTAGGAGCCTGCCCAAGTAACCGCCGGGCTGTAACGGTGTGATTTTTATCTCCATCATGAAGCGGCGGCGTGTGGTGTACCTTACGAAGATGGTGCAGCGAGGAGCCTTGCCGCAGGGGGCAAAACCTACGCCGCCCTGCGGAGTAGGTCTGAAATGCTCCATCGCGGTGCTGGCCATTACTTGGACAGATTCCCAGTGCGATTATTTCCAGATGGGAGAGGATAACGTGTACTTCACCAATGAATTGTCCCCGACGGCGGGGCGTCCGGCTGGCTGCCATTTGCGGCGTGTCTGGACAGGCTTCCCAAACATGCATTCGACTGAAATTTTCTAGCTCTTGGCGACGAGATTCCTAAATGTACTTAAATCTTACCTTCAACCGCATCCGTATGGCGGCCAGTCATAACCCTCGGCAATCGAAAATTGTCTTCATTAATCGGCGACTGTTTGTGCTGACAGGTGCCATGATAACAACACTTTTAGCGTTTACGGTGTATGCTGGAGCTGGCGGCACGTCAGGAAGTGTGTTTCCTAACCTTGGCTTCACCAATCCACGCATGAATTTCAATCTTGGAACGCGAGTAAACGGTGTGGATATAGCCGGGATATCTCCCTATTTACCGGCCATTCCTGGCCCGCTTTCCGGATGGACCGTTACGATGTGGCATCGCCGGGAGATACTCAATGCGCGGGAGTTGGTTAGAAATGACCGGAACCTGCGGGACTCCCGATTGGGTATTCCCGCATACGCCTTTACCACACCAAATCATAAAAGCCATCTGGCCATCTACCGCGATCACAAGACCCATCGGTGGGTGTATGAACTATTTGAAAAAGATGGCCCCCTTTTGCCCAACGGTGGTGCCAATCTGTTTCTCTCGGCCAAACCGATTGGTGGCGGCATTACCATGAATCACCACCTGGTTTACAACTTCTGGGCTAAAATTGCCCAAGCCCGTATTCACTACTACAACACCACAGCCGAAAAAAGTGGAGCAGTACTCGCCCAAGTGTTCTCGGGTTTCATCCTGAAATTCCATAGCCGTAACCCGGGGCATCGCATTACGCTTTTTATGCAAATCCACTTGGCGGACAGCCGCAACTGGATGGGAAGGACAGGGGGAATTACCGATGAGCAAGGCGCGTGGACGCCGGCGGGAGCGGTGCTCGACTTTGACCTCGCGCCGCCAGGAGGATATCCATTTCGCTTTCGGTCAGACCGTGGGCCTCTCCACTATTTACGTTACAACTTGGGGTTATTTCTCCGCGAAGTTTTGGCGGCGAAGCCGCCGCCCTGTCGCCAGGCCGGTGGGACATATTACCGCCTACGGTTTGCGGGGCAGGTGCAAAACCTGAAAAATTGGAGATTGACCTCAATGTATGTGGGCCTGGAAACGGAAAACCGGGATTACCGGCCGGGCGCGCGAGATCATCGACCGCAGGGATCCGTTTCCGTGGCATTACAATTGGCGGGGCTAAGCGTTATTTCGGGGACTCTGCGGACCGCACCCGCGGTGAAATAAATAAATTCACCAAATGGCTGCTATTTGACAGTCGGGGAGCAAGCGGGACAATGGCGACCTATGCGGTGTCGCATCCATAGTCATGGCTTGAGGAGTTTTTATGCTACGACAACACTTATCCGGCGATCATCGCCCTCCAGTATTGAGTTCTGTGATTATTTCGGTGGCTATTTGGCTGGTCTGCGGCACAACTCGCAGCGCTAATCTGGCATCATTGGTGAATCCCTTTGTGGGCACAGCGGCGGGTGGCAACATTGTTCCGGGGGCGATTGCACCTTTCGGCATGGTGGAATTAAGTTCGGACATGGATGCCAGTGGATTCTACGTCTACGGACAGCATCATATCAACGGGTTCAGCATGACTCACATGAGCGGCTGCGGATGTCCCAATTATGGGGATGTGTTTTTTACCGCCACCACCGGAGCAGTGAAGGTGCAGCCAAAGCAGTACGGCTTTGATTTCAGCCACCAGCAGGAAGCCGCCTCGCCCGGTTACTACCGTGTGTTTATGAAAACATGGGGTATTAACGCGCAATTTACCGCGACCACCCGTTGCGGTATGGCAAAATTTACATTCCCAGCCGGCAAACAGGGCAATGTGTTAATCCCCATCAGCCATGCTGCCAACACCACTCTCGCGTCCAATATTCATATTATCAACGACCATACCGTAACCGGATCGGTTACCAGCGTAACAATAGTGGGTACCAACCTGCCGGTAACGGTTTATTTTGTAATGAAGTTCAGCGCACCATTCAAAACTTTTGGCGTATGGGAAGGCCATTCCATCAAACCGCAGATGCGTAAGCAGGTGCAAGCCCAGGG
>JBMFGW010000246.1:0-2932 GCA_049977145.1 Phycisphaerae bacterium
ATTAGTTCTTGGATGATTCTCATTATTCAGTCCAAGGCGGAGAGATTTTGGTATGGTACGGTCGAAAGATAAGTTGACGTTCATTGGCTCTGAAATGGGTGTTTCAGGTTCCAAGCACGTATGCGATGTGGAAGTTGACGGGGTTATCACGGCATCCGGTGACCGTGTTATCTCTGGTATGAAGACATTGGCCTCGCATGGGCGATTGCGGCCATGCCGATTGGCGGCATGAGTATTGGAGAAAAGAGGTTATTGAGAGGGAACGTTTTTCTGATAGGTTGGCCAAGGCGGGCCGACTTGGGTTTTTGCAGGGAGCTCTCAACTTCAGATTTGCCAACCGTTGTGGTGGGCATGGAGTGGGAGAGCAAAGTTATTCCTTTTTTAGGAGGCTACTATGAGTAGCAAAACAAGTATCGTTATATCCGCCGCAGATGGTTGCGGCAAACCGTCGTCCATTCGGCCAATGGACAGTTCACACAGCTCCAATATGGAGCAGAAGGAGTCGTTTATGGGTACCAAGTCTTTCAATTCGGGCTGTCACTATTTCCTCTTGGCGGCCATTGCGGTTGCTGGCTCAATCGCCGTGGTTTCCACCGTCTCTGCGGATGTTATTAACGTCCAGTATCCGGCGAAGATCAATAACACAAACGCAACGTATAGTGTTTACACCGGAACGGGTGCGGCACCGGACACTGGGACCGTCTGGAACCAAAGCAATCCAGGCACCAAGACCGCCACGAGCTTGGTAGATTCCCAGGGCAATCCCACATCCGTCACCCTCGAGAACACTATTCTAGCGAATGGTATGCGCGGGGAGCCGGGTCCGGCTGTCACGAACGCGCTGTTGGACAATTACCTGTTCATGGACGGCACCACCCCGTTCACTTTCACAATTGCGGGGCTTACTCCTGGGTTCTCCTACGATCTATATCTGTACAGCAGCGATGGCGGCTTGGCCAATGGGCAAGGAGGTTCGTTCACGGTCAACGATGTATCCTTCGGCCAGACCGGCTCTAAGACACAGAAGTCCACCGCCACTTCGACCACAATCCCTACCAGCGACCTCGGCATCACATATGTTGAGGGGACTACGACCGCCGACACGAATGGTGACATCAACGTGAGCGACGCCCCGAACACCGTCTCACCAACCAACGGGGCTGATTTCAATGGCTTTCAGCTGGTAACCCCTGAGCCAGCCACACTGGGGCTGTTTGCTCTTGGCGGCTTGGGTTTGCTGTTGATCAAGCGGCGTAAGAATGCCTAATGATGGTACTTGTGTCTGGGCTGCAGGCGGTGCTTGCACGGCTTGCAGCCTCGAGGCACAGGTGCAATGCTAATCCAATGTCGGTTAGCGAGCAGCGGGAATAGATTGATTTTTGGCTATATCGTTGCAAGTGTGGCGGTGTAAGTCATTGGTTGCACGATATGCGATATGAAAAGGTGGTGTGACATGTTGACACGAGGAATTATTCGCAGTCGTGGTTTTACGCTTGTGGAGTTGCTGGTAGTTATTTCCATCATCGCGTTGCTGATTTCGTTGTTACTGCCAGCACTGGCCAAGGCTCGCAAAATCGCGTTGCGCACGGTTTGCTCCTCGAATATACAATCTCTGACTCAAGGGTGCTTAGAATACGCCCAAATGCAGAAAAACCAATACCCTAAAGCCTTTCCGGACAGTTACCCGCTGGGTGGGCTGGGCTATTATGCACGCGGCAGCGATATGTACCCAGCATTTGGACCAGCGGCGTTGTACGTCGAGGGTATATTGCTCGACCCTGCATTTATGTACTGCCCGGACCCGGCTCCCCCGCTGGCACCGAACAGTTCGATCGCAGTCAGCGGTTTCGGCGAAGGCTACCCGGCGTATCTACCAAACACGCTCGCTCATTTCCAAAAGGTGATACCGAACCGGAAGCGTTTTAACGCTGATTCGCCAGAATGGCCAATACAGATGAACGCGCTAGGCGCTTGGTGGGGAGTGTATACCGATTACATGTATTGGTACCAGCGACCCAACGGTGTGCTGGGCTCGACCGTTCAGCAATATGGCACATGGATCAATCCCGTCACGCTCCAAGTTACAAACCACAACTATCAGAACCCTGCGGATGGCCTTTTCACCCAAACTCCGACCAGTCCCTCGAGCACTATTTTGTTCAGCGATATGGTCACCTCCCAGAATGGCTTCTTCAACGTTAACAGCGTTTGGGGCCCAGGCGTATACAGTAACCATCTCGGAAGCAACGGCATGCCGGATGGGGCCAATATCGGATACAACGATGGCTCGGTGGTGTGGAAGCCTATGTCGGAGCTTTCTCCGGGCTTCAAGGCCTACGGGTTGGAATTTTATCGCTAAAAGTTGCATCCGGTACCGACAGCCAATCAATCCGACGCAGTTTTGCGGTAGGTGGGATGAGAGTGGGATGGTGCGTCTGGCCAGTGCTATGGCCACAGACGGGATTGCAAACCATGCAGCAGCGCGGGATTCTAATCTGGGCAGACCAACTGGCCGGATCGCATTGGTGCAGGGGCGCGTTGCCGCCGCCACAATTTGGCCCCCTTGCCGTTCGCCACTCCAGTGCCGAGGGTTGGAAGCCGAAATGCCGATTCGGCAGGGAGCCGACGATCGGGGCTCTCGCGGCCCGCAGGCCGCGCTGCGAGATCCGACAGCAAAGCAGATGGGACAGTTTGGGCTTTTCCCGCGGGGCGGCACGCCTTTTGGCCCTCTTCTGCGGCGTGGCTCCTCGACGCAGCATCTTCGCCAGCTGCGCCATCGTCGCCGCTTCTTGATGCGTGCCCAAAATCATGCCGTTGCAACCCGGCGATTACTTGGACGGGCTCCTAGACCTTAGCCTGACTTCCCGCCGTGATGAGCGAAAATCGTTGATTTACGGCCTTTCCGGCGTAATGCACTTGCTACATTCAACCC
>JBMFGW010000247.1:0-2930 GCA_049977145.1 Phycisphaerae bacterium
GGCCCCCGATCGACATTCCCGCCCCGTTACTGAAGTATGTGATATCGGTGTTTGCCTCGTATTCCGCGTCTAAATTGCCATCCGGCCTCGTTATGCCAAAATTGGTAAGTACGGCGGCGATGCTCGTTCCTGCTGGCTTCACGCTGGCCTTGTGGGTTCCCGGTGCGACATAATAATACGGCCCGAAGGTACTGCCTGTAGCATTCGCGGGGTCTAAAGCGTTTACCTGGGCATCGCTCGTCGAGCTTGTGTAGCCACCGATCGCCGCCGAACCGTTTCCGCCCGCGCCGTCGATGCTCCAGCTAAAAGTCTTTGATAAATCCGCTGGGGCGAGTTGAACGCCCAACTCAATCGGCCATCCGGCGTGGAGTGCGGTTGTCTTATTGGTGACCACGGTGCCGCTGTCGGAGCTGCCGCCAGCCACCGGCCCGGTGTAGGTGATGTCCAGGGTATAACTCGTCAAATCCTCCGGCCCGGCATTGGCGCTGCCGCTCCAATATTGATTGGTTTTGGTATCCGTCACTGTCACGCCACAGGAAGCCGAAACCTGCCAATACCCTGCAATCAATGGATTGAAAGTCAGCGTCGCGCCTGAACTTGTCGACGGCTGCGTTGGGCTGATGGAATCAGTATAGCTTCCGGATGGCGGCGAGCCAAAGGAGTCGGCCCCCAGCGCCTTGTATTGGACTTGCACCGACCAGTCATACTGTGCGGATAAATCACCTTCGGAAACACCCGATGGCGGCGTGTAACTGGCCGACAGGCTTGAGGTGGCGGAACTGTTAACCTTGACTGGATTGGGCGAAAAGGGACTCATGTTTGCCGTTACGGTTACCGGGCCCGCGTAGGTTAGCGAAGCAGAGGCAACCTTAACGGCCACGGCAAGCATGCAAATCAGGGCCAACAGTATGGCAAGCCACGCGGCACTTATGCGCCTATCACGTCGGCGTTCTTTCATTGAGAATGCGATTAGCTCAGGCCGGTCCATTTTCACGTTCTCCTTGTCCAAGTTCTCCCGAATAGTGATCGCCTATTTCCAACGTCTGAACACTCCCGCCGGACCTTCAGATGAGCACTGTTGTCGTCTACGTCGCCTGCACCGCACGGCTGGACGCGGGATCCAATACGTAGGCCGATTTCGCCCGCATCCCCACTACTTGACCCCGTGTTTCTTTTTCCAAGCAGCCAGCCAGCGGTTAAACAGGAGCATGTTATACGCCCGCGGCTGCACTCCGACGTAAATGGTCATCGTGCCACTGCGAAGATGGGTGCCGGTCAGACGCGTCGAAAACTTGTACGGCCCAGGAATCGACAGATCATACCTGCGGTTCAACAGCAGCGGCCGCCAGTATTCGTAGAGTTTTCCGGCCCCAAGCGTATAGGCGCGCCGATGCCCGGCGGTCAGATTTTCCTTTGCCATCCGCTTGCCGTAGGCCGTCATCGGCGCAGGCCGATTGTTGATTCGGCGGTAAAGCGAGCCCAGGCGAGCGCCTTTGCCAAAATAGGGACCTACCGTGCGGCAATGCGCTAAGTCCACTTCGGGGTTGCCGGTCAGTCGGATCGTCCGGGCGTTGTGGGCCACATTGCGGAAAAACAAATGGACGCGGACCTCTTGGCTGCCGTTGGGATTAAATTTCACTAGGTGCCCATTTGCAGGCCATGGCGGATGGCCCCCCATACCATGGTAAACCTTGGCACCTTCCCGTCGTACCATGCGATGGCCGGGCCGGTGGGTTTGTTATTCGGCGGCAACACCCGGAATCTGATCACGTTGCTGATCATCCCCATGCCGGCAAGCTGAGCCTCATACTGGCCGGGGATGGTTAAATCGAAGATACGCGAGAGATTGATTGGTTGCGCCGGATACCGTCGGCCTGGGGCAACCAAAATGCGAGCCGCCGAACCGGGCTGTGGTCGGCGATATCCCTCCCGTACCCATCGAAACAATATTGCTCCCGACCGCGCCGACGGCCCCCAGCACCAAGTACCAGGAAAGTCAATCCAAGAAGTAAACATCGGCCCCACCGGAATAAAGATCGGCCGTACGCCGTGGTTGCTAACCATAATTTTGACCGGCACCGCGCTTCCCGACGCAAGTCTCCGGGAGGATGAGATTTGAATTCGTGCGCCCTGATCGGCAACCGATTGCATCGGCTTGGGCGGAACGTGTGGTGCTGCCCAAGCTGGGGTTTGCAATTTGGGCGGCAAGCCCGGTGCCGCCCAAGCTCGGGAGCGTTGGCCGACGAAGACTGCGAGGGCGGCTGCAGCGAGGGGCGCGTAGACGTGCCTCCGCCGCAGTCTCAACCCTCCCAATTGCCCGCATTTACCACATCCGTGTTCACGTAGCATTTATTTTGTCTCCTGTAACGTTGTTCCCCTTTAGGGGGTGCCGAAATTCGAGTTATGGTACCGGCGTCGGCGTATGGTTGACGTAGCCGTCCCACACGGGGAACGTGTTCGTGGCTGTTCCGCCAGGGTTCTGCGCCCACGTACCGCCGGTAAGCGCCCAAGCCCCGTTGCTGAGCGTTTCCGTGCCGCCCCAGTTCCAGTTGACCGAGTCAATTGGTATCCATATCGATCCAACAGCGGCGGGTTTGTACATGAACCACATTGTCGCGTGATCAGCCACCACAATTTTACCGACAGGACCATTTGCGACGGCACCCGGATCGGTGTTGGGACTGTCGCTCGGGTAACCGTTCACGGCCTTTCGGCCCGCCAAGCTCACCACGAGCCTGACCATGAAAACAAATTATACCCTCCCCTCCAGGACAAAATCAAATGTATTTCTATGATAAAGTTTGGTATAAGATTTAAGTGTTCCACATAATCCGTCCGATAATGAAAACAGAACAACGGATTGGTCGAAACAACATGGATGTATTTACCGAGCAAGTCTACCAACAACGCATTGCCGAACTGGAAGCGTA
>JBMFGW010000248.1:0-2901 GCA_049977145.1 Phycisphaerae bacterium
AGCTCTCAACTTCAGATTTGCCAACCGTTGTGGTTGGCATGAAGTGGGAGAGCAAAGTGGTTGCTTATATAAGGAAAAAGAGTATGAGCACAAAATTCAGTATCGTCAAATTCGCCGCAGATGGTTGCGGCAGACCGTCGTCCATTCGGCCAATGGGCAATTCATACAGCTCCAATATGGAGCGGAAGGAGTCCAATATGTTTTCCAATCGTTCATCAATATGTCGTGGTTGTCACGTTTCTTCTGTTACCGCCAAGGCGGCCATAGTCGGCACGGCTTTCGCTATGCTGGGCATGACGGCCAGTGCGGCTTCAGCCGGCATTATTTATCAGGACAGCTTCAATCGCACCGGCTCGTTAAACGGATCAACGCCGTCGCCCAACGATACCGCCGGCGCAACTTGGATCGCTGGCAGTTCGATCACCACCTCCGGTGGGTACGCCAGTCTTACGTCAACAAGCTCGATGGCCTATTTGCCCTTCACACCCGTGAGCGGCAATATCTACACCCTGGCGGCGAGTCTGAATCCCACGCCGGGCACAACCACCAACTGGCTGGCGCTCGGATTTTTTCCATCAAGCGCTTCAAGTGTCGGTAGCGCGCCGGATGCCGTGGCGTCCGTCATGGTCCTCGAACGCGATAACCGGGGCAGTCAGGTTTTCAATGGTGACGGAGGAAGTGCCAACGGTCCAACCTCTCCCAACAACCCGGGTTATACAACGTGGTCGATCGTGCTCAACACCACCCAAGCCGACTGGACCACCAGTTTTAGTGAGATCGGAGTTTCCGGCGAGACTAACTTCCAAACGTTCACCTATGGCGGATCCACGCCGAATCCGACGATCAACCTTGTCGGATTTGGCACCAATGCCATTTCTGGAACGGTGCAGGATTTTACGCTGGCGAATTCCGTTCCCGAACCGGCTACTCTCGGCCTAGTGGCGGCGGGTGGATTGGGACTGCTGTTGCTGAAACGCCGGAAGACGGTTTGACGGCGCGACGAAGTGGTTTACACCGTGCAGACTTGAGAACCGCCCATACTGGATGACAACGGAAGGGCCGGTGAGATAAAAACTCTCGGCCCTTCTTTTTTCAACCGCCAGCTGAAAACTTCACACTGAACACTCGGATAAGGAGTCTTTTTATGAAACGTCGAAATGCATTTACCTTAATTGAACTTCTGGTGGTGATCAGCATCATCGCCATTCTCATCGCGCTATTGCTGCCGGCACTGGCACGAGCCAAACAGTTGGCGTTACGCATACAGGGAGCGTCTAATATGCGGCAGATCGGTATTGCCCTGCACGAATACGCCGATGATTACCGCGGGCAATATCCACTAGCGAACACTGCGAACTTCAACTTTGGTAATTTCAATGATGGGCCTACGTGGAACCAAAATTACGAACCATTGGCGGGCCTATCCGCGCTTTACGTGTCTTCCTACGGTTATGTTACCAATCAGCCCATCATCAATCCGCAGGCCGGGGAGCTGCCGCCCACGCCAGCCGGAGTCAGCCTGCTTTTTAGCCCTGATTCCAATAGCGGGATCACTCAAATTTCCCAGTTCCCGCCATCCAATTACAATCCTCAAGGGAACTGCGTCAGTTGGGCGGGTGCCGTAGGCCTAAGCTACTGGGCCGACGAGGGGGAGGACTACAGCCCAAGTTATGACCTCTCCGCAATGGTACCCGGTAATGATGACACAGTGCCTTGGGCGGCAGATATGCAATCCCAGTTTGGTGGTGGCCCGGTGGGGCGATACAATCCCGACCCGCTGCATGTGCCGGCACTGAATCCACAATCCGACAGTGGCACTCTATTGGTCACCGATAATGCCCTTTTTGCAGGCGCGTTCATAGGCGTGCCCCCGACACAGGGGCTAGTCGGGACTCTTGTCCCCGCCGGGCAAGCTGCTTCTAACTACGTCGATGAGGGGCTGGGCAACGCTCTACCCGCCGGCGAACATGAAATGTACAACGATGGGTCGGTGCGGTGGGTGCCGATGTCCAACATCAAGGTACGTTTCAGTTGGGTTAACATCGCGTACCAAGGGTGGTGATTAGTAGTCGTGCGGCCCGCCTTAGCGGGTAAACCGCGCCCATTGCTCCAACGAAAATCAGGGTTTCAAAGCCCGCCCACTTTGCCGTTTTGGCGGAAGTTCATTAGGATTATTGGGGTCATTTCGTATTCTATTATATAAGGATTGTCATTGATGTATCTCGCCTTCTCAAAGTTCCGTTGCTTGTTTCGCCGGTGTTTTGTATTGCCGGGCCTTCGCCACGCCCGGGGCGTTGTCGCCGCGATTGTATTGTTCTCAGGATTAGTTTTTGGGCCGCCGGCCATGGCTGTTTCAGTTGGCCAATCTTGGGCCGATCGACCTCCCACCGTGGATCCAACATACGGGATCCCCCGGCCCGTAACGGTGCCGCATCTCCCCGTTATTCCATCTTGGATATGGGCGGCCCAAACCCGTAATAATCAGATTATTTATCTGCGTCATTCCTTCAAACTTAAAACCGTGCCCCGGCAGGCGGTGCTCTATGCAACTGCGGATGACCATTTGGAAGTATTTCTTAATGGAAAGGAAGTAACCAGCACGTTTCACAAGCACAATGAAGTGTGGCGGCGTGCCCGCAAACTGGTAGTGGCGGCATTATTGCATCAAGGTAACAATACCATCGCCATCCGCGCGAAAAATGACACAGCATGGGCTGGTGTGTTGGTCTGGATAATCGCCGGTACCAAAACGCTCTGCCTGAGCAACAGGGATTGGCGGGTGGCGTACAGTGTTCCGACCGGGACGGCGTGGATCAAACCGCAATTTGATGATGCCAACTGGTCCCACGCGAACGTCGTAGCGCCCTACGGTGGTGGCCCGTGGGGAAGCAATGTCAGCCC
>JBMFGW010000249.1:0-2837 GCA_049977145.1 Phycisphaerae bacterium
ACCGATAACGGCGGAACGATTACCGTTAACTCGCTCGGTACGCTGCTCCTATCGGGCACGGATACTTTCAACAGTCAAGGGCCGGGAACGGGTACTGGTACTCCGGGGGCGATTATCTTAACCGCTGCAGGAAATTTAACACAAACTTCTTCCGGTAGTCTGCTATTTACCCTTAGTGGCAATGCCAACCCGCTGGATGTCACCTTTAATCCCGGTACACCAACGGGAACGGTCAATCTGGCCGGTAGCTTGGCGTTCACCGGTACCTATACCGGCACGACGGGCCCCGAAGCCAATCTGACGGTGAATTCACTCGGTGCCTTGGCTTTAGGAACCATGAATGGTGATTTCGCACTGGCGGTTAATACCCTCAGCGGCGGTATAACATTTAACGGTGCACTCGGACAATCAGCCCCGCTTTACAGTGTCTTAGCTGATGCTGGAACCGGATCGGGCGTTACCACCGGTGGCGTCATCGTCAATCAAGCCATCACTACCATTGGTAATATCATCCTGCAACCCAATGCTGGAACATACCTTGGTGGGGCGGGTTCAGGTGACTATCGCCCCAACGGCATTTTGGCGATCAACGCGAATTTAACCTCAGATAGCGGCTATATTAATCTTTCACCCGCTGGCCGCGTCAATGTTCCCAGCGTGGCATCCATTACCAGCTCCGGCTCTGTAGTGATCGATGCGCTTACCGGTAACATTACTATGGGCCAAAATGAACGCTACACCAGCTTGGGTTCGTTGACCATGGACGCACCTGCGGGTACCGCAACTCTTGGGGATCTTTATTCCCTTAACACCATTAGTGTCAACGCTTCCGCCATTGACATTCTGTTGCGAAATCCAGGCCAGATCCTGACCAATCTGGGATCGCTGGATTCCGGTGTTTCGCCCGCGACCGATGGCACCAGTTATGTCGCCAATAATTTAATTACTTTTAATGTTGCTCCCACTACCATCACACCGCCGGGTGGAACCGGTACATTCAATCCGCCGCGGTTCGCCGATGTAAGTGGCGCTGGCAGTGTACCAGGATATACGATCGGCACCTATGGTGCGGGTACTCCGTTCGCGGGCCAGCCGATTCCGGCTGGTTTGATAAGTTACCACGGTACAATACTGGCTCTGCCACCGACCGGGCCTTATGCCCAGTATATTCAGGTTTTTGTGCAGAACGTCGCCCCGCTGCTGCCGCCGCAGGCTTCGGGAAATATCGCAGCGCAATATGAATTGGTGCCGACTTCCCCATCTTCGCCTGCGGTAGCCTCCGCTTCGGCGCTGCCGGCTTCCATCGGTTACTGGGACCAAAGCGTGCTGCATGGCGTAGGTATCAATGCTGAATTTTCTTCAGCCTCGCAGATACTTTCCCGTATGGCCGGTACGAACGTGTTTGAAGCGTCGCTCCAAGGCACTGGTAATCAGTTGAGCGCATCGTTCCCGGCCGCACAGTTCACACCGGTTTCAATCCGGCAGTTCCTCAATGCCTACCACAAACTGTTTAGCTTTGAAGTGCCGGCGAATTACTCCCCCTATTCACCCAGCGGCTGGTTCACCCGGCCAACATGGTATGAAGTGGCGGGACGGCATCGTGATATTCACAATACACTGTCCTTGGCGTACAGCCTGTACCAGGATTCCCTCGGAGCATCGCCCAGCAACGAAACCTTCCTGCAGTTTGCGGATCGAAATCGCGCGCAAAGTAAGATATTCAAGCAAGCGGCAAGTTATCTGGCCTCTTTGCAAAATCTTACCGAGGCTATCTATCAGATGGGTATTACCCCCAGTGAGTTTGCGGCAATTGAAGTGAAGTTCTTCAAACCGCTGGCCCCCGATGGCATGCCATTCGGGGAATTTATGTCCGAAATCGCGCCAGCCCAACTACTGCCCGTCGGCCCAATTGCGGAATAGACGCCGATATAGCCGCCGCCTGTGGCGGCGGTGAAACACCGGGAACAGAATCATTGCGTGACATGCTGATTCGGCCATAAATGTGGTCCGAATCGAAAGGGTCAATGCCGCCGGTGGTTTGGGCGGTCTTACGTTATCGTGGGTTGCACCACCGGGGTGTGGCAATTTTTCCGGGCACCGCTGGGAGCGCGGGTGTCCTCACCCGCTTTTATTCAGAAAACAGTCTTGCCATGGCCATAATTGGGCCATATTGTGCGGAGCTTTTAAGGCCGCCCGGAAAAATTGCCACGCCCCACCACCGGCAGAGCCGGGGGCTACGTGATTTTCATTTTTGCCATTAACCCATATAGCCGCCGCCTATGGCGGCGGTGGAACTTGGTATTATGGCCAAGATACGATTGACAGACCTGCCCCGCCACGAACACCATTATTACCTTCGACCCAAGTGTGGATATAACAATTTAACTCCCCAGCTTCCGCCGGCGCAGCGTCAGCAGCAGCGGGGCCGCGCCAAGGAATAATAGTGGCAATGCACCCGGTTCGGGTACCGCGCTGGCCGCGGCAATAAATGGCGGGTCAATTTCCGTTATCCACGTATCCCACTGGTTGGGATTAGTGCCATCAGGCAATTCCTGGAAAATCCAGAAATCCTTGGGGTTGGTGGGATCCGCCCATATTGTGCTGTAGTCCCCCCAACGGGAAGTTCCGGTGGTCATACCCGGTTTCTGGATATAGGGTCCGACACTACCAGCAGGCTGCTGCAAAGGCAGAAATGCGCTGAGGCTTAAAGTGGAACCGTTAAATACCCCGGTGGTAACATACGTGCTGATGGCCTGCGTGGTAACCGTTCACGCACGATGTTTTTGGCGTACCTACCACGCATAACGGCAGGCCGAGCCGCGACCGTAAGGGAGTGG
>JBMFGW010000250.1:0-2772 GCA_049977145.1 Phycisphaerae bacterium
CGTTCGTGGAAACTCATAGTAGTTTTCTCGCATCCGGCGTGCCTTTATCGTGGGGTCGCCAGTCAGGCGTTTGATGAGCTGAATTTTCAGGCGTCCGGCGGATTCGGTTTCCGATGCCACGACCAACCGCAATCCCTGCATGTCAGCCAGTTCACAAGGGTGTTCATCGTGCTTGCCAACCATGAGAAGCGTATCGGGGGCAAGCCCGGCATAATCGCCCATGATGTGCATGACCACGCCGATCAGTGTTGATTTCCCGTTTTGACCTTCGCCCCAAAAGATAGGAAGAATTTGCACGGTAATATCGCCGGTCAGACACATGCCAAGGAGTGTTATCACGAATTGCAGCAGGTCCATGTTGCTATCAAAAATCTCGTTTAGAAACTGGTCAAATCGCGGACACGTTGCCTTCGGGTCATAGACCACTGGAGCCAATTTCGTCATTAAAAATTCAGGCTGATGCGGGTGGAGTGTTCCATCCCGCAAATCCACAATTCCATTTTTCAAATTCAAGAGCCACGGGTCGGCATCCATTTCTGCCGCGCGAATTGCGATGCCGTCCTCGGATGCGGCCATGCTGATCATCGCCTGAAGCCTGAAATTTCCCTCGCTGGCCAATGCGTGTTTTGCCAACGCCTCCCGATCGCGCGAATCATCTACTTTGCTGGACTCTGCGAGCATATCGCGGCAGGTCTCTTTGGCTAACCTCTGTATCTCTTGGGTTTCATCCAGCCGCCACCTTACACCATCCCAGATATGCCAGCCGATACCGGCGACGTATCGGATTTTGTCGCCATGCCGTTGAGCCAGGCGAATCCCATTGCCCACATCGGTTAGTTGGATTGTTGAGCCACCCGCTGGCCGCGGTTGCCGCTCTGGTGCAGGCTCGGGCGCATCATCGGCTTCAGTGGCAGCATCCGTGGCAGGCTTCCAATACTCGGCTTTGTCCACCAGCGCCAAAATATCTGAGTAGATTCTCTCTGGCGGCACGCACTTAGCTTTCGCGCCGGCCACGAAATCCACAATGTCGCCCCCCACCGGCAGGCCCGGTAGGCGGACGATCTTTACCGCGCAGCCAAGGCCATGGAGGATACCGGCGACAGTCTCGGTATACTTTTCACCGGGCGGATCGGCATCAGGAAATACCACGGCCTGTTTACCGGCCAACAATCCCCAGTCCGTCTTGTGTGCCGAATTGCTTCCGTGGGCTGAAGTGGTGGCGGCAAAGCTCAGCCGAACCGCCTGATCGGCGGCCTTTTCGCCTTCACAAACTACAACCATTTTCGGGTTGTCGCGGGAAATAACGTCGGCCCGGTATGGTGTCCATCGTGACGGGTCGGCACATACCCAGCCGCCTGTAGCCTGCCTGGAAAATGGCCGGTATTTTTTGCCGCCGGGGCCGTCGAACCGCGCGATCCTCGCATAATCGGGGCGCAGCGGATCGGAGTATGTCCATACAGAGGTCAATGTGTATCCGGCAGGCGTCATCGCTGCAATAGCCGCCTCGGCGGTCGGATATAGGGTCGGTGGTTTCGCGGAGGCCTTAGGCCTCGGTGGGGTGTATGTGTGACTACTGCTGGACGGCGTATAGTCGCGTCCCACGACCGCAGCATTGATTTGGCTGGAATCGCATCCACGTGAACGGCACGACCACAAGGCTTTGCCCTCGGTGAATGTCATGTCGCAACTTGGATTGTGCGGCATCCCGTCAACCTCGTGGATAGGACACAAACCGCGCCATTCTTTGCCCACGCGCTTGGGCGCAGTGCCGGTCAGTGTGGCCCAGCGGGAGATGATTTCGTTTTCGGTGAGATTCATTTTCGTGACTCCATCAATGCGATTGCGGCTTCAACATCAGACAATCGCCACCGCGGAGACTTGGAACCGAGGTAAATTGGCTTCGGAATTCTGCCGGTTGCCACCATGCGCCAAACGCTTCTGGTGCTTGTCGAAAGCATTTCTGCCAGGTCTTTTGAGGTGAGATATTTCATCGCTGGCCCTCCGGCCCCAGTGTGCGGCGCGGCCGCCATGCAAGATTGCACCGCAGGCGGCGCAGCTCGGCTCGTGCGGTCTGAGCGCGTGTGTCGTCGCGGTCACGCACAGCCTGTGCGAGTACCGCGCCCCAGTATGGTGCGCTATTATGGCCTACTGCATCAGGCTCAAAAGGCAACGTCTTTTCCATAAGCATGACTCCTTAAGTCTCTACCTATGGGCCGGAGTTTCAATTCCGCGTCATCGCAAAATGAAATAGCCGCATAAAATGCGGCTATCGTGAAGGTCGGCGAGTTTCAATTCCGCGTCATTTATTTCATCTATTTGCGTTTTTGAAGTCTTCATACCAACGACGGGCCGTGGATTTACTTATCCCCACGCTCTTGGCCGCCGTTGGCAGGTCATTCATCATGGTTTTATGCTTGGAACACAATGCGAGAAATTCCATCTTTTTGCTTTCTGATTTCTGTTTGTTCATACGTCCGGCGCGAGGTCGGAATCCAAAGGGTTGCTCTGGATCAACCGGCCCGGCGCCCCCCGTGGATTCAGTGGATAGTGCGGTAAAAATCCGTTGCCGCAAGCCATCCAGTTTCAGCCCAACCGGATCATCCGTCGCTGAATTTTTGATCCGTTGCGACAGGCCCTCGCGCAGTTCGTCCAGCCGGATAGCCCACCTGCTCGCCCGCTTGGTCATCCGAACGCTGTATTTCGGGTCTCCGATAAATTGGCTTGCGTATCGGTACCCACTGATTGCCTCTTCGACGGCTTCCCGAAAAGCCT
>JBMFGW010000251.1:0-2730 GCA_049977145.1 Phycisphaerae bacterium
TTTACATGGGTACAAATTTAAGAGAAAACAGCCCCCGCCAATTGCCGTAAACCATGACACAGCAATAACTTATGAATAAATATTGAACCATATTCAGCGGGGAACTACGGATTAAATATGTGGTGCGGGTATCCGGGGTCACCAGTCATTGTTAAGTGCGAGGCAACGGATACCACCACTTATATTACGGGTACGGGTACAAAAACTGTGAATTTGCAGGAGGAATATAGGACGGATTGGACCAGTAAAACGGATGGACCGTCCGGAACCCCAGACCCCGCAACGATAATACCGCCCCAATATTTAGTACAAGCCGGCACCAGTATACCTTTAACCATTACAGAAGGGACGAGCGTTAGCGTCGAGGTCGGGCTCAGTGTCACTGGCGATATCCCGGCAACCGATTTTGGTTTAGAAGCCGGGACTTCAGTGTCTCAGGAGACGTTGGCAACTTCGAGCGCGCCAGTCAATACCCCCGTGGAGTCGACAAATACCGAATGGAAGTCTGCCCTCGCAGCCATGGTATTTACAACTAAAGGAACTGGTTGCCAATACGGTCCGAATGGTGTCGTAAATCAGGAACCCATCACGGATATTGAGGCTGCTCCACCACAGGCAGATTCCTATGATGTGAACATGACCAGCTTGAGTCCCGAGCCACCGACCACACCCGTAACTCCGGTGCAACCATGATTCAGAGATATAATACTACTTTTGGCGGACGCCACTTGGTTGTAGCCTGGATGGTAATAGTACTGACGCCTGTTATCGTAGTGGCGGCTGTCCGTGAACCGGTCAAGGCTCGCCGGGCTGTGGCGCTGTTGAATCGCACCCTAAAGAAAGTGAATAGGCAGGCACACTTCAGTGGCTACCCGACACAAGGATGGCCAGACCCGTATGCACCCGTGCTGAATATCCTCGATAAGGATCATGCCAGTCTGCCCAAAATTTGGCAGGCGAGAGCGATGGCCCAATATGCGGTCTATCTCGGCAGCCTAAGCCCCCTCGACAACCGCCCCCATAGCCACGCATGGTATCTCCGGAAAGAAGAAACTATTCTGCTCCAGGCTGTGGCAATCAGCCCACGTTATGCGACCGGCTGGGCCATTTTGGCCTTCATTCACCGCCGCACGATGGTCACCGGCCGCCATCAGGTATTTGACCGCTATCTTGCGGCGGCAATCCGGGCCAATCCCCTGAACCCATATGCCAATGCATTACGAGCCTTGGAAATCATGAACACGTATTTTGGACATGGACTAAAAACGGGCTTGTTCAAAGGTAATCTCGGCTTTCAGCCGGCAAAATGGTCCACCCCTTTCTGTTACAGAGTATTGGTATTCATGAATCGTAAAAACACGCGGAAGCGAAACGGTCCTATCGTTGGCATCCCGACATTAGCGTGGGATGACGGATTCTTCCGAGTGGCCCTCAAATACTACGAGCCCAAACAGCTCGCCTTACTTGACGCTGGCAAGTGGAAACCCGGTCCATGCCCCGACCCATGGCCACCGCCGGAACACAAAAATCATGCAGCACCATCGACGGAAAAGTGAAGCAGTATCGGATGCATGTGTTTATGACGTGGTGAGTTGCTGATGAAGTTGAAACGTTGTCCAAACAGTTGCTATTGGATGTCAAAAGTTATAGCATTCGTGGATGATGGAGACTATCGGAAAGCAGCCCATTGGCATTCCAAGCCTCTAAAAGGATCCCTAACGCCGGTGACGCCATGGTTTTGAATGTCATACTGAGACTTTGTGGCGACGGACGCGTCTGCGTGGCCGTGGTGATGGTGGCTTGGGCGATCGCTGGACCCGTGTCTGCGGCTAAACCCACGGGGGGCGTGGCCGGCGCGGAGCAGTTGTTGGCCTCCACCGATGCTTCCACGGTCAAACCGGGACCGCCGCCGGCACCGAACTGTTATGCCCCTGTCCTGCGGAGGATTGACCGACTTCGGGCGGAACACGTGGCGGTGCCGCGCCGGCTTCAGGCTAAGGCAATGACGCACTGGGCCCGTTGGCTGGCTTACATTCCACGGGACTGGTAACTGTCGGTTGCCCGACGGGATCGAGTGCGGGCCAAGGCGATCTCGCTACTAATGCGGGCGACGAGGGCTGATCCGCATTACGTCCCCGCCTGGGTGGAGTTGGCCTTTGAAACGGCACTCCCGAATAGGGGTGCGTGGCCGCAGGCCGAACAGAAAGAATATTTTCACGCGATGGCGATGGCACTCCGGGCTGGCCCCCATGATCCCCTGGCACAGCTTCCACGAATCAATTACCTCTTCGGAATCTCGGAACATTGGTCTCCCGCCCAGAGGAAGGCGTTCTGCTACCGCGCGCTGCTTTACCTGAAATTCCGGAATCACGCAGAGGTCGCGAGATTCTTCCTCTACGGCCTCTTTGGATATAAGGCGTGGCTCAACATGGAGTTGAAAAAATTTTGCCCCAAGCAACTCGCAGAACTGCGAGCTGGCACCTGGAGGCCCGATCCCTCCGCTGACCCATGGCCACCCCCGGAAAAGAAAATCGCCAAGCATGCCGCACCTACGCAGCCCGCGCGTTGACGGGCCTGGGTGGGCTCTTTCTGCCCGGCAGCATATCGGCGCTCGCGAAAAGGTGGCGTTCGTCGTTATTGATTGGCTGGCCCCTAAATCAAGTGGGTGTTGTGGAAATCGGGCGGCGCATGAGCGTTTTTGGGGCGAACCGGCGGCAAAAACAACTTGGC
>JBMFGW010000252.1:0-2724 GCA_049977145.1 Phycisphaerae bacterium
AAATACAGTCGCTCATTTGCGCCTCAAGGCGGGCCCCAGCGCCGCTCCGATTCTTAACCCAGTTTTTATTCCCTTTACATTGGAGGTAACCGTTCACGGCTTTCCGGCCAGCCTGACTCACCGTGAGCTTAGAGCCAAAAACCGTTTAGAAAAGGCCCTCATTGCTCCGGAATTCTCAGGATCACAAACGAACGCGCAGGGAATGTGTATCGCAATGTTGGGCCGCTGATACTCAGTGGCGTTGAATGTGGCACCACATGATCCGGATCACTTAGCGAATTTACCACCGAGCCACTGGATGCGGTAAGAGTAATAGCCGTTCCGTGATCGGCTAATGCCGGTGCTCCACGCAGATCAATGGAGGCCGAAACCGCTTTATGCGTTCCATTAATGACTTTCACAATGACCGTCTTCTGCGGCACATTAATGCCGGCAATGGCGCTAAATCGTACACCGGAGTGCGAAAGACTTTCCGTTTGAATCTGTCGACCATCGACATAGCCGGTAAAACCATCCCCGTGAATGACCAGTCGAATATCATACCATCGCCCGGCTTGTACTTTAAATCCGCTTCTCCACCCCATCCCGGACCGTTGCGTTCCGTGGGTGTGTTCAAAGCCGGTTGCGGTATCACCCCAGCCGCCGACATTCCACCAGACATAATGGTGCAGGCCCCGAACGTTAAAGGTAATCAAAAACCCTTCCGCGCCACCGAGTTTTCGCGCCTGAACATTCAGTGTGTAGTTGGCGGGGAAATGATGGGATTGCAAAACCGTCATAAGATTAGTCCCGGCACCGGTCTGTTGATAGCTGCCATCCCGCACCGACCATTGGCCCGCTACCGGTTTCCAGCCGGAACTGCCGGAGTTGAAGTTGGATTGATACAGTGTTTTTCCGCCGGCGGTTACCGTAATATGGCGGAATTCTGACTGTGTATTCCAGGCACCCAAGCCGATTTCAACTCCGGATGTTGTGGCTTTAACGGCATTCACGGGCCGGTGCCGAATGGCCATCGGTAGTATTCGGGTGGGGCGGTTGTCTGAATACATCTGTTGCACATAATAGGAAACCGTTCCGCACGCACGGGAACTGTCAAAACGGATCATATCCGGGTGCCATTGGCTGCCCTGTACATTAACAAACAAGGGTGCATAAGACGCAATGCGGACAATATCGGAATTACGTTCCAATCCACCCATGAACGCTGCTTCCGCCAAAGCGGCACGCAAATTACCGGTGCCGCAATTATGCGTTACAGCATATTCACCCACGAACACCTTCGGGCCGGTCCGGCTGCGATGATCATATAAATGGCGGTTGGCCCAGAACCAGCTTGGCGTATTGTAATAATGATCATCGACCATATAAATGGGCGCTTTGCTTAAGTGCACGCGTCCGGTGTAAATTGTTTTCAGGTGGGAGAATTGAGCCATAAGGCCATTGTAAATGGCTTTGTAGCGGGGAGGGTAATAATTGGTAAGATTCCACCAATCCTCATTGCCGATTTCAATACGATTCAAGTGAAAAGGTGCGGGATGGCCATATTTCGCGCGTAAGGAACCCCATTTGCTATCCGCTGGAGCATCCGCAAATTTGATGCTGTCAATGGCGCTTTTCACCCATGGCCGCATCTGATTCATGGGAACAACATCCGTGGCTCCCAGCGAAATACCGCAGTTAAATCCAAACAGCGGCTTGGCGTGCAATTCCTGGCACATTTCCAGAAATTCCAGATATCCCAGTCCATCGGTAACCCAATAACCCCACGGATTCCAATGCCCCGGACGATCCGCCAGCGGCCCAATGGCCTTCTGCCAAAGGAATCCTTCCGCCAGAGAATTGCCTTCAATGTAATTGCCGCCGGGAAACCGCACAAACGATGGATGCAATGCAGCCAGCATGCGTGCGAGTTGGGGCCGCAATGGCAATCCACGCCAGGTTTTGGAAGGAAATAAATTAACAACATTAAAATATATGGATCCATGGCCAGTGGGCACAATAGCCAGCTTGCCGCTTGGATCGCTTCCATCACTTTTCAGCACGGCGTGGAAATTGGTCCAGGTGCCGGAAATGCCGTTGATAACCTTCAACCCCAGAACGGTCCCATTTGCGCCAAGCAATTCAGCGGTAACGCTGCTGCCCATGCCGGGGCTTTTTCGGGCGTAAAAACTCAATTTATAGGAGCGCCCTTTTTGGAAGTTCATTCCCCAATAGCCGCTGTTGACCAACTGCACGGCTCCGGCCCTGCTGCCATAGCGCACGGTCAATCGGGCCGCCAATGGATTGAAACTATTCATCGCATGATTGGAGTCTACCCATAAGCTGGCGCTGCCGCCCGGAGTCGTTGCCAAAGTCCATCCAGCCGGGTGATTTTGATTGTCAATCCATTTGAACGTGCCGTTTTTCACCAACTGGGCATAAAGTCCGCCTTGGCCGGCATAATTGATTTCTTCAAAGAATATCCCCCACAAGTTCGGCGAAACGTGGATGCCGGGCCTAGCCACATTGATTGCCATATCTGTAGTCGCCGCGAACAGCGGTTTGCTTCCGGATATCGCCATGGCAATGATCGCCAGAACAATGCCCATAACTCCGGTTCTTTTGAGTAATGAATGAAACATGATAAAAACTCCTCACGCACAATGGCCGCGTAAGAAAAATAGGTAACCGTTCACGGCCTTATTTACTGTTTTGCAGGAACGACGGCGGCCTGTTTCATTATCC
>JBMFGW010000253.1:0-2718 GCA_049977145.1 Phycisphaerae bacterium
ATGTAACCCATCCAAAATGGAATTATACGATTATCGGAAAAAATGCCAAAACGTAACGTTTATTTTGTCACAGGCCCATACGGTTCCTTAGTCGGCAGCGTTGAGGCCAATTTGGGCCTTCGCACCAATCTGGTTGCTGATTCGTACCAGGCCGCGCATACGGTTGCCAACAATTACTGCGGAAGCCGCACTATTTTCAATGCCAACTTGCCGCGAACCGGCATCCATAAATTCACATCCAGTCAGAGTCAGCCCGCCGCGCTGCAGCATGATGGCGGGAGCCTTTTTGTGTTGCTGCGCCCAGGAAATGAAATGGCAGCCCGTAAAGGTGGTCTGACCGGATCCTTCTAAGAGGACCATGGTGTCAGTCAGCGGACCGCCCCAGAATCCACAATTGGTAAACTTCACCGGGCCGGCGTTCGTTGTGCCGACCGCAATGGATGGCGCTCCCATGAACTGACCATTTACAAAGGAAATACCCGCATGTGCCTGGTTGCCGTCCACCCGTACGGAAGTGGACTTTGTACCAGTCGCCCCTTCGTCCGAACCACACTGCGTGAGCACAACGTTGGGAACCCCGTTTGGTGTACGCACAAAGTGATACCCAATTTTATGCCAAATCGCGAAACAGTTGAACATGTACTCCCAATCAGTACGGCCAATGAGGAAAGCTGTGGCTTGAGTTGAAGTATAGGTCGAAAGCTTCGGGGTGATTTTCCAGAATGGCCAGAAATGTACGTCCTGCACGCGACCGACATCACCACACTTATCGATGAACAAACCGGTTTTCAGCGGCTGGCCGTACAAGCCGTGGATATAGTGCCGCCCGCCGGTGACCGTGCCGCAATCCACCGCCTGCCACGGGTTAAGAATTGTTACATTCACCAGCGCTGCACTGTCACCAAGCTGGCGGACAGTCCAGGGGTATTGCACCGGCGGTTCCGGACAGGTCTGTTCGGGATAGAAAATTTTAACACCGTACAAGGTGCTATTGGTATTCAGCGAGATCAAAGGTGTGCCATCGGGTTTTCCTTTACCACCTGTCGCCAATAGACAACTGCCGGACCGTGGCAAATTGCCGGGCGCATAGTGGTTATCGCCTCCCACGCCGGCAACCGGGGCGCGAAATATGCCCTGGAGCGTGACATTCGGCGGAACGTTCAACGAACCCTTAACGAGGTAATCACCCGTCGGCAGCAATACCACGTTACCAGCCTGTTTTCCGGCGACATCCAGCGACTTCTGAATGGCGGCGGTATCGTCGGTTTTGCCATCGCCACGCGCCCCGAAATTGCGGACATTAAGGTAAGGTTCGCCGAAGTTGTCGCTTATCGGTTCCGCAGCTCTGACCACCCCAGTACCCCCGGTGGCGGCCGCCGTCAAACTCGCTAACGCCACGCCACCGAGAAAATGCCGCCGATCCAAAATTCGTCCCGGGGGCGAAGGAGTTAACTTAGACGAATCCACCAAGCCGTTGCTATTCTGATTTTTCTGCGGCATACAATGTTTTCCTTTATTTAAGTTTAATCCAGGCTATTTGTGGCCAACTATTTTGTACACACCGGCCTCGGCCAAATCGATGTAACAGCGATCGCGGCTTTTCCGGAAGGGCGTGGCCGCCGTACCATTTACTGTCACTGACCGGCCCACCACGCCAACCACGGCGTGTACATCCGGAGGCAAGGTGAGCGCCATGGATTCACCCCCATCGGCTTCCGCCACCCGCAACAGGATATTTCCATGTGGTGTCGGAACACGCCCACGCGCCCACTTCAAGCCGCCCAGGTGCGGCACAATATCGGTTTGAGCAAAACCGCCGGTTTGCGGTTGTACGCCTAAGACACATTCCGTTAACCAACTGGTCACGCCAGCGGACCAGCCATGACACAAACTCATGGCGTAACCGGCCGCTTTGTGAAAATGCTGCGTGGGCCAAGTGGGACTGAATCTTTCCCAAAAAGTTGTGGCTCCCCTTTGGATCATCGCCCCCCAGTAGAGATGAATAAACGAAAGGGCTTGCTTAAAATGCCCCAGATGGCCCAGGGAAAAAAGGACGAAGTTATTGTAATAAGGAGTTGCTTTCTGCTGCCAAGATGGACATTGGGGTCCCAGAATTCGCGCATAAATCGCCGCCCGTTGTTGGGCGTCGGCTACATGTGAGTCAATGGCCATGGCATTGACTTGACGCAGATTGGTGAAGGTGTGGGTCTTGGGATTGACCAGATATTTCCGCGCTGCCAAGGTGATCAGTCGATCCCAGCGGGCATACTTTGCGGCATTGGCCTTATCCCCGATGGCATTAAGCAAAAATACCGCCCGTCGCACGGCTAAACAGGTATCCAAATCCGTGGCGATAATTGATTGCGGCGCATTGCCAAAACCCAGATGATCCGCCCAGTCAACAAAACACCAGCCTTTGTTTTTATTGACAAAAATATTTTTACGGTTGAAACCTTGTTTGATATACCGCAACATGGAAAGCATCAGTTGGTGCTGTAAACGAATATACCCCAGGGCACCGGTATGCCGGTAGAAGTCGGCCAAACCGCAATACCATGCGTTGGAATACCCCGGAATCCCACCATACGGAGTATTGTTTATGTAGGATACCGGCAGCGCCGTCGCCGGACGCCCTCCCTGAGCCTCTTCCCGCAAATCCCGCATGGTTAATTCCATCAGAAAGCGGTCCAGAAATACATTGTTAATCACCTGTCCCGA
>JBMFGW010000254.1:0-2704 GCA_049977145.1 Phycisphaerae bacterium
CCAGTGCCAAGAAGTTGAAAATTGATATAAATCGTTATTATGAAATGGGTTATGTATTTTTCTCTCCAAAACTCCGGTATAATAAATCGTGCAGTCGGAGCTATATTTTGCATGGATCTGAAGGCAATATGAAGGACAATATGAAAAAGCAACACCTCCATTTTTCGTAACCGTTCACGGCCTTTCGGCCTTCCGAACTCGGCATGCGTGCACGGCGTTACCACTCCCTTACGGTCGCGGCTCAGTCTGCCGCCGCGCGTGATGGATACGCAAAAAACATCGTGCGTGAACGGTTACCATTTTTCAGATACAGCGGTAATTTATCACTCCACGGAAGATAACTGCTGGATTGCCCATAGTCTGCGCACCGACCAGATCGGGACGGGAGAGCGGGTTGTGGACGCCCTAGCGGATTTGATTCGTGGTGTGCGTGCGGTGTTGCGCCTCGCGCAAAAAGATGAATCCATCGCATACCTGCGCGAAGCACCGCCGGAGATCAAGAAATTGGCCACACGAAGCAGGAAACTTCCCCATGAGGGGTGGAGACGAATAGCACCCACTTTTTAATGAAGCAAGCCGAATATTGAACGCTATGGAATCCTGCGCCGCCGAATTTAGTTACCCGGAAATGGGGAGCATATTGTGCAATTTCGCACCGCGTTACTCGCGTGCCCAATCCTGCCACTGCAAGGCGGCGATACGGGAAAATTCCCGCGTGTTGGCGGTTATCACCGTCATCTCCCGCCGCAATGCCTGGCCAGCAATCAACAGGTCATACGCCCCGATGGGCCGTCCCTGAGTTTCCAACTGGGCGCGAATCATACCCGCTGATCGGGCATCATCCGCGTCAAAGGGTAATAATTCCACCGGCCCGCTGAAAAACGTTTTCAGCCGTTCTTCATTCTTCGGCCCCCGAACGCTCTTGGCGACGCCATACCATAGTTCAAATGCAACCACAGTCGAAATGTATATTTTGTGTTTCCGGGCAATCGCCCGCGCCAAATTGTCACGCACCGCAATGGGCCAGCCATTGAATATCGCAATGCAGGCGTTAGTATCCAGCAGGTAATTCATAGGTCAACGTGCCTGCGTGGCGTGCGAGGTTGCTTGCGCCCGGATGCCGACAACGCTTCGTCCCCGCATTTATCCAACTCGTCAAACCATCGGGCGGTACTGGTGTTCATGGGCTCAAGTATAACGCCCCGTCCAACCTTTCGGACGTGCGCCGTGGTTCCGGGCAGACGAAGAGCCTTGGGTAGCCGCACCGCCTGGCTACCACCAGTCATGAATATTTTGGCAATGTATTGAGCCATTATGGCGTACTCCATTTATATCTACTTATAGTATATACAATGATCCGCAGACGGTCAAAGGTTGTTAACTTACACGCTTCAATGTGCCGTCGATGAGGAGGGTGTGCCTGTTTCTGTCGGAACTTGTAAAACGTATGGAAAAACGGCGGTTTTCACTTGCACGCAGTCCCGATGGCTATCGGGATGGAATCCCGTGGCCGTGAATCGCACCATGCGTGCATGATTTCCGTCTTCCCGATGTTACCAATAATAACGGGCATCCCCGCGCTGCCGATTGAGAAATGCCCTGGCAGAAGCTCACGAGGATGGTGCGGTAATATAGAAAATTATTCCCTGACGCGCCGGGAGAATTTACGCATCCAGAGGGTCGCATCGGATTTATTCAAACTTCCCTTGGCGACGCCGAGGCCCAGGGCAATCACATCGTCGTCGGATGCGGTAACATCGTAGGCATTGTTATCGAGAAAGATAAGCCCGGCCAGAACGGCGCAACGCTTGTTGCCATCATGAAACGCGTGCGCCTGACATATATGAAATACGTATGCCGCTGCCATTGCCGGAATATCTGGATGCAGATACTTCCCGCCGAAAGCAGCCTGCGGCATCATCACAGCCGACTCCAACAAGCCAAGGTCCCGGATTCCGGCAAGGCCGCCGTGACCGCCCAAGGCATCGTCATGAATCACCATGACGTCATTAACCGTTAGAAAGCGAATACCGGCTCGTGTCACTTGGCAAGCTCCGCAAGGGCGCGGGCGTAGCGTATGCGAAATTTCGCCAGTGATTTCTCAATCTTTTCTTTGCCGATGCCGACCTTTGCGGGTGTGAGAATGATCCGTGGGCCATCAATGGTAATCTGCACCTGATCGCCGATGTGCAACCCCGTAAGCTCCAGCAGGGTGTTATCCAGCGGCAAGGCACTGCCGTTACCGACTTTCCGAATGGTTTTTATTAATGTCATGGTTCAACTCCAATCATGCGGTTCCATCGACAACATTACATTGTAATAACATCGTGGTGCACCCGCAATAAGCCGCCGTTATTTCTGGCTGCCGGAATGGGACGGCGACATTCAGCGCATCAATGTTTTCACCCCGTTTGAGCTGGACGGGACTGAACGGTTCACAAGCGTGACGCAGTTAAATGTTATGAAAAACCTTTTCGCGGAGAGTATATTCGCATTTCCTATCGGGGTGGGATAAAATCTGCCCTTATGGTTAGTTACGCGTGTGGCAGGTTGAAAAGCCGTGAATGGTTAGCAGCAGTGTAAAAACAACTTCGTGTTTTTTGATGAAAAGACGGGTATGGTTAAGAGTAGCCGTTCACGGGCCTGATGGAAGAAGCGAAGGTGTGGGCCGTCCGGCGAGGTGGTTGTTGACGGTCTGATACAG
>JBMFGW010000255.1:0-2642 GCA_049977145.1 Phycisphaerae bacterium
TTTTGAAAGCCCCCCGTGGGGGGCTTTCAAAGACCGCGTCCGCTGCTTGGATAGTGGTTAAGACATCCCCTTATTTTAACCCGCTTGACTTTCCTCAGAGGGGGTATATAATTGATTTTAGTTAGGCGCATTGTGATCCTAGCAGGCCGAAAGGCCGTGAATGGTTACTGTTTTTGATCCCGAACCGGAGTCACCACCAAATAGTGATTTTTTGCGAATGTCAATGCTTCCATCGGCGTTTACGACCGATCATGGCGGGATTTCTAGTGATTATTATAGGGCTGTGCCTTGCGAATGCTTCATTGGCCGCACAGAGCCATTCACATGATCGGCCCACCAAGATTCCCGTTGCCGGTCCCGATACATGGGGAGCGGTTGATGGGTTGGGGCGAGTGCTACCTGATTATCGGCAAGTGGGGCCACCCAAAGCGAATCGAACCGTCGGGATATTCTATTTCACACACGACAATAATCCCGGTTATCGTATTTGGAATAACGCGACCATCTTGGCGAAGAATCCGAAAGCGGTGATAGGTCCCGTATCTTCGAGACATTGGTGGGGCCAGCCATTGTTTGGCTTCTACATCAGTTCCGATCCGTTTGTGCTGCGCGAACACGCCGCCATGCTCGGCGATGCGGGCATCAATACCGTTATATTGGATAACACCTACGGACTGACCTTTTTCAGCGTTGATAAAAAGCTGTTTAAGACGTGGTTGCGAATGAAATCCCTAGGTAATTCCGTTCCGGATTTTGTCTGTTTCGCGGGTAGGGGCGCAGCACGGAACGCGGGCTATATCAACCTTCATGGAGGTAAGGGTGCATGGAATGTTGACTATAACAACATTTATAAAAGCGGATTGGCCAAAAAACTCTGGTTTTACTGGGATGGAAAGCCGCTGATGCTTATTTATGGCAATATGAGCAAACTTCCGGCTGTCATCAAGCATTTTTTTACCCTGCGTTATTGCTGGGAACATACCGGAGGGGAAAATAGCTGGAGTTGGGATAATACACCAAGGAGAGCTAAGACCGCGCACAAGTTCAACTGGCTGTATGGTTGGCATATCAATGCGCATATCCCAGAAGAGATGCCGGTGGCCGTTGCCGGTTGGCCCGCCAGTACCACCGGGCGTAGTTCGTATAACGGTGTTGAACCCGCTCCGAGCTGGCAGCATCCGGGACGTGGCATCTGTTTTTCCGAACAGTGGCGACACACGCTTCGCGTTGACCCGCAATTTATTTTTATTACGGGCTGGAATGAGTGGAACTGCGCTTGCAGACCGGCACCGCGCCGGATATACTTTGCTGGCCATTGGGTCACCAAGGGCTACCCTATTTTTGTAGATGAATACAGCCCCGAATTCAGTCGGGATGTCGAACCCATGCGGACCGATAAGGGCGGTCTTTATGGTGGTTTTGGGGATAACTATTATTATCAGATGATCTCCTATATCCGGCATTATAAGGGGGTTCATCGCCTGCCATTGGTCCATTCCGCGACGATTCATGTCCGCGGTGCATTTTCTCAGTGGAATAAAATCGATCCGCTTTTTGTCAATAATGTGGGGTTGGCGGTGCATCGCAATTCGCTTGGTTGGGGAACGAAGCATTATATTAATAACATGGGCCGTAATGACATGGTGGCGAGCAAATTTACCTATGATTCAAAGAATATCTATTTATGGGTGAAAACGCGTAGGCCTGTTACATCTTGGCGGGATAAATCTTGGATGCTTCTGTTTTTGCATATTCCGCACCCCGGTAGTAGTAAGTGGATGGGTTTTAACTATATCGTTGACCGGCACGTTCTCAACGATCATACATCCTTGGTTGAAAAAAATGTCACCGGCAAATACCAATGGAGTTCGATCGGGCAGGCACGCATTCGTGTTAAGGCCAATGAAATGCAAATGGCTATTCCGCGCACCGTGTTGGGCATTAACGGTTCCATGCCCGCGGAAATCCACTTCAAATGGGCAGACAACATTCGGCAGGATGGACACTGGACCGATTTTTATCTCAATGGCGACTGCGCCCCGCCATTTCGCTTTTATTACCGGGCGAAAATTCGAGACTGACGTTGTGTCTGTCTTGATTCGGGTGTACTACGGCGGGCAGACGCGAGGGAGCAAGGTTGCGGAAAAAGGTGCATTATGAGATACAACGCACGAGCCACGGCACGCGACCGGCACCGGCAGGAGTGTCAGAAGAAACGCCAATGTTCGTTATTCGCATCGCGAGCTTGTCTCATCGTTGACCACAATAGATAATCTTGGGAGCCGTTGTTTTATGCTTGGGAATGTTGCGGCGATTCGAAGCTCAAGAGGCAATGTACGATTATAGACCTTCATGGTTGACTGAGACTACTGATCACGATATGAGGAAAGTAATGAAAAACCGTAACGCCCAAAAAATGTCAGAGGAAGCAAACAGGCTGGACCGCAGGAACTTTCTGGCGGGAAGCCTGCTGGCGGGTTTGACGTCTGGTGGCCGTTCACGGGCCTGAAGGAAGAAGCGAAGGTGTGGGCCGTCCGGCGAGGTGGTTGTGGATGGTCTGATACAGGTAACCGTTCACGCACGATGTTTTTGGCGTACCTGCCACGCGTAACGGCAGGCCGAGCCGCGACCGTAAGGGAGTG
>JBMFGW010000256.1:0-2594 GCA_049977145.1 Phycisphaerae bacterium
CCAACGGCGTTGGCGGTTTTGATGTGCTGCCGGGGAACGCCCCATTGGATCGATATTATGATGACAATGGCTGGATGACATGGGGATTTTTACGCGCCTATGCCGCGACCCACAACGACCAATATCTGGCCATTGCCCGGCGTGATTTTCAGTTTATTTTAAGCGGAGAATCTTCCGCCCTGGGCGGCGGCATATTCTGGCATGAACAGGCGAAAAAATCCAAAAACACCTGCTCCAACGGCCCGGCGATTATTGATGCTTTAAAACTTTATTCCATCACCAGGCAGCACGCCTATCTGCGCACGGCCCGAAAACTTTATGTGTGGGTCAACAAGCATTTACTGGATTACAGAGATTATCTCTATTTTGACAACATCGCCCTGAACGGTAGTATTGTTCGCACCAAATGGACGTACAATACCGGCACCATGCTCATCGCCAATTGCCTGTTCTACCGGATTACCCATGAGAAAAAATATTGGCGAAGGGCCAATCGACTGGCCACGGCGGCGCAACTACGGTGGATCAGCGATACCAATGGTTCAGTCAGCGGACCGGGGGTTTTTGCATGGGTATTAATAGATGGGTACATCCAATTATATAAAATCAGCGGTGACAAAAAATTCCTGGCTCTGGCCCAACGCGCTTTGGTGTATGCCCATAACCATTGTTGTATGCCCGGCGGGTTTTACGCGGGGGTGTGGAACGCTCCGCCGAAGCCGGGGCATACCCTTAAGCTTATTAATCAAGCCTCAATTGGAGGAAGTTACTTTCTTTTGGCCCATACGCTAACGCAGTAGGAGTGTACCAACGATGAAACGACGTGAATTTTTAACCTCGGCAGCGGTGGCAGCCACCGGCCTATATGCGGCCGCTTCAACAGTGCGTTCGGCTCCGATACGGCCATCGCGCCGCCCTCCGGTGGGGCAGCGGCGGTTTGTATCGACAGCGGTGGAAAAGCAGATTCATGAAATATCGGCGCAAATAGCCGATCCGGAAGTAGCGTGGATGTTCCAAAATTGCTTTCCAAATCCCTTGGATACGACGGTGGAATTCAGTACGGCCGGCGGCAGGCCGGACACGTTTGTAATTACCGGTGATATTCCGGCTATGTGGTTGCGTGATACCATGTATCAGATGTGGCCGTATCTGCCGTTGGCCCGGCACGATGCCCATTTGCGCAATATGATTCAGGGTGTGATTCATCGCATGGCTCATTGCGTGCTGATTGCACCTTATGCGGAAGCGTTTCTTAAATCCGTTAACGATACTTCCCCGTGGCGCAGCGATCATACGCACATGGCACCGGGGGTGTGGGAGCATAAATGGGAAATCGATTCGCTTTGTGCTGTGGTGCATCTTTCGCACGGATACTGGCTGGCTACCGGTGATACCACGCCGTTTGATGCATCGTGGCGCAAAGCCATGGATCGCATTGTGGAAACATTCCATGCGCAGCAGCGTCTGGATGGTCCCGGCCCATACAGTTTTCAACGGGCGGCTTGGAATAGCACGGATACGTTGCCGCGCGGCGGCGTCGGTTTTCCTGCCAAGCCGGTGGGGCTAATCTGCACCATGTTTCGGCCATCGGATGATGCGGTCGCCTATCCGCTGCATATTCCGGATAATCTGTTTGCCGCGGTATCGCTGCAGCGTATGGCGGCAATGTATCACGCTTTAGGGGTCGATGATCAGCGGATCAACGCCTGTAAGCAATTTGCCAAAACTTTGCATCAGGGCGTAGCGGATTACGGCATAAAAACCCATGGCGATCACGGGCGGATTTTTGCCTATGAGGTCGATGGATTCGGGAACGCGGCATTTATGGATGACGCCAATTGGCCCAGCATTATTTCTCTGCCATTTCTAGGTTTATGTGCCCCGGATGATCCCGTTTATACGGCATCACGGGCGTTTGCCTGGGGGCCGGGCAACCCATATTTCTATCGCGGTAAATTTGAAGGTATCGGCAGCATTCACACGGCCGACGGAAACGTATGGCCCATGAGCCTGATTATGTTCGGCCTGACCGCAAATAAACCGCAGGAAGTTGCCTGGGCAATAAAACAACTCAAGCACAGCAGCGCCGGCACAGGATTTATGCACGAATCATTTGATAAAAATAATCCCGAAAAATTCACACGCCCCTGGTTTGCCATGGCCAATGTCATGTTCGGCGAGTTAATTGTCCAAACCGCCAAGCGCTATCCGCATGTCCTGGCCCAAAAGGTATAACCGACATCCACCAGCTTAGCTCAATGCGGCAGCGTTGAGTTGGAGGCACCGTGCGGTTCAGTTGTACGATGTATTTTCCATCGGCGCGACAGGCGGTGAAGGCGCAATTGCGCTTGTCGGGGCAAAGTGGGCACTATTTCCGTGACGCCATTGCGCGTGACAGAGCACTAGCGGTGTTATGCATTAGATCCCGTGGTGTTGGGCACGGGTTCATTGGCTTGATTGGGCAGATATTGCAATGCAGTTGTGCGCACCATGCGACTTGACCCGGATTTTCTTAAACCGGAGTTTAGGCCAATAAATGTGATTTTCGGAAGAGAAAACCCTTGATAGTATTGCGTTTGATGCGTTTTTTGGAT
>JBMFGW010000257.1:0-2543 GCA_049977145.1 Phycisphaerae bacterium
CCTGATCATGCATGATCTCCAAGGGTAAGAGAAAATATTTTGCAATGCCAAGGTATCTGTCAGCGCATCAGTTCTAAAACATTTTCTGTCATCTGTCCATCAACAGTGCGGCACGCGTAGAAAGAATCAGGTCACCTTCCACTGCATAATTCCGCCGGAAAAGTGTGGTTTAAGCTGCACCACCATTCGTAACGCTCCGGTTACCACGGGGGTAAATCGCACGACGTTATACCCATCGATCGCGTCGCCATAGCCGCTGGGATTGCTTACCGGCACCCAGTGTCCATGGCGGCGGTAATACAACTTCCAGCTTTCCGGTGTGCGACAATTGCCATGGACCGCCCGATCATCAAACCAGTACACCCGGCATTGCGATACACTTTGCACCCTGGCAAAGGTCAGTTGCGCCCATTCCTGTGTCCCTTCATGGGGCCACCAGGTAAAACGCGGAACATTTTCAATATCTGCGGAAGATGTTGGCGTTATGCCGTCAATCATCGCCGGTACCGAATCGCTGGGATTACACCAAGAAGCTGATGCCACGGCCTTGCGGTGTGCTCTCCAATGATGGGCATCAGGTCCCGAACCGATAACCGGGAACATGGAAACACGCAGTCTGGCTGCACCCATGGGAATGAGTGTAACGGTCTGTGTGGGTTGATTGGAGATTACAGGGCTTTCATGGATTCTTCCGATCATGCCATACTTGTTGATCTTCCAAGCCGGTATTTGCCTAGCTTCAACACGCAGGGCAATGGGCACGGTTTTTTGCGTCCAGGGCTGCAAGGGAACCGGGCCAGGCTTACGAATGATCGTAAACTGACTTGCCGGATTTTGGGAATTTAGCAGCAATCCGTAATTCCACGGCGAAGCCGGATACACCGCCCAGTGCGGCCATAACGAAACACCGGGATACATTTTCCACTTTTCCTTAATTTTCAGGGAAAATGCCAGCGGGCCATAACTGATGGACACCGCGTTACGGGCCTGCGGATTGCTGGTCCAACGGTGCACGGTAACGTGCATGGGCAAGGTCAGTTTGACCGTATCACCATTGTGCCATGTTCGGTTGATCCGGATATAGGAGCAGGGAACCGCTTTAACCTTCACGGGCTTGCCGCTGATTTGCACCGACGCCCCCTGGCACCAATCCGGCACGCGTACATAAAGTGGAAACTTTACGGACTGTGAAGTCTGGATGGTGAAGTTGGCGGTCTGGCCAAAGGGATAGCGTGTGGTTTCCCGCAGATGAACCACTTGTCCGCTGCCAACCTTGGCGGTTACGTTTGAATCACTGTAGAAATTAGCCAGCAGACCATTATCGCTCGTGGCCAGCCAAACACTTTCATTGTAATACGGCCAGCCCTGGCTGAAGTTATGTTCGCAGCAGCGGTAAACCGGTCCGGGACTATAGGAAAACATAGTGCCGCTGTCATCAATATCCGGGTGCTTGTTGCCCGGATCAAGCTGAATCTGATTGGGCGCGGTTAAATAGTGCAATGCTTTCATATTGGCTGTGGCGGCCGCGGGGAGCATGTTCATGGCCAATCGGTCACAGCGATCCGCCCAGAATGGATTGCCGGAAATGCGGGTGAGAATTTCATCACTGAGCATGTTTTCAACAATGGCGCAGGTTTCAATACCCTGCCTTGGGCCAAAGTAACCAAAGCGGGCATTTTCATCGGCCCCGTATCCGCCGCCCGCCACCTGGCCATACAGCCCGAACATGATTTTCCAGTCATTGCGGGTATCCTGTAGATCGCGCTTATTATGGGATAGCTCATAATATTCCGCCGGTTCCCGGAATCCTTCGCCAAAGTTCACACCATGATAGGATGGCACACCGGCGGTCCAATCAGCGCTATGGGCATTGATGGTCTTAACCAATTTGAGCAGGGATTTGTCACCCGTGCGGTTATACAGCCAATAAATATCATGAATTCCTTCACTCCATCGCCAAGCACCCCAGCCAAGACTGAAAACCTTCGGGGGGAGCTTGGAGAGATAATGAAAATAGCGCATTTCTAAGATTAATACCCGTTTATCCCCGGTATCCAAATAATATTCTTGCAACACTTCCAGCATAATCTGATTCGGCCACAGCGATGGCAGGCCATGATGCGCGGTTTTCAGCCGCAATGGGCCAAAATAGCCATCGGGCAACTGCGTGGACATGATGCCATGGATCCAATGGGTGGCATCGGCCATCATGCGTTTGTTTCTTAGCAGAAATGCCATTGGCACATATCCGCGCAACCAATACGGCAGTTCCTCCCAGCCATTGGTGCTCATGGAACCGCGGTGTGTCCAGGCGGTTTTATTGTAATTGCACCAATCGGCCGGGCCATCAACAATATCGCGCCCATTTTGCACCTCATCCATGTGACCTTCCATGCCGTGGGATTCGATCACCAGCATGTTGTGTACCCAACCATGGACGTGCACTGCACCATAAGGTAAACGCAATACCGCTTCGGGTAATAGCGGGGCGCGATTACACGGAAAAAAGCTATTCCGGGATTTCGCCGGCAGACGTGGTACAT
>JBMFGW010000258.1:0-2541 GCA_049977145.1 Phycisphaerae bacterium
GGATCCACCGCTGTTGGCGCTGCCGGTTACCGTGCCATTCGCCAACCAGGATTGATTCGTAGCACTGGCATTCCACTGCGTGGACCATGTCGGGCTGGTACCGTTATCAACTGTCGGGGCCGTTCCGGCGAGCGCGGCGGTGGTCGACGCACCGCCAAAATTCTCCGAGTATACGGTGACGGTGTTGGCCGAGGCGACACCGGCCAAGCCGGCCAATGCCACAGCCGCGAGGGATGAACTTAACAAACATTTACGTAACATAGGAAAACCTCCAAAAAGGAACCCGATTTATTTCTCTCCCCTCCACGCCAGCCGCATGGCTGGCAAAAATGGAGTTGAGAACTCCCTGCAAAACTCAAGTCGGCCCGCCTTGGCCAACTCGTCAGTCCCGGCGCGCCGGGATTTCCGCCCTATCGCCTTTCCTTGATACCCACGCCGACGACCAGCACATGATCCGAAAAACCAATTTCGGATTCGACGAAGGTGAATCTGACGTTCAACCGTGCCATGCTAAAATTCCTCTGCCCTGGATCGAATAATGAGAATCATCCAAGAACTAAAAAGAGTATGAACCATCTCTGGAACGAAGTCAAGGGCGCAGAACAAAAATCCGCATGATTTTTCATGCGGGTAACGTTTACATAGTATCATAATATAGCCACATAATTAATATTCTATTGTAAACACAGTAAAATAAACAGATTTCATATTACCAGAAATAAATACCGGCTAATCGCATTTACGAAATTTCGGCCGACAAACGGCCGACGTCGCAGATTTATCGCCTCCCGCTTTGCTTCGCCCTTTTGGATATAATGCCAATATCGGTAGGGGCACAAACAATAAATTCACTGTCTACGACGAGCCGGGAAGGTACCGGTATTCAATGGCAATACATGTACAAGTTTCGATAAAACCGGGCACGCCTGACAATGCCGCGCGTTTTGGCGCGCGGCCGGTGGTGAAAGTTCCGCAAAGTCTCGGCAAAAGAAAAGTGCCGGTGCAGACGGTACGAGTTTACCGGTTGTGCCGCAGCGCCACGAGAAACTGCAGGACGGAGGCGTTCATTTGCGGATTACCATGGATCAAAGCGTTGGCAATGGTTTTGGAAACGTGGCGTAGTTTAATTTTAACATGCATCACCGCCAGCAACGTCTGGGTTTGCAGGATCATCGCCCGCTGCTGTGCCGGTGGTGCCTTGGCATAGGATAAAAAAAATGCTTCGAGTGCCGCCCGACGCTTAATCGCCATCGCCTGCCGTTGGTGGGTGGTCATTTTGCCGGCCACGGTGCGATTCAGAAGCCACAATACCGGAAAGGCCAGCGGCTTACCGCGCGAGCGGGCTATAATGGCGGCCACTTCCCGCAATTTCTGTTTCTGCGCGGCGTGAGATGTTTCGTGCAACCAGATGATTCGGCCATACACAAATATCACAGCCAAAAATAAAAAAGCCAGAACCAGAGCCGTTCGATGTTCGCGTAAGAAAGGCCTTAACCGTGTTGTATTCGGAATTTTAAGAATCGGGAAATCCTCCTGAACAATTCTCGCAACGTCAGTGCGAGAACAGCGATTGACCGGAATTGGGTGCCATATCCAATACATTTCCGACATGCCAATCCGCAAAGAGAATATTCACCGATCCCGGTTGTCCCGGTGGACCATGAAAGGTGGACATATCCGCCAGAACCCAGGTGCCGCCAGCCGACAGAATCTGATACAGATTAAGAGAATTGTTGGGCGGACCGATGCGCAAATTCTGGAGTATATCACCCGCGAGCAGCATGTTATATTGGTAGCTGGTCCCCTCCGCGGCAAAATAAGATGGATAGGTATGATTCGATTCAACATCGAGAAATGAATTAATATCCGCCGGGCATCGCCAAGCTGCGGCATTGCCGCGATCGTTCATGGATGGCACCCAGGAAGGGGGAACGGGTGTCAGAATGGTGTTGGGCGGTGGCACATTACCCACAACGCACTGGATCGGTGGTGGATCATAAACAAATGTCCCCTGCTCGGTAGGGATCGGTCCCGGATCATTGACGGTTGGCATCAGCGGAGAGGCCGGAAAAATATCATGGCTTTGGCTTTGAAGATAAATCTGAAATTCCTGGCCGATACCGTGCAGTTGTCCGGCGCACGCGGTTTTTTCCGCCGCCCGCCAGGCCCCGGCCAATGCCGGCAACAACAAACCAATCAACAAGGCGATGATGGAAATAACTACCAATAGTTCGATGATCGTGAACGCCGTGGCTCTGCAACAATTCGTTTTCATAGCGTATATCCGATCGCCAGGATAAATCTGTATTCCACAGTATAATACGCCGACGGCTGAACGCCGGTTACAGAGAGCCATTGGATTTCAAATGGCACGCACCTACACCGCTATCAATTGGCACACCAGAAAGTTCGGGAGGGGCACCAGCAAGACGCGGGCTTTTGATCGTCCAACACAACGGGGTCTTAAGGCATCGCGAAGAAATAACGTGAGCAATTATGGCGCAGGAATTTTGACCGCCGGCAAGGCGCTCGCGAGGCGCA
>JBMFGW010000259.1:0-2464 GCA_049977145.1 Phycisphaerae bacterium
CTAAGGTGGACGAAAAAAAAGGCGGAGCAGTAATTCACCGCTCCGCCATAAAAGTAGTCGATTGATCCGTGATCCGTGGAAATCGATTGACGGTCCGTGATCAGTGATTGGAGTCTACCCCGTGCGCGCCGGGGTGGACATTGATTGACGGCAACAATTCTGATCATTGATCATTGATCATTGATCATTGGTCATTGGAGTTTCGCCAGCCGCCGCCGCATCTTCAGTCCGCCGATCACGGTGATCCCGGCCAGCGTCAAAAGCTCCGGCCAAACTGCGGGGGGCAGGGGAAGAGCCGCGAGGGGGATTCCATGACTATTGGGCACAGCCGCGTCCTCGGAAACGTAATCCGTATTGGCCGCCGTCTTCGTTTCAAAGTTACCCGGTGGCACGTTGTCGCTGGGTATGAGGGCGTTTTGGGTGTCCGAAACCAAGGTGATGTAACCGAGCGGTTCCACTGCGGTCAAATTGAGGGACAAACCAGTGTAATCCCATGTGTAGGCTACGCCGTCCGTGCTGCTGTCGCTTGGACTCCCAAATGTCACAGAATTATTAGGGTTGGTGATAGTTAGGCTTGGCACCAAGGCCAACTCCGAAAGCGAACCATCAAGTGTCAGGCTAACGTAGGCACCGCTCCCAAGCGTCTCACTTTCACCGGCCGCACCAACATCCATGTAATATGTGAAGTCATAGGTCTGCTTGCCATTAACCATGCCGCCGAGTGTCTCAACCGGGCTGGTTTGGGTCAGAACGATTTGCCCATTTGCCGTCTGCATGCCCGTGGATATCAGCCCGATGGCGGCTACCGCCCCCGCCAAGCCAACGCCAAGTTTTCCAAAAGTACCTTTCATAAAAACACCCCTTATAAAAGCAAACCTGTTTTCCCGTAGAGTTACGCAATGGAACCTGCGGGATCGCGTGGCCGACGGAAGCATTGGGCCGTCGGCCACGTCCGTTTTGATCGGTAGTCACTGTTCAGCGATCAACGAAGTTTCGCCATCCGTCGCCGCAGCGCCAAGCCGCCGATCAGGGCTGAACCGCCAACCGCGGCCAGAAGGCCTGATCCGGGGATCGGGGTGATGTCGCTCATTTGCATTGAGGTAATGTAGGCAGTTGCACTACCGTCCGTAGTAAAGCCGCCCATGGCAGCAAACCCGTACTCCACAGTCAGGTTGCCGAAGTTGGTGGTCCCCGCGGAAATGCTGTCAAGGTCGGACAACTGTACAGGATCGGTGATAGAGTAGCCGTCGTACCATGAACTCGTGGCGGGGTCCCAGACCCCGACATTGGAAGAGCTGTCAATCGTGGACGAGGTGCCTATTAAGTCGAAGCTACCTAATTGTAGGCCAGCGTAAGGCTCCCAACCACTCGTACCACTGAACCCCGCTGTGACAAACGACATGCTGGTGTATTGCAACTGCCCGTTCGGTCCACTGATATTGGCGCTCGCTTCCGGGGAGCTACCGCTAGTAGCAGTAATGCTCAACTCCGCAGAACCGCCGTTGCTGCTGGAGTAGCCGGCGCTTGCTGAATTGTTGGCAGACCCTCTACTGGCGTACGCGCCGTAGGAGAGACCGTTGGAGGCCGCCCCCACCTGTGCCCAACCGCCGGCGGTGCTAGCGGTGTTGGAGTTCGTTTGGGTCCCTGCGCTATCCCATCCAGACCCGCTGATGGTAACGGTGCTTGCGAGAGCGGTGCCCGCCGACATCAGCCCGACACACGCCAAGGCTCCGGCCATGAGGCCAACACCACCGATACTGGGAATTTTTTCAGTGTTCATAAAAACACTCCTTATAAAGAAAACCTCTTCTCCCGGAGAATCCCGACATGGAACCCTCTGCGGGAAAAATCAAACCCAAATTCACCATCCGCCCCAACGCCTCGGCCAATTGGAACAATCCAGCTACCAAAACGGTCCCCGCCCCGCCGTTGATTACGCCACTGCACGCAACACGCCGCGGCAGGGCCGCAATTCTGCGCATTGATCCGTGATCCGTGATCACTGGATTTTTGCCGCCACACCGATATCGAGCACCTTGTGCGCTCTGGCATTCATGCCGTTCTCCTTTGCGGTAAGCCATGTCGCTTCCGGCGAATCAATAGCAACGCTGCGCCGCCAACGCCCATCAAGGCCAGGGCCGCTGGTTCAGGCGTGGAGGCGGGCACAGCGCTCAACTGCGCCCCGTCAAGGTAGCCAACGGTTTTGGCGTTGGCTCCGTAGAAAGTACCCGTTATCACGCCATTCGCACCGGCGCTGCCGGTGAAAGTAACGTAGTTATCGTTGAGAATAAATTGACTGTCGTCCGATGGACTGGTATTGGTGGCCGTCTGAGTGTCTGAACCAATGGTAAAGGTGGTGGCACCGTTGTCACCGGCCCCGCCGTTGATGCTGTATAGATTAAGGGTGTAGGTGGTATTGGCCTTTAGACCGCTGAAGGTAAACCTGGCGGGAGTTATCGGTGGG
>JBMFGW010000260.1:0-2447 GCA_049977145.1 Phycisphaerae bacterium
GCCCACCAGATATGCAACGTGGAAATATGCCCATGCCGAATAGACTTCTCCCGCCGCGCATGGGCGGAGATACGCTTAATGGGAAGGTCAACTTCGATAAGGCGTTGGGGATAGGATGCGGTCAACGGGCTTTCTCCTCCGCCCATTGGCGAAACTGCTGGCGCACCGGGGCCAAGAACTTTTCCAAAGACGTATCGGGCTGTGGCGTGTGCGTTAAATCCATATTTCCAACAATATCATCGGCGTATTCAATGCCGCCGAGCTGCGGAGTAACGCCTGCCTTTTCCACGGCATCACGCAATAATGATTTGTAAAGATCACGCTGACATTTCTGGGTTGGTGCCTTGCAGCCAACTCCCAGCGCGGATTTGAATGCCGCCGAATCCACGAGCAGCCACCGCTCAACGTGCGGATCGGGTATGGCGTAGGTGACAGGAACAGCGAGTTGGCCGTAGATTCCTACAATTTCCTTTCTTCGTCCGTTGTAGCCGTGACAATTTGCGTCGATGGCCACAACGATCAATTCGGGGACCGGAACCTGACGCCGGGTGATGTCGCTGACAAAGCGCTTTAGCGCTGCCAGTACCTGACCGTGCCCGCCGGTGGCATTGAGACACTTAAGACTGATGTTAACACCCATTGTGTGCGCGAGGCGGCGCAGCATCGAGCCGATGATTTGCTCGTGGGCGGAATCCTCGGCGAAAAGGATAACGTCAGGCATCAAAGTCCCCCCGGAGTATCCGTTCGGAAACGGGAGAAGCCTCCTCCTCCGCGTCCAGCGCTGCGCCAACATCGCCGGCGCGGAAAAGTGGGCCGACTGTTGATAGCGCTTCAATGGTCGTGCGACCTGATATTTTCCGACACACAAAAAGCGATTCCTTGGGAATCAAGTCGGTTAGAATCGGGGAATGTGTGGTGACGATTAGCTGTGTTTTTCCCGCGGCGGCACGGTTGCAAAGCAATTCAGCGATGAGTCGAATGCGGCGCGGATGAATACCATTTTCCGGCTCCTCAAAACCGACGACGGATGGAGGATCCTTCGCTCCCCCCAAGGCCAGCAAACCCAACACGCGCAGCGTTCCCTCCGAAAGAACACGGGCGGGAACCGGCATATTGCCCTCAAGCAGACGCAATTCGACCTCGCCCAGCGCGCTGACGGAGACATCAATGCCATTGACCGACGGAATTATCAGATGGAGAGATTTTTCGACGTTTTTGAACTGCTTTTCATCCAGCACGCGGAGCGTGTTGAGAAACGGGGCGAGTTCTTCCCCCATGAGGCCGATATGGCGAACTTCCTTCACGGGATTTACCGCACGCATGCGCTCACGCGGTTCGAAATAGAAGAAGAAACAGCTCTCCAGTTCTTGCCGCATTGCGACAAGGTGCGGATAATGTGGCGGATAAAGCGGCGAGGACAACATGCTGTGGTCGAGATACCGCTCGAAATAGGTTGGGTGGGCCTGGCCTTCCATGCGTAAGTGCAGGCGTTTACCAACAACCTCAAGGAACGGGCGTCGCTTATTATTGACCTCTCCCTTGGCGGTAAGCGGTGCAAGGTATTCATCGGCGACGCGCAGAATACCTGATTTTGGAAGGATTTCAATTTCAATTCTGTAGCGGAGATCCGTCTCCCGCACCACCGGCGGGCCGACGCCTGCGGGCTGGTCATCCGCCGTCTTTGTTTTTTTCATGTCACGAATTTGTCGATTCACACTTTCGACGGTTGTGGGCGACAGCCGCACATCAACCTCAATGTTGAACGAAATGGATTCCTGCTTAACCAGCCCGGCAAGGCCCTCCGGGCCGAAGGTGAACGATTCCAACGGCAGCCCTCGGTAGGGTGGAGCAAAGGCCTCCTTGAGAGTACGGCTCGTGGCTAGGCGGGATAATAACTGCAGTAGATCAAGAAAGTTACTTTTGCCCGCCGCGTTGGGGCCGAAGAGAACGGAAAGCGGTTGGAGTTGAACTTCAAGGTCAACCAGTGACTTGTAACCTTTAACTTTAATTCTCTTGATCATCACCGGCTCCGATACTGGCCCATTTACCGCAGGTTAAGGCAACCGCCTCCTTCATAACATGGCGGCGAAAACGTTCGCGCATTCCGCGTTCACTGATAATGTCAACCTTGACCCCCAGTAGATCCTGTAGTTCCATGAGCAGCCCGCCATGATCGAAGAGCGAACGCTCCGGATCAAAACGGACGACAAGGTCAAGGTCAGAATCGTGGGTGGCATCGCCGCGTGCCACGGATCCGAAGATGCGAACATCATGCGCGCCGTATCGCTTTGCGATGGCAAGGATCGCATCACGATTTTGCTGTAACGTCTGCCGTGTAATCATGGCCTCATTATAACCCATGCCCCGACTTTGTGCGGGTATTTCGGAGAGCGTATGCCGCCGGCCACATGGCGGAACGCCGTGGGGCAGTGCGTATTGGCCGGGGC
>JBMFGW010000261.1:0-2437 GCA_049977145.1 Phycisphaerae bacterium
GATTTTAAGAGCATAGGGGGAACAGAAATATACATTTCCGCCGCATGGAATCGTTTGGAACCTAAGCCGGGCGATTACCACTTTGGTTTTATTGCCCGTCGCTTGGCGGTTGCCCGGAAGATCGGACTGCGGTTGGGCGTGCGGGTCAACAGCTACTGGGGTGGTGCAACGCCAAAATGGCTGAGGGTCGATAAATGGGAATCTGCATCGGGGCAAGTTGCGCAGGGGGGCATACCGTCCATTAATGACCCGCGATTCTGGCGGGTCTTTTCGCCTTTTTGTACACGCCTGGCAAAACACTTTCGTGGACAGGGTGTTGACTGGTGCGCTTTTATTGGCTCACAGGCCGAAAACAAGTATGGAAGTTGGTGTACGTTTGATCCGGCAAGTTTAAAACTGTGGGCTAAAAGTATCCACGCAAAGCCTCGACCGCGTTGGTTGGCGCGCATTGTCGGCAATGCGCCGCTGCCGCAAACGCCACCAATTCCCGGCGAAACCCACGGCACACCTGATCGCTCGCCAGCAGATCTGGCATTTATCGCATTTCGGCAGGAAAATTGGCGTGTGGCCATGCGACGGTTCAACGCCGCAATTCGTGTCGGCGATCCCCAAGCTCGTATCGTCGTACAATTGGGGGAAAGCTATCGCCGTGGATCAGCGCAGATGTCCAATCTTGATTATTATGGCATGTCCCGCGGTGCCGATAAAATTCTCCAAAGCTATGATTTTTGGTGGCATGCGCATCAGGGACTCTGGGAGATGCAGGCGGACCTGGCCGCTTTCCAGGGCATTACCCTGAAACCAGTAGTCATTGAGTTTGACGATCCCAATGGTATGGCCGGCTGCGGATATACGCCCGATTTTCTTTCAGCGATGGGAAGCGACGCAGTGGCACAGGGCTGCGGTATTGAGGAGTGCAACGCTGGAGGATACAAAACTCTCCCCTCCCGCTATTCGTACATGAAAGCTTGGGGCCGGGCGTGTCAGGCGGCAGGGCCGGCGCACGCCGTGCGGCCCAACACAAAAAAAAACATTCTGCTATATGTTTCTAAATGGGCCAACTATTGCTATCGTGAGCCGACCGAATGGCTCAACGAGGCGCAATTTGGTGCTTGGCGCATGTTAACGCACGATGGATTTCATGTGCGGATGATCTGCGGGGATAACCTGAAGGAAAACCTAAGTGATTACCGCGGTCTTTATGTTGCCTTCTCGCCCCCGCAACTCATACCCATTGCCACCCGCCGCCGATTGTTGAAATTAGAATCCGTGCTGCCGACGATCGTAGAAGTGGCAAACATCCCGCACAAGGTGCGGGATCAGCCCATTATCGTTGAAAACTTTACGGGTATGGCTGGTTGTGTATTGGCCGCCGGTCGGATCCCGATTGTTGACCTTCCCGGAGGCCGCTGGAAATTTTATGCCCAAGATAGCGCCGGTTATACACAAGCTCCCATGCGCATCGCCAGCGGACCGACCATCGGCACGAATAGCTGTGCGACAAACTTCAACGATGCGGCGTACATTAGCCTTCGTGGTGGGCACGATTATCACTGGCCGGGTTTAGTGATGATCCGGGCACGCATACAGGTTAACACCGCTGATCAGGTGGGCTTGGGATTTTATTCCAAAGAGCCGACCAGTGTTACTGACGGATTTTCCGGCTTAATTGTCAATCGTACCAATGGGCAGCTTCAATTGTGCGTCAACGGCAATCCCGTGGGTCCGCCACAACCGGCACCATTCCTTGGTTGGAAGGCGGGGACTTTTTACACGGTGTCTCTGACCATTGACACCCACACCGGCGGAGTTGCGGCGGTGTGGTATCATGGACATAACATTACCAAGGAGTTTAAAAAGCAAACACATGGATTTGTGAAATCAGCTACTGCTTATGCGGGCTTTTACGGATTGTCGGGTTCCAGCGTCAAGGCCACGGGACGAGTGGCCAAGTTTGCGGTTCTGAGGCGTCCTGCAATATTTTCCAGCCACACGGCTGGCATCGGGAAGTTTGCCCGTAGCGCTCCAAGGCTGCCGATTATGCCGGAACTATTACATCCCCTGCAACGGGGGCCAATGGGGGTGATTTTGGGCTATCCATTGGCCTATGTATGGAACAACGGAACAGATCGCACGCAGCAGCAGCACGTCCTGGAATGGGGCATCCAGCACACCTGGGCAGTTCGAGAATAATGGAGGGGAGAATGGGCCGCGTGCTGATAATAAAAATATTATTGAATTAAGGAGTTGATGTGTTGTGCACAAGATGTAAACGATTTGCCACATTGACTGTAGTATATAATTGGGACAGTCACCTATTAAATTCGAGGTGCGTGCTGTGCTGCGCCATTGCGGATCGGCGTGTTGTATCTTTTCGTGGCCTTCCGGGGGGTAGTGCCCGGCATAGGCGTCGTCCGACAAGTTTTTCGAACTTGCT
>JBMFGW010000262.1:0-2433 GCA_049977145.1 Phycisphaerae bacterium
CCGCGGTAGCTCAATGGTAGAGCAGCCGGCTGTTAACCGGCGGGTTGTAGGTTCGAATCCTACCCGCGGAGTTTTTTATCGGAGTGCTGTTTCCCTCTGAAACTTGCGATTTTAGCCCGTTTCTACTGGCGGCTATTGGCTTATTGTCGCTGGCATTCCTACCGTCAATTGTGCCAGAAAATGCCTCAAACTGACCCGAAACGTCCCCAGTTTGTGAGACAATTTTGGCACTTTCCGCTGGTGCCGATGCCGCGATGGAACCGAGCCAGCGCGGCAGCTTGTTCATCGCCTCCACCGTCGGCAACTGCGACACATCCGTATAAGCGCCATTCATCAAACGCATATCGCTATGCCTCATCATTTCCATCCCGGTTCTTTGTGACACGCCGCACCGCCCAAGGTTTGTCGCCAGCGTATGCCGCAGAGCATGAAAATCCACACGTCGCCCTTGCGCGTCTCTCTCGGTAATTCCCGCACGATTGAGATCATCACGGAATTCAGCCATGCGCGGAATCATTCGGTGAAACACCTGTCGGCTGGGCAAATACGAATTTCGTTTGATCCGCCGCAGTTCTCCGACCAGATCATCCCGCAAGAATATCGTCGCCGCTTTGCTATTCTTGGTCGTGCTGGCCCGAACGCTCAGAAACGGGCGGGAATCTTCCAAGTGAACGTCACCCCATTGCAATGCCTTAAGTTCGCCCCGGCGAAGCCCAGTAAGCAACGCGGCGAGGTAAACTGGCCGGTGCCGCTCCGACGCTCGCAGCAGGCGGCCTACTTCGTCATCCGTCAACGCCCGCCGCACGCGCCGCTCCCGGCCCCGCGTCTGGGCCAGCTCAACGGAATGTAGCGGATTGACCAAGGCCCGCCCGGTTCGGTGCAACCAGTTCAGCAATGCATTAGCAGATCCCAAGTATTCGTTCAGGGTTTTTGGCGCTTTGTCCTGGCTGGACCGCCAGCGAATAAAAGACTCCGGCGTCACATCACCGATTGTTCTCCAACCGCAATGCTTGGCCAAGTGCGATACCCACATCCGGACGTTACGAACATACTTCACCGACCGTCCCCGAGCCGTCAGATCCCGCGTGAACTCTTCCAAATGCTCCACGACCGCCCGCTGCGCCCCATCCCTGACAGCCCTGGGCGCTGAAATCCCGGCGTGCTCGTGCTCCGCCACTTGGATAATCTCCGCCAGCTTTTGCTCCGCAACCCGCTTATCCGTCGTGTGAAGGCAGACTTCCTGCATCTTTGCCATCCACGGCAGCTTGTATCGTGCGGAATATTCAGGGTGGCTTCGCTTATACCCACGGTCAGAACGTTTCGGAATAAACACATATCTAATCATTTCGGTCTTCTCTTCTTTAACTCCAGTACCGTCGCATTAATCTCCGACTCCGGCCAAATGGCAACTCGGCCCAAGTGGCACGGTGCCGGCAACTCTTTCTCAGCAACGCGTCGCCATATAGTCCGCGTCTTAACGCCGAACACCCTGGCCACCTCTCCAACCCGCATAAACCGATCTTGTCCACTATCCATTGTGCATCCCCCGACCCTTTCGCGGTGGGGTTTTCCTAAATTCCTTGGGCCCCAAACGCAAATCACTGCCATGAAAATCCGGGTTAGGCCCCTCAAGTTCCTCCATGGATATGCCGCGAGATGCGGCCTGTTTCGTTAATTGCTCTCCCCACGCCATACATTCCGCGACCGGGATATAAATATACGGTCCTTTGCGCTTGGCCCGTGTTCCACCGAATATGGTTTTTCGATCCTCAACTTCGTGGAACGCAAATCCCGTCAATCGGCCTTCTTTCAATGCCTTATGCACCGCCGCACGCGATACGGGAGCGAACATCGCAACACCGCCGGGCGAGACCAGATTATCCGGATACGCCCGGCACAGCCGTCGGAACCAATAAGCGCACGCAATACGACTGCCTTGGTTCCGAAAAAATCGCGTGCCGGGATCCGGTTCACCAATGTAAGGCTTGATCTTATCCGGGATCTCAATCAGTATCGATTCGGTTCTCATAATGGCAAGTATATGCACGGGGTATACGTTATGTCAACATACAGGAAATGCATAGGCGTTCGGCCAGCGACTATGCGCCCCCTTGCGGAAAAATATTACCGCCGGTAGCATCTTTTCTAGCAGTGTACTGAGTAAGGAGCCCAACCAGTGAAATGTCCCCATTGCCGTACAGCTATCAACGACACGAGAGCCTCAGTGGGCGGGCCGATTGTCACACCGGATAATGTTCACATCAACCTGGTTAAACACATGACGTGCCCTGAATGCCATGGACTCATACTTCATCTTTTCACCTTTCAATTCCAAACAAACAAACTGGAAAAAGAGCAAATGATTTTTCCACCTTCCAGTTCGCAGAACCCTTTACCGGCGGAAGTTCCGGCCGAATTCGCCGACGATTACAA
>JBMFGW010000263.1:0-2431 GCA_049977145.1 Phycisphaerae bacterium
CACCGCGCCGCGATTGCGCGCAGCCGTACTCATCAGTTCACCCCACAGCGCATAGCTCGGAGATGAACCGGAGCAGATGTACACCTCGCCGGGCCGCAGCGTATCCAAGGCTCGCAGCATCAGGCCGAAGGGGCGGTTGAGCAGGTCGGCGGTGCGACCGGGGCCTTCCCCACCCTGATCGTCCATCTCCAATACGGGCATGGCGCGGCCGGCAACAATCATGTCCTGGCGGAGCGGTTGCAGGCTCGGCGGCAAAAATTGCCTGCCATATCCCATGATGTCCATGATGTCTCCCACAACCGCGGTATAAAGATCCTTGCAGCAAAGGTTAAAAAGTTCCGTATCTGATTTCCAGTTTGGCATGTTATTCCTTCTAAAACATCAAGGTTGAATGGTTCAGCACTGATCCAGAATGATTCATTCCGTACCTGTTACAAAAGCGAATTTCATATCCCAAAAAACGCATGACGGAAAAGCGGTTTTCGAGGTGGCCGGATCAGGCAACCTCCACACCGTTTCTCCGCGATTTTTTCAACAAAGTTAATTTGCCGCGTTTGAACACGATCCCTTGTTGAGCGGGATATTTGGCCTTCAGATATTCCATGAAGTGCCGGGGATCCTGGGCGTTAAATTTAAACATGTCGAAGTGGATCGGAGCCACCAGTCCCGGACCGATGGTACCCGCGAGATCCACCGCTTCCTGAAACGTCATGTTTCCAATACACCCGCTCTTGAGTCTGCCGGCATCGCGGCCGTTTATCGGCAGCAACATCAGATCAGGTTTGATCCGCCGCAGATGATCATGTATTCCCTCATACAGACACGTATCCCCGGCGTGATAAATAGTCCATCCATCGCCCTTGATGACATAACCGAGAAAGGGATGGAGTCCGGTTTTCCTGTCGCGATCAATAAATTCATGTGCGGCGGGAATGGCGCTGATGGTAATAGGTCCGATCCACGCGGGCTTTTTCACATCCACTCCGATCATCCGATCCGCTGAAATTCCCAAGTCGCGTATCAATCCCCGACGAACCAGCTCCGGTACCACAAATATTGCCTTCGGGGAGGCCTTGGCCAACGCCGGCCAAGATGGTCGGTCAATATGATCCAGATGATCATGCGTGCCGCAGACAATGTCGGCGTGATCCACCTGATCCGTTGTCAGTGGGGGTGGCACAGCGCGTTCCGGGATGACTGTGAAAAATACATCCACATAAATAATCCTTCCGGCCAGCTTGATGACAAAACCGGATTGACCAAACCACCACAATGCCACGGTTCCGCGCGGCGGCTCAAAAGTCCGAATTTGCCGACGCAATTTTTCTGCAGCCGATGATGCGAGACTTACTTGTATGTTACGGGCCAATGACCAATCCTCCGGATAACAATGCGCCCTCAAGTTTTACCAGAACCACCAATTCAACAGCGCTGTGAATACCAGCGCCAGAATACCCAACACAATGGGCTTTTTCCACCAGGAAAGATCGTGATCCTGTTTCGGTTTAGGCGTAAGTTGATATACCAGCCCCACCAATTCCTGATCTTTCTTCTTTTTAGTAAACAGGCTCACCAGAACGGTAGCGCCGGCACCGGCGCAAAAGGACCAAAGGGCACACCAGAATGCGCCGGAGGTGCTGTTATTGTAATAATGCCATAACGGCAAACCCGGATATGAACGGAATATCCAAAGTGTCAGCGACGTCCCAGTTCCCACCAGCAATCCCCAGAGACCTCCGGCGGGTGTTGTAAACGTGGCGAACATGCCCAATAGAAATACCGCAATCAGTGGTGCGTTGACAACGCCGAATATCGTCTGCGTATACCCCATGATTCCCGACTGATGCCGCACCACATACGCAAAACCTACGCTCATGGCCACACCTACGATGGTCATGATGCGGCCAACCCATAGATAGTGCTTATCCGGGGCATTGCGACGGATAAATACGGCATATAAATCATACGTGAAGACGGTGTTGAAGGCGGTGACATTGCCCGCCATCCCGGACATAAAGGAAGCCATTAATGCCGTCAGGCCCAGCCCCAGTAACCCGGCCGGATAATATTTTGCCATCATCAGCGGCATGACATTATTGTACGATTCGGTGGGAGGAATAATGTGGCCGTTAATCACCGCGTTTCCCGCATATAGATGCGGCAGCAGCGGCAGTGCCAGCACGCCGGGAAGAATCACAATGAAAGGAAAAATCATTTTGGGAAATGCGGCCAGCAGGGGAGTTCGCTGCGCGGAATTCATATCCTTGGCCGCCAAGGCTCGCTGCACCACCAAAAAGTTGGTACACCAGTATGAAAATCCCAGCACGAAGCCCAGACCAAGGACAATGCCGGGCCAGGTAATGTGCATCGGATTATTCGGCGTCAACGTGTGATAGTACGTATGAAGCCACTGGCTGCCGCGCAATTGCGG
>JBMFGW010000264.1:0-2427 GCA_049977145.1 Phycisphaerae bacterium
GTTGGTGTGGTCAGCGGCCTGGATTTGCCGCAGGTGGTCGAATTGGCCAATTCTGTTACTGGTTCGCCCGCTTTAACCGCTGACGGTGTGCAGATGAATCAGGCGATGTCGCGCGGCTTGCCGCTGAATCAAGCTTCGCCGGGACGGATGTTGCCGACATCGGTTGCTGCGACAATTCAAAGTGGTATTGCGGGGAATAATTTGCCGGAAACATTGACCGTGCTGTCAGAAGGTTATACCCGTGAGGCCCAAACGCGCATGAGCATTGCTCCGGCGGTGGTGACCCCTGTGTCACTGTTAGTGATCGGAGTGGTGGTCTTTCTTATCATATATGCGATGGCATTGCCGTTTGTGCAGCTTCTACAAGGGGTGGGCAGCCCCGGATGACAGGATGGGGAATCGGGTTTGTTGTGGTTGGTTCGATAATTTATGCTTAAAAGTTTTAAAATCTTCTTGGCACGCAGGCGCATTGCACGGTGGGAGCGCCGGCGCGGGGTGCTGGCATTTTTAGGAACATGGCTTCCGATATGGTGTGTGTTGGCAGCCGCTTTTGTGTTTATGAGAGTGTTCGGATACATGCTCCTGCTGGTGATTCCGGTTTGGGTGATTGGGCGGTATTTCATCGCCCACCGACGTGCCGAGGTAGTTCTTGAGAAGATTTATAGCATTGTGCGCCTGAACCATCCTCTGGCCGACAGCCTGCGCGCTGCCGGAGATTCCGATCAAGGGTCAGTAGGGGTGCGCCTACAAATGCTCGCAGAACTCCTGCAACGGGGCCTGATGCTGGCAGAATCACTGCAGTTGGCACTGCCGGAACTGAGACCGAATGATTTGGCGACAATTATGGAAGCGGAGAGGTGCGGGCGACTGTTGCCGGAATTAGCGCGGATTACTGCCCGGAAGCAGGCATGGAGGGCGGCAACCGAACTGGACGCTGGCTACGCGTTCTATTTTCTGGCGACGTTGGGTGTTTTTCTCCTCGCCACGGCCGGATTTGTCTTCCTCATTTCACCGAAAGACCAGCGGATGTTGCACTCCTTTCAGTTACCTTATAAGGAAAGCGTGCTTGCTCCTTTACTGTCAAAAATCCCGGCCATCCTGTTGCTGGCTACCACGGTAATTGTGGTCACGGTTACGATTGCCGCCGCCGGAGCGATACTCCGTCGGCTTGCGATTCCTTTCTTCCGTCGTGGGAACGTGTCGATCTATATTCGCGACGCGGTGGCCTGGCGCTTACCGATATTGGGCTCGCTGATTCGCTGCCGGTCCTGGTTGGATGGTACACGGATACTGGCGCAAGGCGTTTTGGCTGGCCAGCCATTGCCCGATATTGCGCAATCCGCGGCAACGGCAGTTGGCAGTCGTGTGGCACGGCGACGACTGCGGCTCTGGCGCGAAAAAATGCTTGCCGGAATGTCCGCGGATAATGCCGCCCGAAAGTGCGGATTGCCGAGAATGTTATGCAGTGCACTGGCTCAACCACTGGGGTCAACGGGATCAGCATTAACTTTGGTGGCGGGGTATTACGATCTCAAATTTCGCCGCAGGCTGGAGCTTATTCGTGCCATCAGTATCCCCATCGCGGTATTGTGCATGGGAACGCTGGTACTGTTGTTATGCTTGGCAGTGTATTTGCCGTATATTCAAATTTTGCAGGCAGTCAGCGGAGGCGGTGGATCATGAATCGGCGTCGTGGCTTTTTTATTTTTGATCTGACCTTGGCAATCGTGCTGCTTTTGGCGATCGCTTCCATGTTCGCGCGTTTGATGTGGCTTTATAACCGTGATTCCGTCCGCCTTGCCACCATTCGTGATACGGCGCGCGTGGAGCAGGCTTCGCTGTATCGTGTCATGTCCCGGTCGCCAGGCAGCGCCAGCAAGCAATGGCTGATCAAGCCCGCCCGCATGGCCAGCCATGCCGGCACCAGCTTTCCCCCAGGCAGCCAATGGATTGTCATTCGCTCTGCCAACAAAGTTGGTGCACCGGCTTTGTACGCATTGCGGTTTGCGGGCACAGCACCAAAAAAGAGAGGCGGAAAATGAATCCACATACGCCGATTCACCAACGCCGCCGCAGTCAAGGCTTTACCCTCATGGAGTGCATGGTAATGCTGCCGATCATGGCCGTGTTTCTCTTAATGGCCGGGCAACTTTTTGTGGCGTGCCTCCATACTTTCAGTAACGCCGATCTGCGGGCCACACGTATGTCCCAGCGGCGCGGCCTGATGCGCGAATTGCGGCAGGATGTGGCCACTGCGCCAAAGCTGCAATTACAGGGGGAACACGGCCTAATCTGCCGATTCGGCAAAAAGCGGGAAATTCTCTGGTTGGCCAATGCCAACGGCACCGTAACGCGCATGTGCCAGAATGGCAATAAATCGCCGCGACCGCAATATTGGCCCGCGCTGCTGCCCCATCTTCATTTTGC
>JBMFGW010000265.1:0-2382 GCA_049977145.1 Phycisphaerae bacterium
GCGGCTCGAGATTGCGTTGCTCCCACCGCCACCGCGAACCCGGCTATTTTCAGGACATCGCGGCGCGAAGCCATAGACTTTGCTGATCGAATCGGTGGTATTGAAAATGTATTGTCAGCCATGTAACGCCGCCTCTCAGATGAAGACACCATCATAACTCCGCAGCGTTCATACAATCCCGGCGCGCCGGGATCGAGACCCACGGTCGTCTGGCTGGCACGCCGGTGGAAAGCCCGGAAGTTAATCATGCGCCGGCCCTAAGGCCCTACCACCCAAAATAAAAACCGCTCAGGGAGTAACGCACCTTTATTCGAGACATCGGCACCCAGGAAACGGAACCATCATTGTAGAGTTCATGCTCCCCGGCGGGCAAAAAATTGCCCGTGGAACCGTCCACATGGTTGGACCAGACTGTTCCCCATGCAGCGAAACCCGTTAGCGGGGGCGACGCACCCGTAAACAGGGCGTTATCCGTTACCAGAATCGAAGCTCCGCTGGACTGCGGATTCTCAGCCGGCTCGTGCCCTGGATCGTCATTGTAAAACGTTCCCACAAGCGCCGATGTGCCAAACACGGCGGGGGACATATCTCCGGCAGGGCTGTAGCCCGGCCAGCCGGTATCCCCCGGTATCCCCCGGTATCCCTGATCCACCCAATAACTGTAGCCAGCCCATGGCCAGTTCCAGGTCATGAAGTAGCCCTGGGAATTAAAATCCATCTTGTACGCGGCGAGGAGGCCGTTTGTTGCCGGGTCTGTGACGCCGCTCGAGGTTTCGGGGCAATAAAGGAGGCTTAACCCGGAGATCGTCGGGCTTAGGATGCCGGGCTGCGGATTGACCATGGTATTGCCCACCACACCAAAAGAATCGTAATAAAGCAGAGCAAGACCCGCGATCGGGTACTGCTGTGATGGCTTGTTCCATGGCACGAAATCGGCGAACGGCCAATTACCCACCAAGGCCATGGGGTATTGTCCCCGATATTCACTGGCGTATTCGTGCATGGCAATGCCGATCTGCCGCAGGTTGGAGGCGCACTGAATTCTTTCAGCGAGAATTTTTGCTCGCGCCAGCGCCGGCAAAAGCAACGCAATCAGGATGGCAATGATGCTGATGACCACCAGCAATTCAATGAGGGTGAACGCCGCGCGGCGGTGCCGCGAGAAGTTAGGAGACAGGAGATAGGAGTTAGAACAGCTTTGAAGCGATGAGGTTCCCTTTACTTCCTGCTCGTGGATTCCGGATTCTGGATTGCTCATAATACACCTTCTTTCTAAACCGCGACGCTTCACAGAAAACTCTTTTCCCGAGTGTACAGTTTTCAGTTTTGTAATCGTTCACGAGCGGGCCCGTATCCCGTTGCCCTTGTTGTGGTGCAGACTTTCTTGTCTGCCGCAGTAATGAATGCAGGTAATCCCGGCGCGCCGGGATGCACCACAAGTTATTGGCCGCCTGCCCGTGGACGGATACAGTTTTCAGCCGCCGGGCGGAAAAGAAGGGCCGAGAGTTTTAATCTCACCGGCCCTCCCATTGTCATCCATTATCGGCGGTTCTCAATGCGGAAACCCACACCACAGCGTCGGCCAAAGCCAAGCTACGGCGGGTGAGACACCCGCCCCCCAAACTCAAATAGCCGCCGACTTCGCCGGGGCGGCAATAAACTCATTTCGCCGCCCCGCTTGCTGTTGCCTGCCGCGTCAAACGGGCTTCCGCCGTTTCAGGAGCAGAAGGCCGAGTCCGCCAGCCATTACCAGGCCCAGCGTGGCTGGCTCTGGAACAGCCGTAACGCTTACGTTGGCGACGTCAAAGCTCGCAGGAACGGTGTATTTGTTAGCAAGATTGGAAAGCTGCAGCGTCGCCGATGTAGCGCCAACGTCGGTTGTGAACGAATAGGTGGACAGCGTGAACTGCGTGTTGTTGAAACCGCTGGTCGTACTGGGATATTCCGCGAATGGCATCCCGCCGCCGGCGTTGTCAAGGACCGTTACTGCCCCCTGCACGCTCTCGCCTGCGCCGCCAGCGAGATCAAGCGACAAAAGGTACGCGGTGTTTCCAGTAACGGCGAAGGTCTGCTCCGCGGTGGCTGTGTCGGTGGCAAGCTGGGTCGCCAAATCCATATAGTTTGTGATGGTGTTGCCCTTATTATCCGGGGATAGGGTGGTTGGGCCATTGGCGTTGGTGCCAACGCTGCCGCTGCCGACAACGCTTGTGGTCCAGTCCGTGAGGCCGGACGAGAAATCACCGTTGGTAATCAAGTTGGCTTGGGCGTTGCCCACCGACAACATGGCCAACGCCGCAATGGCCGCGACTCCGAGTGAAGAACCACGAGAAATTACTGACGGACGAATGGAAAACATAAACGACTCCTTCCGCTCCATATTGG
>JBMFGW010000266.1:0-2377 GCA_049977145.1 Phycisphaerae bacterium
GCACACGCTGGGGCTGAAATTGAAGGACATGATAGTCTGCGATTGGAGTCACTTGTAGCGTTGTAGTACTAAGCGGCGTGAATCGATGCTATCTGCACGATTGGGCACATCAGGCGCTGAACAAAAAATATAAGCCGGGTATTCTTATGGGCTGGTGGGGCACGCATTTTGGTGAGAACCAAACTTGGTTTAAGCCGGGTATAGCATTTTTCACCTATATCAACCGCTGTCAGACCATGTTGCAGCAGGGTTCGCAAGTGTGTGATATCTGCACGCTCAACTGCAGTCCCCAGGCGCTTTCCGAAGACGCGTTAAGCCTGTCACAGTTTGAACATGCGACGGTACACAACGGCAAAATCACATTACCGGATGGTCGAGCTTATGCGGTTATGCAGTTGCCGAATTCGTCGCGGATGCTGCCGAAGGTTGCACAAAAACTTCGCGAACTCGTTGCGGCAGGCGCAACGGTCATTGGTCCAAGGCCAACGCAGTCGCCGAGCCTGACGGATTACCCGAAATGCGACCGCACTGTCGCCGCAATCGGTCGCGCCGTGTGGGGCGATTGCGACGGCGTTCATGTCAAGGAACACCGTTTTGGCAAAGGGATGATCGTATGGAATAAGCCAATGTCAGAGGTACTTACCGAGCTGGGAATTCAACCTGATTTTTCCGTGGTGACGGCGAATAACGGACGAATTGTGATCCAATCGGCTATTTACGCCGCGCCCGGCGCGGGCCGAGAGGTGGATGTAACCGCTTTACTGCGCAAAAAAATGCGACAAAGCGACGGCAAGAGCCTTTCATTGCGGGTTGATAATACCGCGTTTGGAGGCGATCCGGCTCCCGGGCATGTCAAATATCTCACCGTGCACTACACGCTTGGTGGAAAACCCGCCACCGCGCACGTTCGCGAAAACAGTACCCTGTCCATACCGTTTTTTACCCTGGTAGCCATCCATCGGCACACACGGGGAATGGACATTTATTTTGTTGTCAACCGATCCAATCAGAGGGTCCATGCTGAGGCGTCGTTCCGGGTTTCTGGAAAGATCCCGGAATTATGGCGACCAGATTCCGGACGGCGTGTAACAGATGGCGAATTCACCAACATTGGTGGCCGCACCAATGTGCCGTTGACTTTGGGGCCACTGGCGTCGATATTTGCGGTATTTCGGCATTCTTCGACACCAGTGGACCCGGTAACAGCAATACGTTGCGATAACCAGCCAACAGACCGGGCCACGATTCACATGGATCGCCAAGGCCATATCCAACTGCTTACGGCATTGGCGGGGAAATATCAGCTTCAATTCGCCTCGGGCCGAACGCAAGCCGTGAATATTCCCGCATTGCCTGCGTCCATACCGCTTACCGGGCCTTGGAACGTCGCCTTTGCTCCTCACTGGGGAGCGCCACACAACGTGGTGTTCCAGAAACTTACCTCGTGGACGGCATCGGGCAACCCCGGTATTAAATATTTTTCCGGCACAGCGATGTATACACGGAGAGTTTCAATCCCGGCGGACTTTATAGGGTCGGGCAAGCGCGTGATTTTGCACTTGGGATCGCTTCATGATATAGCGCAGGTTTGGGTCAATGGCGTTGATACAGGCGTCCTGTGGCACGCGCCATTTAAGGTCGATGTTACAGCCGCTATCCGATCAGGAATCAATCGCATTCGTATTGCGGTTACCAATACCTGGGTGAACCGGCTGATTGGCGATCAGCAGCATCCATCGGGTCTGCATTGGGGATCTATGCGAACCGTCGGACCAATGCACGTGGGACGTCCGCTGGTTCGTTTTCCCAAATGGGTTGTGGATGGAACGTCCAGCCCATTCACGGACCACTATACGTTTGAAACATGGAACTACTACACCAAGCACTCACCATTGCACCGGTCCGGGCTATTCGGTCCGGTAAGCTTAAGCGTCAGCGCCGAGGTGCCTGTGTCTGCCTCGCAAAAATAGCTTGACGTGCTGACGCGAGCAGGGGCATTGGTTAAAACGCATGGCGTGCGGATTGGTGATCAACACCTCATCACGTATCTTTCACGCCGAGGTTAAGCCGTGACAGGATAGTAAACGAATCCCGCCGCTGTGTTTGCGGCAATCGTCCGCTATTATAAACTGCCATCCGACACAAGGGAGTCAATATGGCAAACTCCTTGTGCGGACGCTTTAGCTTGGAACTACGGAAATGAAAGAATATCTTGATTTGGTCAGACTGGTGATGAAAAAAGCTACGCATAAGGCCAGCCGAACCGGTGTGGACGCCATCAGTTATTTTGGCGCATTTTACAACGGATGTTCCAACGCCGTTTTGACGTAAGTCGTTGTGTTACAATTAGTTAAGTATACTTTTTCGCATTTGCGTG
>JBMFGW010000267.1:0-2369 GCA_049977145.1 Phycisphaerae bacterium
GCGGCGTTTGCACACGCTGGGGCTGAAATTGAAGGACATGATAGTCTGCGATTGGAGTCACTTGTAGCGTTGTAGTATTAACACGTATGATTTTAAAGCCTTAAAATGTCCGGTAACCATGATAAAAAAGTTGGGAAACAGGCTTAAATATAAGATTGCCCTTACCCAATATTGAATATAATCCGCTGGCACCAAATCGAATAAGATTTTTCTTGACATGTCTTTGAAGATGATTATAATAAGTAATCAGAGTAGATCAGAATAGTTCAGATGATGTCATCTTTTGAGTCTGAACCGTCGTGAGGCGTTTTTTTCTGAGGTGTTTGGTGTTGTAAAGACGTTCAATTCCATATTTGCTGGCTATGCGGTCGGCTGGATAAGAGCGTATATAAAATCATTTTCGGGAGAATTCATCATGGTAAGCAAATACATTTCACGTTCGAGTATCTCTGCATTGGCGACGATGGCGGCAGCCACGATATTGGTGGGATTGGGTTCCAGTGCCCAAGCGTCCGCTATGCTGTCTTTCGGGACCACGCAGCACTACATTTCCAATAGCGTTTCTCCGCCGGCTGTAGATTTAACAACGCTGGGCACTATCGACTGGATTCATGAAAGCTCCACCGGTGCACCGGGGAGCACGCCCACGCCGCTGGTACTTCAGCAAGATTCATCGGGAGGATCCATTAGCGGGGTTACTCTCACAGGCGGCAACGCCAATAGTACCTATGAAGAACTATTCAATTGGAGCAATGGAAGCACCGCCAACAGTGGGCAAACGGCCACGGGAAGCGATCAGGGAAATTTTCAATTTAGTCAGGGAAATAGCGGTTCTGTTAGTTTTAATGTCGCCGCCAGCACTTCTGCCGAAACGCTCTACATCTTCGCTGGCGAATATGGTGGTAGCGGCCAAACTGCCATGACAACTATTTCCGCCTCACTTGAAGGTTCCAACACCAGCGCGTCATCATCTGTCACCAGCAATTATCAGGTGGACCAATATCAACTTAATTTTGCTGCCACGACCGCTGGCGATCCGTTAACAGTGACAATTACCGACACCAACGGCCAGAGCTATTTTGCTGCTGCCGCATTGACGGTTCCCGAACCGACCAGTCTGGCCTTGGTGGGCATCGGCGCGTTGGGCTTACTGCTGTTAAAGCGCCGCCGGACAGCGTAATTGACAGTTGCGATGGCGATCGCTGGCAGCGGATGTGGCGGCCATTACAACCCTGCTATCCGGTTCCGTAGCCGGTTGCCGGGTAAAATTTAAGAAAAAGGGAGGGCCAATGCCGATAAAAGTATTGGTCCTTTGTCTTCCGGATTTCGGAATAAGGAGATACATCATGAAACGCGGTTTTACTCTCATCGAATTGCTTGTGGTGATCAGCATCATCGCCCTGCTGATAGCGCTGCTGCTGCCCGCCTTGGCTCGAGCCAAGCTTTTGGCCAACAATACGCTTTGTACATCCAACCTTCGGCAACTGGGAATTGCGTATAATGAATACACGCAATTACGGGATGGTGTGCACGGAATGCCGGCTGATTTCGATACTGGCGCAAGCTACATGTGGTTTCAAGCCTTGGCGCAGATATTCAGCTCCACTGATCTGCCCAATGTTCCCATTGGTACACCGCCGGCACCCGCGGGACAGCCGCAGTCTCCTTTTTATGTTTTACCCGCCAATGAACAAGCTGTGCTGATTTGTCCCTCGGCTTCCAATACCATCCCCAATGCGACATACGCCATTGGCAACGCCACGACGCAGTGGTACTGGGACTGGGGAAAGCCGGAGCACGGCTCTTATTGCTTCAATGAATGGATGTTCAGTTTTGAAGGCAGCGATGCCATTGACCAGCGCTATCTCCCTTGGGCCCAAGATCAATATTACTGGCCCAACAGCTCTAACAATCAAGCCACCAGCACCATTCCTCTGCTCGGTGATGGTACTTGGGTCAATGCGTCTCCAAGTTACACCGATGCTCCACCGCCGGACCTCACGGGAAATTCGCCCCCTAATGAACCCTACAATATGACGGCCTTTGTGACCAATCGGCACGGTACAACCACCAATATCACCTTTCTTGATGGCCATGTGGAGAGTTTGCTGCTGGGCCAACTTTGGACACTGAAATGGAATCCGGTTTTCCCAACACTCCCCAGCGGAATGGTCATCAGTCAATGATGCCTGAATCGCTCCGGGAATGTTTAATTCGCCCTTGAGGTCGGGAGTTTGGCCCGGAAACAAATAAATGTATACGTGAGCCTACCAGCGCACCACCTTATGCAGTGGTTCATTGGCGCTGGATGATCCAATGGCGATCTCATACTTGCCCGGCGGAACCTGCCACGCTTTGGCAGCCGTGTT
>JBMFGW010000268.1:0-2327 GCA_049977145.1 Phycisphaerae bacterium
TGACTCCGGATTACCCTGACGGCCTTCCCGTTGATCGTCACACTGTTACCCGGAATCACGATGGTCGCATGCACCGCATTCGGCAGGGTGATAGTGAGTATCTCACGGCCCGATGTTTTTTTCACCTTTACCACGATGGCCCCATGCGGCGTGGGAACCCGCCCGCTGACCCAGGTAAGACCGCACAAATGCGGGGCAATGACAACACGGGAAAATCCTCCACTTACGGGCTGCACGCCCAAAGTATAATCGGTCAACCAATTCGTTACACCCGATGACCAGCCATGGCAAAGACTGATGAGATAATTCCATGCCAGATTCGGGTCAGGTTTTCCGTTATTGTCCAGATAACGGTGAAAATGTTTCTTGGGCCATGTCGGATCATATTTTTCCCAGAAGGTGGTGGCACCCTCATGAATCATGCCACCCCAGTAATAACGAATAAAATTTAGCGCCTGCCGGTAATGCCCAAGGTGACTGAGCGCAAAAATCACAAAATTATTGTAATAGGGTGTGGCCACCTGCTTCCATGACGGGCAATTTGGCCCCAGTATCCGGGCGTAAATGGCCCGTCGCTGCCGCGCATCAGCTACATGTGAATCAATGGCCATGGCATTGACTTGACGAATGTTCGTGAACGTGTGGGTCTTTGGATTGGCCAGATATTTACGGGCGGCGGCAATAAGTTGCTGATCCCATCGGGCATATTTGGCCGCATTGGCCGAATCACCCATGGCCTTAAGCAAAAACACCGCCCGGCGCACACCCCAACAGGTATACAGATCTGTGGCCATATTAGCCTGCGGAGTATCTGGTGCGGCAACGAGCTTGGGTGCCCAATCCACAAAATTCCAATTCGCTTTGAGTTTATTGACGAAGAGATTTTTTTTATTAAATCCTAATTTCATATAACGTAACATGGACAACAGAAGTTGATGCTGCGATTGGATATATTTTAAGGCCCCGGTGTGCCGATAAAAATCAGCGAGGCCGCAAATCCAGGCATTGGAATAGCCGGGCAACGTATTGATATAGCTAATGGGCAAAGCGTCCGCGGGCCTTCCTCCCTGGGATTGCAGGCGTACCTGCGTCATACTCAGCTCCATCAGAAAGTGATCCAGAAACACATTGTTGATGGTCTGGCCAGTAATCTGTAAATCCCCCATCCACAGCCCACGGTCACGTTTGGGGCCATCCCATATTTGTTCTTGCATGCACAAGTGGGCCGTGTAGGCACCGGTATACCAGATTTTGGTCAACAGCGGATCGGAACACGCAAACGCTCCGCGGTATTTTACAGGATAATATTTGAAATCCAGACGTAGCCGATTGAGCTTAATCGGCCCGTGGCCCAGAAATTGGACCGTGGCATACCGGAACGCGCTATACGGCGTTGATTCTGTTTGTCCAGCTTGCATCGGCAAGGGATGCACGCCGCCCCAGGGGCAATGAAGAGCCTCTCCACGCGATTCGCCGGTACCGATAATCACGGTACCGCCGCTGCCGCGAACCTGAATGCGTCCCGCAACTTCCTGCCCAAAACTCAGCAGTAACTCCGGAGACTTGTTACCGGCAGGCACTACCAGAATTGGCTGGTTAATAACACTTTTCGTGGGCAGAAGTTGCGGAGGATTGCTTGGATGAATCAGCAATCTTATTCGGCGTGCTGGAGCCAATTTAGAACTTCCCCGATAACCAGGTCGCAACGTCGCGGCATCTTCTTTTGTAAGCATGCGCGCCACGGTATGCAGGCCGGAAAAAGCTGCGGCTCCACGGATGACCGTAACACGCTGCGGCTGAAAATAAAGATGAAACAGATAGCTTGAATGCCCCGGCCATGGATGGACTGCCCTGGCCCATGGTCCGGTGCCATACACCGCCTCAACCGTAGCTGGAAGCCACTGTTTTCCGGTCGGATTTCCGGGCCAGTTTTTTCCCGGCCGCTGAGAAACCCGCCAAGAGCCATCGGTTTTCAGAAGCGTTTTACCGCCGCTGATCAACCAGAGAATAGCTCCGGCCGGGCCTCCGTCATTGGTCGCCTTTATCGCAAATTCGTTGGACCCGATCCGGAGATAGCGTGAAATATTGATTCGACGTGCATGGCTCCAACCCAGTACGTTGGAAAGATGGGCTGTGACTTTTTGGCCATTTATGTAAAGCGTAAAATAATTATCCGCCGTCACATATACCACCGGTTTAACAGGCAGAGATTTTAACGTAAGTGTTTTATACAAATACACGCTCTGGTGATTACCGACGGTGGAGGCCCATATCCAGGCGGGCGGCTTGCCCAGTGGATGGGCGTGTGCCTCCGGCAACGGCAGGCC
>JBMFGW010000269.1:0-2310 GCA_049977145.1 Phycisphaerae bacterium
GTGCGGCGATCTTGATGTAACCCATCTGATCCACTAACGACGCGGTCCAGGAACTGGCATCCAAGGCTGCGGCACCAGACGCGTCGGAACCTAAAAATTGCCAAGTCGGATTGCCTCCGCCAATATATTTGAATGAGTCCGAGGTATTAAGGAAGCTCTCTAATGGATTGGGCAGGGTGTAGTCCGTGGTGATACCAGTGGTAGCGCTGTAACTGGAATATGAGCCTCCCGATTTCAAATAGTTTTCAACCACCGTTACATCCTGAAGGCTCGGTGACGGCCCCCACCCGGTGCCGGGAATTCCGTAGCCGGTGTACGCACCCGTGCTCGCGTTCGCTGTTGCGCTCTGGTCGGTAATGCCCGGATGCCAGATCGTCCCAACCAATCCCTGGGTCAATCCGCTTGAACCCAGCGAAAGCGCCGGGGAACTGGAAATGGTGATGTTCCCGCCTGGGCCAGCACCAAACGCCGCCGCCGCTCCGAAGAGCGATACCCCGGCTGACAAAAGCGCCAGCCGCCGTGTTGAAAGAATGTTGAAACCCATAGTGAAAACCTCCTTAAAAAGGAATCCTTTGTTACCCGGTGGGAAGGCCGACATACGACCTTGCTAAAATTCCACCCGATACGTTTTCGCTCGTCAGAGCGAAGCCACAGTTATTGAACCTCAATAGAACCCTGAATTCGGTGCATGAACCGCATGGTCATTGTTCCACATCATGTTCATGCGCGATCCCCCCTGATTCGGATTTATCTGCGTTAAATCTTTTTGCGAATAGGGTGCCGCGTGCCCATCAGCGAACAGCACATTGGAATCGCCTTCATGAATCGAACTCGGCCACTCTGCCCACTGCACCACACCGGGAAGACTGGTTTCCGGCAATGCAATATTGCTGCGAGTCGGGTCAGAATTGTATATAAAGGCGTAGTTCGGATCACCATGCGTGGCATCATCAATGCGGTCAGTGATCGCGATCATCTCTGTGGGGTTCTGCACAGCAGATTGCGGAACCTGCGGGAAAGATTCCGGTGGATTGTTCACTGCATCTATATCGCCGCCAAGGCCCTCTCCATAAGGAAGTTGTCCCTTAAGCGGAAACGCTCCCAACGTGCCCCAATCGTTATACCCGTAAGAAAACGCCGGCAGCGCAATTTGCCGTCCCATCGAATCAGTCTGCGCTGGCCACTGGCCGCCCAAGAACAATACCTGCTGCCCTTTGGTATAACCAAAGCCAAGCTCCACGGTTCCCTTGGCGTAGCCTTTGGGTGGCACAGTGCCCGTTGGCCACAGATATCCCTGATATTCCATATCAATCGGGCGGGCCGGACAATAGAACAGCTTGGCTGATCCGCTGCCCATCATCGTCATGAGCCGCGGGACCCACACACAAAAATTATTGGCAATTCCCGGCCCGTTGACCACTTCATTGCCCGGATAAAACCCTTTCCATGTTTGCAGATATTCCTGCATGGCAATACCGATTTGCGATTCATTGGATTCACAGGCTACGGCCTCAGCACGAGCTTCGGCTTGGGCCAATGCCGGCAGCAGTAACGCAATGAGCAGTGCGATAATGGAAATGACCACCAGTAATTCGATGAGAGTAAAACCGTGTAGGCGACCCCGCGCGAAGTTAGAACAGCATTCAAACGCTGCACTTCCGTTTACTTCTTGCTCCTGGATTCTGGATTCCTCATAGATGAACGATTTGGATAACATACAATAGCCTTTCTACTCCATGTGGGAGCCACTCGAATTTTCCATCAACCAAATCAATGACCCTTTGCCGCAACAATCTACGGCGGATGTAACCATACTGATTTTGGTACTCATACCAGACCTCCTAAAGACATTGGCCTTAGCAACTACGCATTGCTCTTAGCAACGACCAAATCTTGAAGCTGAATTAAGTTTACTCCTTTTCATGAGCGAAACCAAATAAAATCTTAAATTTTCTTTTATAACTTTAGCATAAATGCAGCCTCTGCCACAAGCTCGGGTGTGTCGGCGGAACGCATTATGCCACAAAGTAATAATATAAGTACATATATCTACTATATATTGTACATTGAGTAAATAGCTTATAAATATGGGTAGAAAGCGCTGTATCACGGCATCACGATGCTTGTGGTATTTCAGAGCGGGCCGAAGCAAACTAAAAAGTCGGACGGCGGCAACGAGGAAAAGAATTTGTCATAACTTTAGCATAAAAATTTCTGAAATCCGGCGGCGTGCACCAACAATTGGCCCTACTACAGCGCGACTTTATCCAGACTCGCACAGCGTAGGGACCTAAGTGTGATGCCCATGCG
>JBMFGW010000270.1:0-2307 GCA_049977145.1 Phycisphaerae bacterium
CTATCGCTTTTCTCCTTGTGCTTGCGACGGCAACAGATTTTCATATTCCTTTTACCAATGGAAGACGGGGTTCATAGGACGGACACAAAAATGGATATTTCATCCCCGGCTGACCCCTGGCGGCTCGACGCTTTATGCACCACCGGCAAAGTGCGCCCGTCAGATTGCCGGATGTATTTTTGCACTACCGCCCCAGGAGTCTCTTGGAGTGGTGGTTTGGATTCCCAAGCACCGGCCCGCAAATAGCCGCCAGCTTGCCGGTGGTGGCATACCCGGTTGCAGCACGAATCTGGAAGTAATCTCCTTCGGTTTTCAAACCCGCAGTCGCCGTGTCGCGTGCGGCAAGCCAAGGCGTGCGAATGCTTATGTTTAGCTAAATGGCGGTAGTTGACGTAGCGTCGCAGTTTCAACCGCTCTAGCGCCGGGATTTTTGCCGTCCGCTTTGGTCTTTTTGCCCAATAATATGGTCGCACCCAAAATTATACTGGTACCGCCGCGAAGGGGAAAGTTTTCCGGAAAAGGGGTATAACATATAGGAAGTTTTGGGCGGTAGCTTTCCCGTGTAGCTTTCCCGTGTAGCTTTCCCGCTTGCATCGCCCACGCGGGCATGGTTATACTGAAAGGCGATGAACTGGATAGCCAGTAATTTTGGTTCTTGAGTCCAGGTGTCCGGGGATTTTGAATGTCGTGGTTAGGGACAATTTGGAACCTGCCTGATTATGCGGTAGGCATTGCGCAAAGCAACGCTCCAACGCTCCAACGTTCCAACTAAATTATATCATATTCCAACAATCGGTTTTGTCGGCAACACTGCGGGTTCCGGATTACACTCCGCATCTGGCGATCGCGCCCCGAACTGCTTTTTCCCCCGCACCTTACCCGGCGCAGGGCGGTTATTGCGAACTCCAGTTACGCTCCAGTCAAACCGCTCAGGTTTCGCCTTACGCGGCACAGCCGCAGGGGGCGGTGCCTTGAAGCGAGTGCGTCCAATTTTCGCATCCCCGGCGGCGGCACTGCTCATCGGGCTTTCCGTTTTGCTTCCAGCCCTTTCGATACATGCCGGCGCCGATGCCGCTACGGTGAAGGGTGCCGTCTCCAAATCCGTCAAACACGCCGTCAAATCCGCAGAAATTCCCTTGAATTGCCCGGCACGATTTATCACCGCCATGGTGCCCGACGGTAATGGCGACGTTTGGGTCGCTGGCGAAGATACTGGCATTTACCATGGCGCACTTAAAATTACGCCATCACATTCCAATCATAAAACCGCGATTGTTGATCGCGCCAGCAACCCCCGCATCCGCGCAACATGGACGGAATTTAACAAATCCAATTCACCGGGGTTGATCGGCAACAGCATTTACTCTCTTTGCATCGACCACCGGGGCCGCCTTTGGGCCGGTACCAATCGCCATGGCGTGTGCGTTTACAACGGCCATAAATGGCGGCACTTCGGCCTAATTACCGGGCCGCTGGGCAGCCATGTTGTGGCGATATCCAGCGATCCGCGGGATGGTTCCGTGTGGATGTGCACCGAAAACGGCCTGAGCATCTACATGCCGCACGGCTGTGGGACCAAGTCGCTTGCATCCGGCATCCCGCACGCGGCGACGCTGGCGGCTACGCCACTGGTTTTTGGGCGGTGGCGTTACATTTCCCGCCTCAACGGCCTGCCCGCCAATCCTGATTGCGTGGCGTTCAATAAACAGGGAACCGCATTCGTCGGAACTCTCTGCGGCGGATTGGCTGTCGCGGCGTATCCCTATATTCATTGGCGGGTTATTCACGGCCCATGGCACCTGCCGATTAGTGCCCCAGCGTGGCTGCGTCGCAACCAAAAGGAAGAGATGTGAGATGCTCGCCTCTGTCGCCGGCGGGGCGACTTGCAACTCTCTTCCCTGGGAAGGCCAGCCAACCGCGTTTTCACATTCATTGGAAGCGTTACATGGTGTAATGTATTGGGGTTGTGCCAACGTACTGCCCAAGGAGACTCACCGATGCGTCAATTTCTGGAACAACATGCCTCGTCCATCACCGGCGTCATCAACGGCTTTGATCGCCTGCGGTTTCGCGGCACACTCTTGCGTCTGGCCAATGTGCAGGGTCTGCGTACCTTCATGAGCTATTTAGGGATATTGTTGAAGGATGCCGGGGCGTGGATGGAAGCCCGTACCGAGGAACTCAAGGAAGCCTCCATAGCCGTCGCGACATCGGCTGGCCGCCCGGTGGTATATATAGCGGACCCATCCGTGCGTAAGGAGGACATCGCGGCGGAGATTGCTAAACGGGACGGCATTGAAAAGGGCT
>JBMFGW010000271.1:0-2291 GCA_049977145.1 Phycisphaerae bacterium
GGTGCAGCCTACCGGGCAGTGGTCTCGAGCCTCTTGCGATGGTTCACTTACCACCCGAATAAACTTAATGACCGCACCATAGACGGCGTAATCCGCAGTGGGCTGTATCGCGGCGGCATACATGCGGTTTATAAGAACACACTCCAGAATGCGCTGCTGTGCTACCTCGTGACGCACAAAGCCGGGGACTCCGAGGTTGCCAACGAGATGCTGGGAGCTACGGAGCCGTCATCCTCGGACGGAGAGTATCCGATGCGACTCGTCAGAGATGAGATTCGCGAAGTGGTGATTGATAGAACTATGACTCCAATGGAAAAGCTCGAGGCTCTTAACCAATTGAGCCGGAGCAATTCCACTTATCTTCTGGAGAGATACTATTTACACCTTCTACCAGCAGCCGTGCGGTCATCAAAGAAACTTCTGAAGATTCACGCTGAGGAACTCATCTTAAATGGCCATTTCCGACGTGCTCTGGCTGTACTGGCCGGACACATTCGCCAAGAATCCGATGCCCATGTCGAATTGCTTCGCGTATACTGTGACGCCGTTTTGGGACGCCCAGGCCGTGCGACCAGCGCGGCAGAACAACTCAAGGCTGATTTCCCGAAAAGTCCGTGGGGACCCGACGCGCTGGAACTCGCCAAATTAGCAGCCGATCAGCGCGTCGCCGACGGCCAAGTTGCCAGCAATGTATTGCAGTTCCTGCACGCAATGGGTAACAGCGTCCGGGGGTATGAAATTCGCGCAACGCTTAACGGTAAGCAGAAATCCACCTGGAGGTTCTACGGCGGAGTAGCCGGCCGCGCCGGGAATATTCAGGTACGGAAAAACGGCGACGTAGTCGCCGCGATTGCTTGGAACCCCAGGGCGTTGCGACTTTTTAACCCCAGCGCAAAGCGTACCTTTCGCATACCGCTGGGGCTGGCAGGACAGGCATCGGCTGCCGATATTTCGCCCTCTACAGATCTGGCCGGGGTACTGTCGGTTCTCGGCACTTCCGAGCTTGATGCAAAGGGAATCTTGGCACGTTATCTGCCCGCGTCGCTCAGAACGTACGTTGGCGCAATGGGGCTTTTCCAACAGGCCCGTCGGTTCGGCGTGTTCTTCTCCAAGCAACGAGATCAAGGCGGAAAAACGTCCTTTGGGGTGGTCATTGCAGGCATCTCAAATCCCAAATGGATAGAGATTTCAGCCACGCTGGAGCACAGGCACCCTCTTCTAACATTAACCGGTGCCAATCACACCGAGCTGAGCCTTGTGGCCAGTTCATCACCGCATTTTGCACTTTCGCCGCCAAAGTGGCCGCCCGGGGGAATCGTCCAGCAAAAGGGATCCTTGGTCGCGCTTAAGGACGTTTCCGCCTTGCTGCCGGGATGGTTCGGGATTTTCGGCAACCTTATGACAACTGTTAATTCGCTGGAACATGGCAGCAATCATGATTACATCAGCGCCCTTAGGGCAAAGGCCCTCATAAAATATCCGGCGGAGCTGCCGCCCGCGTTTAACGGCACCGGCCCGGCCCTTCCGCCCCATTTCTCCGCATCGGCACAGCAAGAAGCGAAGAAGTTACTTGCGTGGTCCAGGAAAAACCCGAACTCTGCCCTTGCTCCGGAAAAATTATTTAATGGATTCATGTTGGCCAGGCTGGCAAACCGTCCCGTTATTGCTGGAAAGCTTGAACGGCGGCTGGTGTTGCTCTATGGCTCGACTTTGCAGGGACGATATGATTTATCAAGATTTACGAAAGCTTCGCAGTTCGGAAATTTAGTCCAGGCACTTCTCAGACACAACGCAAATAAAATGACCAAGTCTCGCGAGGTGGCGATCCTGCGTGTTGTTTATTATGGGCTGCAGGAATTCGGAAATACCGACGACCGGGCTGATATCTTCGGTACCGGGCACAGGGTGAGCGCTGTTTTTTGCGAGGCAATAGCCACGCAGGCAGGTTGGGCCAAGCTCGCACAGGAACTCCGCGGGGCGGTGGCCTCACTGGCCGCATCAGATAAAACGCTTGCAAGCGTGTGGCACGTTTTTGTCCAGCCCGGGCTGACACCCTCCGAGCGAATTGAGAAACTGACGGGAATTAAAAAGAGCAAAATAAGCCCGTATCTGACGCTCTTTCTGATTCACATGAGCGCCCAACGGTACTTGGACCCAAAAATAATGCGCGATGCTGAACAGCTATGCGCTGCTACCGGCCAATGGAAGCGGGCCTGCGTTTACGGCAATGACCTGGCCCGTTTGCATCGGGATTCGGCTCGAACTGAATTTATCCTTGCTTATTGTGAACT
>JBMFGW010000272.1:0-2288 GCA_049977145.1 Phycisphaerae bacterium
ATGGAGATGGGCCTGCGCGGTGGCTTCAAGGGTGTATTGCAGCACCTTTTTGGCGATTCCCCATTGATGTGTTTCCAGCATCAGAAACACATAAGGCCCAACGGTACGTGGAAACATTCCACCATAGGCACCGGTCAGCGATTCGGGTAAATAACCGTCTGGAGCCACGCGGCGTACCAGGCTTTCGTACGTGTTCTGGAAAAGTTTTTTCTGGAAGGGGGCATTGAGCAGCTTCAGGACATCCTTGCGCGTCGCAGCCGCCGCCCGTGCGGGTAATGGGAATAACAACACCAATGCCGCCAAAGTCAGACACACCGTTTTCCAATTAAGTGACCACACCATAAGAGACAATTTCCTTGTGTAATGTCTCCGCGTGGGGTTTACACGCTGGCTGCCAGCCTCCCAAACTACCAGCCGAAGTAGAGCGAGCCTGGGCCCATAATGCGAGCCTTGATGTTGGACATCGGCACCCATCGCACTGAGCCATCATTGTACATTTCATGTTCACCGGCGGGCAGAAAATTCCCTAGGGAACCATCTACGTAATTTGAATCTGCCCATCCGCTCGGCATTGGCCACCCAGTATCGCCCATACTAGCGCTGGCGTCCGAAAATAGCGCGTTATCGGTTACGAGAAGCGTTCCGGGGCCGGATTGCGGATTCAGGGCCGGCTCGTGTTCCGGATCGGCATTCATAAAAAACCAGTAACTTCCCAAGTTGCCCGACTGCATGTTGCCGCTGGCAATCCAACCGGCATGCATGCCCACCACAGCAGGTTCGTCATAGTCGGGTTTGTAATCAATGCCGCGATCCACCCAGTAGGACAAGCCGTTATAGAATGCGCAGTCGGTTAGAATCCCCTGCGCGTTGTAATTGCTCGCAGATATCTCCTCCGCCGGTTGTATCCCACTACTTGTGTCCGGGCAGAATAACAAGCTGATACCCGTTGCCGTCGGGCTCAAAATCCCAGGACGGGGATTGACCATATTGTTGCCGACGATCCCAAAGGAATCATAGTACAATAGGTCTAGCCCCGCCCTAGGGTATTGCTGCGGCGGGTTGTAATAATATACGGAATCGCCGAAGGGGTAATTCCACAGCATGGCCAGCGGATATTGGCCGCGGTAGGTATCGGCATATTCGTACAGGGCATTCCCGATCTGGCGCAGGTTGGACGCCCCCTCAATGCGCACAGCCAGTTGCCTAGCCTTGGCCAATGCCGGCAGCAACAGTGCAATCAGGATGGCGATGATGGAAATCACCACAAGCAATTCAATTAAAGTAAAACCGTGTCCGGCATTTCGACGAGCCAGATGGATGAAACGTTTCGTATACATATAGTAGTTCCCCAATTACGGGCACAAGGCCTGGCCAATAAAACGCATTCGTGCCGCACCCCAACGTACGACACTGAAAACGACGGAAGCACAACGGAACGCCCGATGCGCTCCCGCCGTAAACATCGTGTTAGGTACTCCTGCGCGCCGCTCGCCTGCGCCCAATCAGCAGCAAGGTGACGCCGCCGACGGCGAACAGGCCCACAGTGGCCGGCTCGGGAACCGCGTACAACTGAAACGCGTTAAACAGCGACGTGTTCACACCCGTACCCGCAATTGCAATCGCACCACTACTGTCCGGTGTCACATTCTGGAACTCTTCATAGTTCGTGCCAAGCTGGTACGAGGCCAACAGATTGGGGTCGCCCATGTTATAGGTGTACGTGTACGAGGTAGGGCCGCCCGTCCCCTCGGTAAGCGTAAGCGAGACGGTCGGGGTATTGCCGTCCGTCGTTGAACCCACCGCATAAGCGGAATAAACATATACGTTATACCTGCCAGTGGAACTAAGGCCTGACAGTGTTAGCGTGTCCGGCCCTATGGGACTGGATGGCGACGATTCGTCCGTGCCATTCTGCCCGTTCCAGCTCGCAGCCGGCCAATTCTTGAAAGGGGGAAGGACTCCACCGGACGGGGCCGGGGTGTATTGCGTGTATTGCCATCCTGTCCCCCCAACCGGATTGGTTTCAACAAATGTTCCCGTGATCTGGGTCGCGCCACCGTTCGAGTCAAGCGGAGAAAAAGTCAGAGAATATGGGGCGTTTGTTGAGTTTGAGTTTATACCGAAGCCATTCCACTCGTTGCTGCCATTCGAAGGTGCCGCGGCAACGGTCCCGCTGGGCGGCGTAGTTAGATAGCTACCTCCGGATCCCAACACCACGCTGACCAGCGTAGCCTTGGCTGGGGTGATAAACGCCAGAGTCGCCGCCAGCGCCGTAGTGGCGACCACCG
>JBMFGW010000273.1:0-2276 GCA_049977145.1 Phycisphaerae bacterium
GCAACCGGTTATCCAGTCAGGCCGAAACCAACCATATCCTTTGGGCGGGCGGATCAGGGAATAATAGGTGTCGGCAATTTGGTTATTTTCAAACACGGCAATGCCCACCGAGCAAATGCTCAATTCACTGTAATTGGCGGTTTCAAAATCAATGGCGAGAATTTTCATACGACCTCCATTCAGTTATCTTTTCGTTTCGTTGCGGCATAACGATCAAAGGCATCGGATACCGTGTGGTACACATATTCATTGGGTGTATGGAGTTGCCAAAATCGCTTCGGATTCAAACCCAGGGCATCGCTGATGGCGGCGGCCACAGCGGGACTGCGGGACATGCCTTGTTCGCAGTGAACCACAATGGCACCAACATCGGCTTTGTGCCGATGGACGAAATTGCAAATCTCATTTGCCTGCTCGGGTGTGATATTTTTAATTTCCGGCGACGGCTCCAAGAGCGATGAAGGCTCCGCGTCATTAAATGCCAAATATAGCACCTCCCGCAGCCCCGCCTGCTTTTTAATCTTGGGCCGTGGCTTGTCCGGATCACTTATCGAAATAACCACATAGGCGGACTTGATCAGCACGCCGACCTCAATTTCCTCGCGGCTGAAAACATGGATTTTCATACTATTCCTTTCTCAAAATCTTCTTTGGTGCCGCCACCGCGGAATATATTTTTATATGCCTTAGCAATCGTTATCCCGCTTGTCAATTATCTCTTGCCTGTAGGATATTTGCTGTGTGAGAATCCATATTCGCAGATCAAGAATTATTAGCTGCCACGAGTAGGTCGTTAGAATCAGCAGATGGCGACATTTCATGATGCCTTTCTGCAGCAGGAAAATTGTTATCCGCACCCGACTAACCAGTTTCCGCAACAGCCAGTTACGCCGCGCTTCGGAACGCAGCCGCATAATCAGCCGACGAATCCGCCGGCGGATACCGCCAACCAACGCAACGAACTTGGCGAGTAAAACCTTGAATTGTAAATACTTCAACATGTTTAACCACCTTTCATTCTGCCATTTCCTCTACGATTCACTTTCAGCGCCTACCGGGATCGTGCAAGCCATGAACTCTGCGTTATTCGCGTCTCAGCGGTGAATCTCACCATCGTCCAAAACCAAAATTGCCGCCCCGGCCCTGCCGCTTCGCCCGGCTTTCCTGCTCCAGGGCCGCCAGCAGGTCGTCATGCAGGGTGGCCTTTTCGCCATCGCCAAGGTAATACATCGCCTGCCGCACGGTATGAAAATCGCCGGGAGCAAGATCGGTGATTGCGGAAAGCCGGCGCTGGCCGGCAGCATCCAGCGGCTGCTTACAGATTGGGGCAAACATTCTTTCATAAAAAAGCATTTTCCCCGCCGCGTCCAGATAATCGAATTCCAGCTTGAATGTAAAGCGCCGGATCGTGGCCGGGTCGAGCATCTCAACCGAATTGGTCGCACATACCAGCACGCCGGTAAAATTTTCCATGGCGTGCAGAAGTTCATTGACTTGCGTAACTTCCCAACTGCGTTCGGCCAACCGACGCGAACGCAGCATGCCATCCGCCTCATCAATAAACAGAATCGCGTGGTCGTCAGCCGCGGAACGAAACGCCTGGCGTATTTTCTGTTCGGTGCCGCCGACATATTTATCCAACAAATCGCCGGCCATGCAGGTTTGTACGGGACAATCCAGCTCGCGGCCCATGAATTTTACGAATTCGGTTTTTCCCGTTCCCGGCGGCCCGGAAAGCAGCACGTTCAGCGGCGGAGCTTTGAGATCATCGCGTTTGCCGGTTTGGCGGAGTGATTCCCGGGATAGACGGAATTGGCGCACGGCATCCAGTACACGTTGCGGTGGGGTTTGGCTGCGCACATTCAACCCGGTCAGCGCGTAATCGCCGGTGATGCGTGCGGCGTTGCCATCCGGGTTGATACCCAGGAGTTCACAATGCGGGATCAGTAATTGTTCGAGAATATCCGCTGCCGGGCGACTTGGGAATGGTGATTGGCCCAGCAGACGGGCATAGTTACGCAGGGCAATATCCACACCGCCGGCGCTGACGCCAAAACGCCGCGCCAATCGTGCAATGGTGGATTCGTCGATGGCGGCCTGCAACTGATAACCTAACTTCCCCTTGTCATGAGCAAAAAGCTTTGATTTACGGCCTTTCCGCCGTAATGCACTTGCTACATTCAACCCGGTGCCCAAGCTGGCGGCTGGGTAAAGAGTTCCAGCAACCCCAGTTCACTGAGAACGGCATTGAGTTCGTTAGGAATGCGGGTTACCTT
>JBMFGW010000274.1:0-2229 GCA_049977145.1 Phycisphaerae bacterium
TCTGCAGGCGGGTATACAATCATTTTCAGTTAGGCTCATTGTGAGCTTGGCTGGCCGAAAGGCCGTGAACGGTTACGTGATTATATTGCGGCGCTGACCGCTTATCACAGCGCGCATCCGGATGGGCGCTATGACACCAAAGTGAAGGCTTTGATCGCTGCAGTTCCGACTATCCGGGCGGTAAAGGCCTGGAGCGATCTGCGCGCAAGCTGGGTGGGAAGCGTGCTTAACCCGGCACGAAGTGACGCCAAGGCGCGGCTGGCGGAGATCAACAAATACCGGGCGGCGTTTCCAAGTTCCCCGCTGGCGGAGATGGCCAAACAGTATTCAGATTATCTTTCGCAAGGATTGGCGGCCATGGCCAAAGGCGGACCTTGGCTGGGGCAGTTTTCCGGAGTGCTGCACAACCGGTTGTTGCGCGAACTTGATTCGTTTTCCACCTCCGATGGTAAAACCTACTTTGTCCGGCCTGGAACCAGAATTACCGAAGATACGGTAGGCAATGACCAGATAATATCGTTTAAGGCGGTGACTTCCGCCGACGCCGGCGCTCGCACCGTCATTGATTTGCCGGTGGGTGTATCGCTGACCACCAAAAAACCGGTACGCAGCCCGCAGGCACGGTTGTCGCGCCAATTGATTGATGCGATACGCGGTATGTCGTTTAATCAATGGAATACCATTGGCTTTAAGCAAATGCGGATCCTCAAATCGTCCTCGGCCAGCCCGGTGGTCAAAGGTCTGCTGTTGTCGGATGTGCTGGTGCTCAATAAGCCGTTTCTCACTGCAAATCAAGCCGCCGCCTTTTCCAGCGCGGCCAAGCGGCTGGCTCGTTTACATTTGGAAAGCGTCAATTGGCTGAATCCAGACAAGCCAGTCAGGGGAAGCATTGTCCGTGGCGTAAGCCAGGCCTTTGGCAAACTGCCCGATCTGGGGGTGATCACGGCGGAAATCCGGCGTACCAATGCGTCTTTGGCAAAAAGGGTGGATTTCAGCATTAACGCATTGGGAATCTATCAGAAGACGGCTGCTGCCATGACTATTCACAGTGCCATCACCATGCCACCAGCCAATGGTGATAGCGCCTGGGTGATTGTTCCTGGTGGAAGCAAGAATCAGCTTGAAAAAGTCGGCGTGATGCGCGCCGGAAAATGGGCTTTAGTACCGGATGCTCAATCGGCCATTGCCGACGGGACGCTGGTGTTTATTACGTCCGGCGGAAAATAGTAAAAACGGGAAAAGATAAGGAGAATTTCAGATGGCTGGTGAAACATACTTTGTGCGGTCACGGGGAAAGATAACCGGGCCGTACGATGTGGCCGGGTTGCAACGCTTGGTGAAGCTGGGAATGTTATCGCGTGTTCATGAGGTATCAACCGATAAACTGAACTGGGCCTCCGCCGCTACTGTTCCAGGCGTACTTCCGGAATCCGCCGCACGGTCGGCTGCGGTGTACCAGCCTGAGCCAGCCGAAACGCCATCGAATACCTATGAGGTTACCGAGCCGCCGCGCCCCAGCGATCCGCCAGCCGCCCGCACCGAATCGGCACCGCCGCCGCCCGCTCCCAACGGGCCCATGGTGGCGTGCGGATCATGCGGAAGTGTGCTGCCGGCGGCGCAACTGTTTAATGATCGCGGGCGGTATATCTGCCCGTCGTGTTACCAGCGGCTGGTTCCTAGTGCACCACCGGTGCGGCCTTACCCGGCGGACGGGGGGCAATCGAAGAGCTACCATGGATATGGTGTGGCGTCGCTGATTCTTGGGTTAGCAGGTCTCTTGCTTCCTTTGGTTGGCCCTATCTGCGCAATTCTGGCGATCGTGTTTGGATCGGTCGCGTTACACGGCAATGACAGAATTGGTAGCCGGGAGGGAAATGGAATGGCGAGGGCCGGCAAAATTATGGGAATTATTGTGGTCTCTGCTTATGTCATCCTGCTGATCTTTTGGGTCGGGATCGTTATCCTGATTGCTGCTGGTGCCCACCATACGCATTAGCGTGGCTCGGGGCGGCAACTTTGCTTTGATCCCCTGCGTGGCAACCGCGAGGCGAATAGTCGTGATGGAAATGGTCTGGCTATTACCGGGCTGATTTTGGGAATCATCGCGCTGTCCGGATAGGCCACGTGGTTTGTGTATCTGGTGATTATTTTCGTAACCGTTCACGCACGATGTTTTTGGCGTACCTACCACGCATAACGGCAGGCCGAGCCGCGACCGTAAGGGAGTGG
>JBMFGW010000275.1:0-2187 GCA_049977145.1 Phycisphaerae bacterium
TCCGCTCTGCATGGCATGCAAAAAGCCTTGGGCGTTGCTTCCGCAGGTCCGATTTATACGCTGCGTTCCGCCGAGGCGCATATTTATGCCATGGTGGACGCCCAAGCCCACATGCTGGGATATATTGATGCGTTCCGAATCTTGGCGGTGTCTTGTCTGTGTATTGTTCCCATCGCTTTTTTTGTAAAGAGCGTTACCTCGAAAGCGGTACTGGCAACGGCTGCAACACAGAAACGAGGTACGGCATGACCACGTTCCCTTTCGCTTGCTCGTGTGCATCGGTAATGGCTTGGACACCTGGCGGTGGGACCTCTAACGATAACCATTTTGCCGGGGCGCTGGGAAAGGCGGTGGCAGCCCAACGTCTATCGATAAGGATCGTATTGAAGGAATTCCCAAGAAATATACTGTATCTGGCGAAGCGGATGTCCGCCGTACCGGAGGTCGGGATGCCATGAGTGCTATTGAAGCCGGTGAACTTGTTACGCCTCGCCGGGCGTTTAATCCTTGGATGGTAGCACCCGTGGTGGCGATGGCGGCGTTCATGGAAGTGTTGGATACCACCATTGTGAACGTGGCGTTGCCGCATATAGCCGGTAATATGTCCACTAACATTGATCAAAGCACCTGGGTGCTGACCAGTTATTTAGTGGCTAACGCCATTGTTCTACCACTTAACGGTTTCATGTCCGCCGTCTTTGGCCGCAAGCGTTATTTTCTGGCGTGTATGACCATTTTCACATTAAGTTCCCTGATGTGTGGAATGGCTCCGACCTTTGACACATTGTTGATGTTCCGAGTATTGCAAGGTTTGGGCGGTGGTGGTTTGCAGCCAGGTGCCCAAGCTATTTTACGGGACATATTTCCACTGAAAAAAATTGGCACCGCCATGGCCTTATACGGAATTGTCGTAATCGTCGCACCGGTGCTCGGACCGGTGTTAGGCGGGTGGATTACGGACAGTTTTTCATGGCGCTGGTGTTTTTTGATCAATGTTCCCATTGGAATAATGTCCGTATTTCTGCTGTCCATTCTGCTGCAGGAACCGGCTGATCAACGCCGCATTAAACTGCGCCATACCGGATTTGATTATGTCGGTCTGAGTTTTCTGGTGGTCGGTCTGGCGGCCTTGCAAATTATGCTGGATCGAGGCGAAGATGCGGATTGGTTCGGCTCGCCGTTGATCCGCGTGCTGGGTGTGGTGGCGGTACTGGGACTGCTTAGCGCGTTTGTCTGGGAATGGTATCAGGAACATCCGATTGTGAATTTGCGAATGTTGGAGGATCGCAATTTTGGTCTGGCCACCATTGGCATGTTTCTTTTTGGCGGAATTCTGTATTCAAGTACCACCTTACTACCTTTAATGGTCCAGACACTCATGGGCTATGACGCCAGACTTGCGGGTCTGGTACTGGCACCGGGTGGAATCGTGGTATTTTTTCTTATGCCGCTGGTCGGTTTTCTCGTGCCGCGGGTACAAACACGCTGGTTGATTTGTGTGGGAGTGCTGGGAAATGTGGTGGCGTTGATGATGATGGCGGGATTAAATCTGCAAGCCAGCTTCATGGCCTTAATGATATGCCGTTCCGTGCAGGGCATCGGCCTGGCTTTTCTCTTTGTGCCATTTAATACCGCAGCCTTTGGTTTCATCAATAAAAGAAATCTCAGTGATGCCTCCGGAATCATTAATTTAGCCCGGAACATCGGCGGTAGCATTGGCATTTCTTGTGCCGTCGCGTTCGTCAAAAATAATTCCCAAGTGCATCAGACGTATCTGGTGGGCCATGCGAATCTGATGAACCGCTCTTATCAGTCCGGCATTGCGGGATTGGAGGCCGCTCTGATTCATGCCAACGGTTCAGTTTCTTCTGCACTACATGAAGCCCAGGCCATTATGTATAATTCAATACGCCAACATGCCGGTATGATGGCTTATGTCACCGCCTATCAATATTTGGCGGCGTTGTTTTTACTGGTCATACCGGTGGCGCTGCTTTTGCGTACCCCCCGGTTTCAAGATGAACCGCGGGTTGTGGAATAAAGTAAATGTAATAAGTCAGGAGTTTTTCCCATGTTCTTGAAAAAGAAAAGTTTAGTGCTGGTTATCCTTGCGGCAGCGCTGACCGGGTGTGTGAATCAAAAAGAAGAAGTCATGCACTATCGGAAGGTGCTGCACCGCCAGCCCGC
>JBMFGW010000276.1:0-953 GCA_049977145.1 Phycisphaerae bacterium
GCACGCCTTGGCCGTGGGCGTACAACAAGCTGAATGTTGTACATCGCGTACCTGCTGCCCGCCGCTATATAATAGGGACAGTCACCTATTAAATTCGGGGTTTGCGGCAGGCTGCGCCCTTGTGGATCAGGCTGTGGTATCTTTTCGTGGCCTTCCGGGAGGTAGCGCCCGCAGAGGTCGCCCGACAAGTGTCTCGAATTTGCTCATGGTGCTGTCGCCTGCCAGCGGGACGCTACAGGGCCGTGATCAGCGAAGTCGTGAACCATGGTGATCCCGCGAAAATTCTCCGCGAGGTGCTGAAACTGGAAAACGAGATTATCCAACGCGGCGAGGCGTTGTTGGCGAAAATTGGGGGGAGCGAATGAGACGGTGGCCGACAAGACCGCTGGGGGAGATTGGCGAATTTGTTCGCGGCATCAGTTTTGAGCCGAAAAACCTGGTCGAAGCCGGTTCCGCGCAATCGCTGGCTTGTTTCCGAACCAAGAATGTCCAGACCACCTTGGATGATGTCGACCTCATTCACATTCCGCGCGTGTTCGTAAAAAATGACCGCCAATTGGTGCGTGCTGGTGACATCCTCATATCTACGGCTAATAGCAATAACGTGGTTGGAAAATGTTGCTTCGTTCCTCAGTTGCGATACCCAGCAACACTTGACGGTTTCATCGCCGTCCTTCGCGTAAATAAGGATCGAGTTCGGCCGCGATTCATTTATTATTGGCGCGCCTCACCGCCGTTACAGGAGCGGCTTCGCAGCCTTTCGCGGCAGACAACCAATATTTCCAATCTTCCATTGAGGGACTTGGCAAACGAACCAGCGCCCACGCCTCCCCTCCCGGAGCAGGAGCGAATCGTGAAGCTGCTGGATGAGGCCGACGGGTTGCGAAAACTCTGCGCTCAATCCGACTTACACGACGAATGACTCCAATGAGTCAAACCTTGCCGCCCGTAAT
>JBMFGW010000276.1:963-2186 GCA_049977145.1 Phycisphaerae bacterium
TGCGCTCAATCCGACCGCCGCACCGCCGGCCTCATCCCCTCGCTTTTTCAGGAGATGTTTGGTCGGGGCCATGCGAACCACACTAAGCGAATCAGGCTGGAGTGTGCGGCGGAAGTGGTGTCTGGGGTCGCCAAGGGGCGGAATTTCAACGGGAGGAAGTCCGTTGAAGTACCATACCTTCGTGTGGCAAATGTCCGGGACGGTCACTTGGATCTCTCCGAAATTAAAACTATCCAGGCCACGGAAGCGGAAGTGGAAGAGCTCTCGTTAAGGGCGGGCGATGTGCTGCTGACGGAAGGTGGCGACTTTGACAAGTTGGGGCGTGGCGCAATGGTGGAGCATGACATGCCCAACTGCATTCACCAAAACCACATTTTCCGCGTGCGCGTCCACCGGTCCGAGCTCCACCCAATTTTCTTTGCCAAATACATCCTGACGCCGGAAGCGAGGGGGTACTTCCTTGGCCGTTCCAAGCAGACGACGAACCTTGCCAGCATTAACATGGGGCAATTGCGGGCGCTTCCGGTCCCCGTCCCGCCACTCTTGCAGCAAGAAACATTTGCCCAGCGAGCGGCCGAAGTCCGCCAACTTGAAGCCACGCGAGGCACCAGCCGCGCCCGGCTCGATGCCCTTTTTCAATCCATGTTGCATCGGGCGTTTAATGGGGAGTTGTGATGAGCGAAGCCTCAAATTGTGTTTTTTTGGGGGGCGGTGGAGTTGAAGGATATGGTGGCGAAGTGCCGTGATCGGGCTCGCCCGCTGCAGGGTTTAATCTTTTCAGGAATGCCTATTACTACAGCGCGACTTCGGCTTTTGAGGGCCAAAAACGCCCTTCCGAATTCTGCTTGTCTGCGATTAACGCAGGGGGCGATTAGGAAGTCGCACTGTAGTACTATAACGATCTATACCGTTTTCATCATAATTTAAACTGTGTCGGATGAGATGCTTTATGTCAGCTGCAAACTTTCGGTTGGGAAATTACCGTCAGACCAAGCCACTCCCACTCGCAGTATAATAAAGCGCTAGGCGAATACGGTTGCATTGCAATAGGAAGTACTTCTGAAAAATAAACGAAAAACAGACACCAAGGCGAACTATCGGCCAAGGGTTTCGGTTGAAGTAAGGCGTGCGTTGTTAAAGGAATCTGGTGGCAAATGTGCTAATCCCGGTTGCCCCTCTAAGATTGTCGATTTGCACCATATTAATGAGTGGCATATTTATCA
>JBMFGW010000277.1:0-2170 GCA_049977145.1 Phycisphaerae bacterium
ATGCTCTTGAAGCGGTTCAGGCGCGTATTCAAAATAACCGTTGCCGTCGGGCAGATGCGGCGGCTCCACCACCAGAGCGGGCGGCGGCGGACACCAAGTGATGGCCGGGCCGTTGTGCGTAAGATACTTTTGCGAAATCTTCGTTGTTTCAACCGAGTCAGAACATTGTACCTTGCAGTTGGCCGCCAAATCTGTGGCACCATAAAAAATCTGGATACGGCCCAATGCAAAAGCGTACCAGCGGCCTTCCCAATAAGGCAGCTTGGTAACGACTATTTTTACGAAGCGAGCGCGAACGTCTGCAAAGCTCAAGCGCGGCGGATTCATGACCGGCGGTCGCGGGCTGGCGATGTCGTGGTGGGTGTGATCTAGCGCGAGTGCCGCATCGCTGAAGTCCGCCCGGTTGGATGTTTGAATTTTTAATCGCAGTGGATAAAGGAAGCTTGCGTAATCGGGGGACAACGTGGCGGGCCGTGCCGGGTGGAGCACCACGGCGTCTATCACTTGAGTTTTACCGAGGTCTAGGAGGATCCATTTAGCTTCATCCGCCCGTTCCGCCATTTGAGAGCGGTAGCAAAACTCAGGCACCCGAGGATAATTTGCCGGATCCGCCAGCGTGCTGTCGGTTATCCAGTACGACTGCCAATCGGCGGGTTTCAACAGCCCCATGGTCCAAAAGGCCACTCGGGTGCCGGCCGTCGCATCATGGCTCCATGGGGACAGGTGACCTTTCTGATCCCACACGCGAACTCGCCAGAAATATTGCCCGCGCGATACAAGTGCTTTGGCAGGAGTAACGATGGCCGCCGCCGACTGGCTGACGACGCGTCCGCTGTCCCATACATCAGCCATACCAGCCGCCAGATTTTCTGGTGAACTTGCCACTTGTACCTGCCAGGACGTTTGCGAAAGCCCTCGCAATTCGGCGGCTGGCGCAGCAAGCTGCCAAGTTAGACGCGGATTGACCTCATCTATCCCCAGCGGATTGGCAAGCTGTTCACAACGCAACACTACCGGCCGCAGTGGTGACAGACTTACAGCCGCGCTTTTAGTAGCGGCGCTGCTACTGGAGCTGTCGGTTACGGCAGCAATTACGGCTCCCGTTGCCATGGCCAGAATATTTCTACGGGAAATTCCGGCAATTGGTGCGTTTTCCCCCTGCGGCTGGGCGGGTGTGTTTGCCGGGGCGCTCATTACCACGTTTCCTTTCATTATTGGTAAATGATTTTATCATACGGGTGGTACGCAGGCAATCGGCCACATTTGCCTGTACTGTTTCAATAGAAATGTAACGGGTACTCGTTTCAATAGAAGTGTCACCCCATGGGGGGCGAAGGCAAGCCTGCGCAGCGTAGGGGCGGTGAGCGCAGCGAACCGCCCCGGAGCGGAGCGGGCTTGATTTCGCCGCCGACAACGCCCTTTACATACCCCGCCGCCAAGGGTGATTGGGACCTGGACGCTGTGGCTTTCTGCAGAGAGCTTTCGGGGTATTGTCCAGCGCTTTGGCCGGCCGCTGCGGTACCGCACGCCAGATCAGCGTGGCTTCTTTGTACGTCATGTGGATTGTCAAATCCGCACGAATCGCCAGTTGGATTCTCCGGCCCGCCAATGCCAGAGAACCATGCTTCTTATCGATCTGAAGAATGCGTCCGCCAATATGGACACACCAGTCTCTTCCTACCACCCGATATTCCTGCCGGCACAAAATCTCTGCCAGTTTCACCTCCCTTCCCAACGCGCGGTGATGGTCGACTGGCGAGGATGGCTTCACCCCGGTGGCACGGTACAAGGAGCGGAGAAAAATCTTTTCCAGATACCTATTGGCTCTGGTAATGTCCGTGATCCTGGCCGCTGCCGACTCTTTGACCAGACGATCCTGCAACGTCCGGTTCATCCGCTCAACGCGTCCCTTGGCCTGCGGGCTATGGGCAAAGATCATCCCAACGCCCAGTTGTTCCATCGCACGACCAAATTGCGTCAGCGGCGCTTTCTGCGCTGTTTCCACGCACCTTTGGCGAAGGTCCTCATCGTTGACACGGTAGATCGAATCCCGATCCACATACAACTCCTGCGGCAATCCATACCGCCGGACATATACCTCCCACGGCCAAACATTGAAGGATTTATTGCAGGATGATGGAGACATAATCCGATGATAGGTAGTACCGGG
>JBMFGW010000278.1:0-2167 GCA_049977145.1 Phycisphaerae bacterium
CGCTGATTCACTGCGAACACTTTTGGGTGCCCAAGGCCAATATGCCTTCACCCTGCCGCACATGACACTGCCGGTGAATTTGAACTTTGATGCCTTCTGGCAGCATGAATTCTTAAACAGCAGCCGCAATATGTCGGCCAATTTCAGCGGGCTTGGATCCGGATCGTTTGTTTTCCAGACCAGCTCGCCATCGCGTGATTCCGCCCTGCTCGGCGGCGGAATAAGTGGAAACCTAAGCAAGGGCACGACCTTGTTCGCCAATTATGAAGTCCAGGCGGGCACCAAGAGCCAATTTGCCCAGACGGTCATGGCTGGTTTGGCAATCAGCTTTTAGTCGGGTTGTAAGCGTTCACGGCAATACTCAATGTGCCGCGGGTTTCCACCGCGCCCCTGTATGGCGGTCCGATTGTGGTGGTCTTCCAGCGCGGCGAGCCTGGAAAATAGCCGGTGCGTGAACAGCCACGTCGGGTTTTATGTCGGCATACTGGGCGTCGCTTTTTTCTGCGTTCCGCCTGTTATGCCTTCTCCATTGATCTTCGACATGATTGCAAATTCGTTCCTGCCAACAACAACATGAGTCCGATAACAAGTTTTTCAAGAAATGTTGGAAAAAATAGCGGAATTTTGTTGCAAAATCTGCGGCTTAATGGCATACTAATTACGTGAACCGCTAATTGCAGAGCAATGCTTATTTAGCAGCATTATAAGGTGCCAGGGAATGCGGTTGAGACACAGGGAGTGCTTCAGTGATCGTTCAATAAATTATGAGTGAATAAAATAACACGTTAAATACGTTGTATACGAGTTTGTTTTTTGCTGGATGTGGAAGGGTTATGAATATGCGTTTGTTTTCTTGCGGCTTGTTAAACCATGAGACTGCCCCCTTGGAGGTACCGCCGGCCATACGGAGTCTGGGAACCGTACTGTTTGGATCACTGTTGGCGGCCGGCATTCTGGGCCAAGCCCATAGTGTTAACGCCACCACGGTGCCCTCAATCGCCGCTGGCGCCTACGGATCGACCAATTGGGGAGGCTACGCGGATGTTGTACCTTCCGATTCAGCGAACACATTTACGGCGGTCTCGGGTCAGTGGACCGTACCAACAATACAGGAGCCAGCCGGCGCATCAAGTGCCTATTCCGCTTTCTGGGTAGGTTTGGATGGATTTAATTCCAATACCGTTGAGCAGACCGGGATTGAAGCTCAAATCAGCGGCAGCACCACCACTTACTACGCCTGGTATGAGATGTATCCGCAAGCGGAAACTCCGGTGTTTACCGTTGCGCCGGGAGATGTTATTACCGCTTCGGTAAATTACAATACCAACACCGACGATTTTACTCTTGCGATAAGTGCTAAGACGTCCAGGGGGGCTTCAGCCGGCAGCTACTCGATCAGCGTGGCCGGCTCAGGAATGGCCCGGACCTCCGCCGAATGGATTGCCGAGGCTCCAACCATTCAGTATTACAATGGCACCCAGAAATTATCCACACTCGCTAATTTTGGCAGTGAGACTTTCTCCAATGCTTCGGCAACCTTGGCCGGAACCACTGGGTCCATCAGCGGCCTGCCTCCTCTGGCAACAGTTGATTCAATTGAAATGCTCAAACAAACATCCACCGGTAGTTACGTACCACTGGCCATACCTTCGGGCTTAACTGACTCCGGCAGTACCCTTACCGTCACATACGTGCCGGAACCGGCGTCGCTGGCAGTATTGGCATTGGGTATGGCGGCGATTCCGCTGTTGCGGCGCCGCAAAACATCGCGCGCATAACCAATAAAGCCACACTCTTTTTTTCAGGCTCCGCAAATTCGCGGCACCCGGACCTCAGGCCGTCAAACCAGACGGCATCAGCGTACATTGTTGTGGTGCACATGAAGCATTCAATCAGCACACACTGCAGCCAATTCCGTTACTCATTGCTCATTGCTCGTTGCTCATTGATCATTGACGCTTCCTCCGTGGTTCAAATCCCCCCATAGTGCCGTAAACTCGGTGCCCTCGGTGATCTCTCTGGCTAATGGTCGTGAAATCTGTGGACAAGACGTGTCCGCGCTATGAACCGCGTCTTCCGTCGGGCGTTGGGAAGTGAATAATGATTGGGTATGAGCAACGTGTGGTCATACTGCGGCCTGAACCTGAACGCTTTTGTTTTCGGCCCG
>JBMFGW010000279.1:0-2142 GCA_049977145.1 Phycisphaerae bacterium
GCCGCGACCGTAAGGGAGTGGTACCGCCGTGAACGCATACCGAGTTTGGAAGGCCGAAAGGCCGTGAACGGTTACCATTCCCGCTATAGCCACCGGCCTGGCCGGTGGTGAGGTATTTGATGGCGGCGCCAATCGGGAAGTTGTGGCGTTGCCGTTAGAAACATGCCGGTCGCCGACATGGGTATCAGGGAAAGGAGGTCACGGGCGGAAATGTTTTTTCGGTGAGTTGGCCAAGGCGGGCCGGCTTGGGTTTTTGGTAGCCATGCACGCGGTAAAACAGGAGGTGCTTATGAGATAGAAGAGCTTGTTTTCTGCCTGCCTGTCGGCAGGCAAAGGAGTGGTCTGTGTGGATCGTCTCCGCAGTAATACACAATGTCCATGGCCATGTTCGCGCGTGGACCCGTGACCCGCCCGGTTGGCGGGTAGTTCAAGGCAGTTCCTAAACAGGAGTTTTGGCGAGAAAATACGGTAACTCCTTGTGAAATAATGACTTATATCAATTTTCGACTTCCAGGTACTGAAAACAGCCCCTTCGAAAATCAAGGAAATTTGCAGTATTTACATGAGAACACTTTACCGTCGAAAAACCACACCCAACAGCCCTCAAACGCAATACTATCAATGGTTTTCTCTTACGGAAATGAAATTTATTCGGCTAAACTCAGGCCTAAAGGGAACGCCTTAAAAGGAGACTCAAATGAGTACTAAAAGTCTATCAATGTGTCGTGGTTGTCAATTTTCTTCTCTGATGGTCAAGGCCGCTGTCGCCGGTACGGCGTCGGCGGTCCTGGGCATGACGGTTAGTGCGGCCTCGGCCGCCACCGTCTATCAGGACAGCTTCGGCAGCAATTCGACGCTCGGCACGCTGAACGGCCGGATCCCAACCGTGGATAATGGCCCCAGCGCAACATGGACCGCCAGTCCGTACTTTGCCGACAGCGGCTACACCAGTACCGCAGGTGACGACGTAAGGCCAAATGCGTACCTCTCGTTTACGCCCGTTGGCGGCCAAATTTACACACTATCTGCAGGCCTTAATGTGACCGGAAATGGAGGAGGGGCTAATCAAAACAGTGATTATTGGATGGCTCTCGGTTTCATGACAACTTCAGCCACCGAGGGCAGTTGGGGATGGGATTCGGGGTCTGTCACTGCCAGCCCCTGGGTGTCCAGCGCATTTGATGGTAGCGGCGGTAGCGTTTTTACCGGCCCCAATACCGGCGGCGGTCAATCGTTTACAAACACTGCCGGTGTAAACACTATTTCGATTGTATTGAATACTGGCTCAAGCGCCTGGACTTATCAGGTATACCTGACCAATTCCAGCGTTTCCAATCTGTTGGTGGGATCATCGGCCAGTGGCCCGTTCACCTCTAATCCCGCCATTACCGCAGTGGGAATTGAGAATGGCGCGGGCATCGGCCAAGTAAGTAATTTCTCGCTCACGGACGTTGCCGTGCCTGAACCGGCCACGCTGGGCTTGGTGGCGGCGGGCGGATTGGGCCTGCTGCTGCTGAAACGGCGGAAAGCGGTTTGACGTGGCGGTGCAATGAGGTGACGGGCCGTGAATATGGTCCGTTGCACCACCGGCAAAGCCGGCGGCTATGTGAGTTTTGGGGGGCGCGGGTATCCCCACTTGGGGGGTGGGTGTCTCACCCGCCATTGTCCAGCTCTAACCGCCCTTGTAGTGCAGGTGGTCCTCACCCGCCATACGTCGGCGGGCCATTAGCCTTGGGGGCGCGGGTGTCCTCACCCGCCGTTGGTCGGCTTTGGCCGCCCTTGGGTGCGGGTTTCCGCATTGAGAACCGCTGATAACGGATAACAACGGGAGGGCCGATGGGATTAAATCTCTCGGCCTTCCTTTTTTTCCCGGCGCGCCGGGACTGAAAACTGAAAACTTCACACTGAACACTCGAAAAAGGAGTTTTTCATGAAACGTCGAAACGGTTTTCCTTAATTGAACTTCTGGTGGTCATCAGCATCATCGCTATCTTGATAACCATTCACGCACGATATTTTTGGCGTACCTACCACGCACAACGGCAGGCCGAGCCGCGACTGTAAGGTGTCCGCGCTATGAACCCCGTCTTCCATTGGTAAAAGGAATATGAGAATGTATTGCCGTCGCAAGCACAAGGAGAA
>JBMFGW010000280.1:0-2125 GCA_049977145.1 Phycisphaerae bacterium
CGTTTGCACACGCTGGGGCTGAAATTGAAGGACATGATAGTCTGCGATTGGAGTCACTTGTAGCGTTGTAGTACTAATACATTGAGGTTGATCTGTCCAGAAGCAATCTCATTGCTGATTACGTCCCCTTGTTCCGTGAAGTCCGTCAAGCCGTTGACGATACCTTCCCGCGTAACTAAATTCGTGATCCCCAATCCCCCCGCCCTGCTTGCAAGGATTTCACTCTCTGCGGCTTCCGCGATGCCCGATACGTCGCCCGTTTCCCCCGCGAACGGCACGACCACCAGCCCTATATTACCAATCGCTTGGCCCATTTGGTAGGGGTTGCCGCTAAACGAATTACTGAAGGTGTCGGCGACACCGCCCCATGCCGCCTCCGCGACGTCAATCGGGTGCATCACCACGTTGGCGGCCGTGCTGATCGGATTCTCCAACAGCGAACCCATGCCGCCAATCATGTTCCCAACGGAGTTGAATGCGCCAAGCTCGACCTGATATGGTGCCAGCACCGGTTGCAGCCATGTGGGTGCTGAATTGATTTCGTTGTTGGCCCACGAGCTGAACTCGCTGATTCCATTGCCGATGTCCGTGAGCGCCTGCCCCGCACCATAAAGTGGTGTTGATTCATAGATGGAATTCCATGCAGAGGAAGCCTCCGACCAAAGGTATGAAAGCACGCCACGCCCCGGGTTGTATCCGTCCGCACCGAGCCCTTGCTGAATGGATTGCAAATCCGGTGCCAACAAACCCTGCTCCCTGGGATTAAATGCTCCGTTGGCGGTCTGATATACCCCCGGAATTCCGTTGTACATCTGGCCGTGATAGACGATATTCCATGCATAATCCGTGCCCGCGTAATTGAGCAATTGTGTGCCGGTATCAAATGTACTGCCGGAGAATTGCTGCTGGAATTGCCAGTTCGCGCTGCGATTGGGATTGGTGAATTGCGAAACACTGTACGGTGTTCCGTTGGCCTGCAAGGCCTGCGCATTGCCCAGACCGTCGAATACATAACGTTCATCAACTGTTCCAGCGGCGCTGGCGATCGCGATGACTGTGCCGGTGGGATCGGTCAGGGCATAAATATATTGGTTTGGCGTGGTGGCTCCGAAGGTTCCCATCTCCCTCAACAGGAGCGTTCCATTCGGGGCGTAAACGTAGCGTGCCGGATCGGTGCCTTCCGGGGCCGTGCCGCTGATGGTAATCGCATTGGTGTCCGAGATCACCTGACCATTCATAGCATTGTATGAAAGTGTATGCTGCGTCTGAATCGCCGTGGCTTCGCCGGGGAATGTGCCGGATTCAAATTGCCCCATCGGCCTGCCGAGCGCATCGTACTGGATCGTTTCGGTCTGGGTGAAGTTGATGCCGTTGGCGGTCTGGTTAACGGTATAACTGACCACTTGGCCCCAGGCGTTGAACACGGTATTCACCGTGCTGCCGGCGGCATTGGTGCTGCTGCTGGCATCGCCATTGCTGTTGTAGGTGTTGGAGGTGTTTTGATTCTGGGCGTTGCCGAGATTGTTGAGCACCGTGGTGCCGTTGACGCTGTTGTAGGTCAGTGCTCCCTGCGGGTTCCACAGCAGTTGCTGGGTTTCCGTTACGCCACTGATACTCCCGCTGGTTCCCGAAATACTCACCACGCCGCGCTGGTACTGCGTGAGTTGATTGAGCGCATTATATTCATACGCTCCGCCAAGGGCGGCGGTCAATCCGGTGGAGGATTCTGATGCGTATGTCACCATGCCGTCGCCATTATACAGGTACTGGCTGTCGGAGAGAACCGTTGAACCATTGGTCCAGTTCTGGTCTGCAACCTGCCCGAACTGGTTCAGCGTGACCGCCAAATTGATGCCAGCCTGATTATCAGATTGGCTCAATTCCTGCGTCGATGCTCCGGAATAGGTGAATGTCGCCAATGTGCCGGTGGAATCGCTGATACTGGTGGGACGGCCAAGGGCCGCGTCGGCTGCGTTGGTATAGTTGTATGCCAGTACATAACCATCGGGATATTCCATGCTGGGCACGAGAAAAGGTGACATCCATCGTTATCATCTTGTCCCCTGCTTTTTTGGTCTTCCAAACGGGTTCAGTGTGTGATCCAATCCCATGCTTGCCGCCATTG
>JBMFGW010000281.1:0-2109 GCA_049977145.1 Phycisphaerae bacterium
CTATGCCGGAAACCATCAGCGCCTACCTGCGGCCATTTTTGTGATATTATGTCCCTTTAATTATACGCTTCTGTATAGCGTTTGGCGGCCTCGGCAAATGCATCGGCAATCTGTCGCTCGGAATCTCCCAAAATCACCCTGGCTTGACGCTCTCTTTCAGCCTGGGCCTGCATTGACATCGCATTTTCCAGCGCCTGCGGGATTAAGACATCCTTGACCTCCACAGAAATTACACTGATACCCCAGGGTTCGGCATGCTCGCCGATAATCTTCTGCAGCACACCGCTGATTTTGTCTCGGCCTTCCAGCATGTCACAAAGCATGGTTTTGCCGATCACATCGCGGAGCGCCGTCTGGGAGGCCCAATTTATGGCGAGTTTATAGTCGGCCACATCCAGGGATGCCTTCCTGGGATCCACGACTTTCCAATAAAGCACGGCATCCACGTCCACGGGCACAGTATCCTTGGTAAGGGTTTTTTCCGCTTTGAATCCGGTCGTGATGACGCGGGTATCAATCCAATAGGGAATTGCATCAATGACCGGTATGATGAAAAAAAGCCCCGGTCCTTTAAGAGCATGGAATTTTCCAAGACGCAATACCAGCACCTTATCCCACTGCTCAGCAACCTTGACGGCAAGAGAACAAATGATGGCGATCACAAGTGCAATAATCCCAATACACACGCTTTCCGTGCGGGCTGCGGGATTATAGGTGGCAAATGCCACGCCTCCGCCAATACCAAGAATCACGAAGAATACCAAAATCGCAAAAGAGTTGTTTGATTTCATTTTATGTATCCCTTATAAAGATTAATTACTTCCATGGAGCAAAGCCACTAAAAACAATGGTCCTACACTCGTAAATAGATCCCTTCCAAGTCGCGATGTCGAACATTTTGCTTGCCGTCCAAAGAACAACCGACCACGACCCTGATTCAGAAGAGAGCGTGGAACTATACCCATAACGCCAGCGGCCGAAAGCCCCCGTTGCAAACACGGCTCACACTCGCTTCTCAGCCGCAATCGATGCAACTAACCAATTAACATGCAAAACTGGTGCCATGAGCAAAAAATATAGCGGTTTCGCATACCCACCAACGGGTTTTGGCACCAATACGCCCAATCGCCACTGGCCGAGGCGAACGGATCAATGGATTCTGCTCTTTTTTTACCCGTGAGCATCGACCAGTTAAAGAGACGCTTAATCCATAATCCGCTACCTAATAACGTACTTGCACACCAGCGGAATGCCCGCTTCTGAGGGGTGATGCACCCACCCGTTTGATTCGGGCCTGGTTGTATCGCGTTTTTTCGACGCCACAATAAGCTGCGGCAAATTCACAGTCGCAGGAATATCCCCGTTCATCCAACCATGACAATATGGCGTGATCGGACAAAATGACGCGGAAAAAATGACGCGGATATAATTTTGGGGACCGACGGCTTCCTCAAAAGAGACTCTTCTGCAATGGCAAAACAGGCCAAAGAGCCAGCGGCTCTGCCGTGCTGTGCGTGCCCGGTTGTGACCTCCGGTTAGCGCAACATCAAGCGATTAACGCAAGTATTGGACAGCGTGGCCCCACGCGACTGGCTATGATTAATAGTGCGGGCCGTGCGGTGGCCGCGATTCCGCAGAAAGTGGTGTATGGCAGACGAATCGGCCAAACTGGAAAATTCGACGGAAGTGACGCGGCAGGTTCGCAAGGGGCGATCGCGCTTCATCGCTCTGGCGAGGGCGTTCGGAGGGGCGCAAGCAGCGCCGCATGACCGTGGGCCAAAATGGACCAAACGGGTACTATGCCAAATTGGGCGGTGGATGCTGCGGCTGCGATATCGCGTCCGCCTGGAAGGCATGCAAGCAATTCAAGAGAAGGGCCGCACCGGCATTTTATTTCTTCCCAATCATCCGGCGTTGATTGATCCGCCGATTGTGGTAACTTATTTATATCAACATTTTGCTGTACGCCCCTTGGCGGCGACAGGTGCTATTAACCAGCCGCTGGTTCGCACCCTCGCTAAGATGGTCGACGTTAGGGCCTGTGACAAAATAAACGTTAGGTTTTGGCATTTTTTCCGATAATCGTATAATTCCATTTTGGATGGGTTA
>JBMFGW010000282.1:0-2097 GCA_049977145.1 Phycisphaerae bacterium
AAAGCCGTTTCCAGTTTTGACGATACGATCTTCTTTACCGGCCTGACCCGGCATGACGGTAAATGGTGGATATATTATGGCGGCAGTGAATACTATACCTGCCTCGCGACGGCACCGGCAGACACCCGCAGGCATGAAGGGATAAACCCGAAATAACTTCCCCGACCATTCCGTTGCGCCCCGCCTGAAATAGCCGCCGGCGCTGCTGGTGGAAAGCTATTGGAAAACGGCACAAATAGGGAAATTATTTTGGTCCCGTTACGGCACGATTTTTGAGTTGCGGCAGAAGATATAATTCCACGCCGCCGAGCTGAATCGGTTGCAGGTGCAACGGCGCAACTAAAGCGGCATATTGCTGTTGGAATTGAACTGGAATGACAAATGCCGCAACACGATTTTGACGGATAAATGTGTGCAGCAGCGCCGCATAGTTGGCCGGAATGCCGTAACCGTAGAAAGCCGAAACGACCGGCGAGTGCCGAAACTGTGCCGGAGTTGCCGCAGGCATATTAAGATAGCCGCCGACCATGGAAAAGCGAAAATGGGCTTCCGCTTGCCAAAGCATGCTCGCGCCTTGAAAACCATAAGGAAGGATGACGACATTATCACCTGGTTTCAGATATTTGCCGCACGCCGGCGTGATGAAAAAGGGGGGAATTTGAACCGGGTAATCCCAAAATCCGGCAGCAACATGCGGAATAAGGAATAAAATAGTAAGTCCGGACAGCGTTATTTTGTGCAATCGCCGGGCCTTTGAATTAGCCAGCCACCAGGCGCCTATGGCCGCCGCGCCAAGAGAGGTGTAAAGTGGAAATCGGGAGGGCAGGGCGTTGTCCAACAGCGGCAGATGAACAAAAAGTATCCAAGGCAACACCACCGCCGTGGTATGCCCCATGATGGCCAGGTGGGCGCCCAAGCTGGCGATAACACTCAGCGCAAGGATCAACAAAGTGATGCGCGCGGCGGATTGGCCGGAAAACTCGTGGATGTACAGGAGAATCATCAGGATTAACGGTACGCCCAGATAGGCCAGTTGCTCGGTTATATTGCCGCTGAACGCGGCGGAAATTGGGAGAAATAGCTTACTGCCCAGGGCGGTCAGCGGCGTGGGAATAAAATAATTCAGTGGGTCCGTGTAATAAAAATCCGGCGGGTTAAGCGGACCGCGGATATAGCCTTTGAAGAAAATGTAATATAGCAGCGGAGTCAGTGCCGCCGCCGTCATCGCCAGCGCAATGAGCGTTTCAATTAATGGCTCGTAACGTTGACGCCGACCAATCGGGTCGGACCTGAACGTGACATCCACAATGACGGCCAACAGGCCCAAAAGTACGCCTGTGGCGAAGATTTCGGTGGCAATGCCGAATTGTAAAATCAGTAGCAGGCAGACCAGCACGATGTAGGACCAACGGGAAAGTTTTTCCCGCCGCCGCAGCAAATAGACCCAGACCAATAGCGGAATCGCCCAAGTGGCGATCAGAAACAAGTGTCCGGCCATGAGTTCGCCGAACTCATAGCTGGAGAAACCAAATATGCCGCCCGCAAAAAGCGATGGGAAAAATTGTTTTTTTGTAATTTCGCGTGCCAGCAGGTAAGCCGCCCAGGCGGACAACGTCGGCGCGAGCAGCGCGATAAGATTATAGCTGAAGATCGGCCCCCAGCGCACCGTGATGGGCCAGAATAACAGCGCCAGTGTCGGCATGCTTGTACACCAGATCACATTTTGCCCGATAGGCGCCCACAACACATGCGTCATCAAAGGATTGAGTCCATGGCTGATGGCCCATGGCCACCACGCCAAACTCCAGAGAATAACGGAGGTATCCGTGAGTTGACCGGCAAGGACCGCATGCCGCAAATCCGGTTGTTTCGGCCACAGCAGGAACAGCGCTGCCAGCGCGCCATAAATAGCAAACGCGGTGGTCCCGGCAATCCATCCCCGCTTCATACGGCATCTCCGTTCCGTCGCATCATCCATAAAGGATGCGACGGCGATAACCCGCGTATGGCCCGCCAGGCGCTGCGCAGACTGAAAAAAATCACAGCACCCCAAATCGCCACAAAGCCGTCGAGTTCAAGGGTGGGAACCAGTCCGCC
>JBMFGW010000283.1:0-2086 GCA_049977145.1 Phycisphaerae bacterium
TGGCATACGCACATTGCTGTGATTGAACATGGCCGTGGCATTAAGGAGCACCTCAAAGAGCAACACACCCAACATCGGTGCTCCCAATGCCGCGACGGCGGCTATTTTGATCAGACCGGAAAGCAGTATCTCAAAGGTGTGGAATCGTCCGCCGCTGGTGACATCGAGATCAACGTCCGCATGATGCATGCGGTGTATACGCCAGAGGAGCGGGACGGCGTGAAACAAAACATGCTCGAGGTAGATGGTTAAATCAAGAAGGATGATGGTCGTGGCGACTTTCATCCAATATGGAAATATCCCGTCATTCAGCAGTCCCCACCCGGCTTTGGACGCGGCGGCGGCTACGAATAAAGCGCCCCCAGGGAGAATGAATTTCAGGAGCGTACCATTAAGGATTGAAATTCCCAGATTGGCTGGCCAGCGGCGACGGCGCGAATGGGGCACTACCCGTGCACGGCGCGGAGCCAAAACTTCCCAAAAGGCCATTAGTGCCAGAATGCTCAGAAAAGTAGTGATGCGGATTATCCCAGCATGAACGAGAATGGCACAAGACATTGTTCAACTCCAAGTATCCTGTCTTCGATGAAAAGATTATAGCCGGTTCAAGGGCTAAAAATAGTCGGGGCAATGTTTCATCGTGCAACCATTAAACCAATTCTACCAAACGGCGGAAGGGGATTTGCTTTGGTCCCAGACGCGGATTATGCTCTGAAACCCGGTTCAGCTCTTCGGGATATCGCTTTGCTTTACGACCGGGAAGGGCTGCGTTGATTCTAATTCCTTTGGAATCAGAGTACTCTCCTACGCCGTGATGTTAGAGGCGTACAGTTGGTGGTGGAAAATCGGTGAGTGACCGTGTTGTTCATGCTGTGGATAATCATACCAGCCGCGGACCTCCGGCGAGCCGGGCGGCCACCGCGACATGGCTGATAACCAGCGGCGTGCTTATTGCGCTGGCGCTATGGTTGCGCATCGACTCTCCACGGCTTGCGCAAGACGTTCTGCAACATCTGACGCATCGCAATATTTTCGTGGCGGGAAATCTTTTAGCCGGGGCGGTTTACCTGGCCAGTTGCCTGAATCTGCGGCGGCCTATGGGGAAGTGGCTGTTTGCATGGATGCTGCTGGCGGGGCTGATATGTCGATTGGTGATGCTGGGCGGCACGCCGGTGTTATCGACAGATTATTATCGTTTTTTATGGGATGGCGCGGTGCTGGCGCAGGGGCATAACCCCTGGCGATACAGCCCCCAGGCTGTTTTCAAGCACTCAAATCCAGGCATTGATCCGGCTCTTACGGCAATGGCCCGGGCACATCCTCGTATTATGCGCGGTATCAACCATGCAGGCATTGCCACAATCTATCCACCCGTAAGTGAATTGGCGATGGCATTGGCGGCGAAAATTGCGCCATTCAGTGTGACGGCACTCAAAACCGTTTATTTGATTTTTGACGTAGCGACGGCCATTCTTATTGTGGTGATCCTGCGCCGACTCCATCGGTCCGCATCATGGCTGCTGATCTACTGGTGGAATCCGGTTCTCATCAATGCTTTTTACAACGAAGCGCACATGGATGTTATCACTTTGGGATTCGTCACGCTTTTCGCATTACTGGTGGTGGTGGATCGCCCCATTCCCGCCGCTATGGCGCTCGGATTGGCCACCGGAGCAAAGTTCTGGCCGATTGTGCTGGCTACGGTGCTGTTAAGGCCACTTCTGGGACGGCCAAAACAACTGGGAATTGTCCTGTTGGTGCTGGCGACGGTCAGCACGGTGGCACTGGCTCCCATGTTTTTAACCGGAGCACCGGCGTTTCATTCGCTGATCAGTTATGGACGCTACTGGCATGAGAATGATGGCGTATTTCGACTCATTTCCATGTTCTGGCACAGGGTGTTCCCCTCGTCGGCATATACGGTTTCGGCTCTGGCCTCCCGTGCAACTATTGCGGTGATCTATCTGGCGGCTTTAACTGGCCTTAACCGGAAAGCCGCAGTGGGAATGGACGCCATCCGCATAAGCCTGTTTTCCGTGATGCTGATTTTTCTTTTAAGTCCAACTGAGTTTCCCTGGTATTACAC
>JBMFGW010000284.1:0-2062 GCA_049977145.1 Phycisphaerae bacterium
CCTATAATCGCAGGCGCTGTTGCGGACTGGTAGTGAATGGAGTGCTTTGGCGTGGGAACAGTTTTACATTGGTTCAGACGGGATTTTCGAGCACGGGATAATACCGCTCTGGCGGCGGCGTGCCGCATGGGTGATGCGGTGGTTGGAGCATTTTGTATTGATAGACGTTGGTTTTCTGCGGCAGCGGAAAAAACCGGGGCATTCCAGGCGACGTTTTGGCTCGAATCGCTCAAAGAACTTTCCACGACGCTTGCCCGGCTTAATATCCCATTGAAAATTCTCACTACGGATGATCCCGTACAGGCCATACTGACTTTGGCAAAAACATTAAACGCTCGGACTGTAACACTTAATAAGGAATATGAACCCGGGCAAATGGCGCAGGATCAACGTCTATTGCGTCAAGCCGCCCAATGCGGGATACAAATCAAGACTTTCAAGGATGCTGTGATTTTTGAAGAATTTGAAGTGCTTACGGGCACCGAGAATCCGTACACCATTTTTTCGCCGTACAAACGCGCGTGGCTGGGCAAACTGGCGCAATTGCCGCCACAAAGTGGCGGGCTACCCAATAAATTCTCCACCATGGCATTGGCCAGCGATATTGTTCCAGAGGCCGCATCGTTGGGATATGCCACTGTGACGTTACCCATCGCACCGGGTGAAAGCGGTGCGACAAAAATGTTGGAGACGTTTAGTCGCGGTAAAATCAGGTTTTATCGTAAGGATCGGGATATTCCCGCAATTGATGGCGTATCGCGGCTTTCGGCGCATTTGGCCGCCGGTACAATATCCATCCGGCAATGCGTGGCCGCGGCAGTGGCAGAGGGTGCCCTGTCCGGGTGTGGCGGTGCGGAAACGTGGCTTTCCGAGCTGATCTGGCGGGAGTTTTATCGCATGATTCTTTTTCACTTTCCACATACCGCACACAGTGCTTTTCAAAAAAAATACGAGTCGCTGATCTGGGAAAACAATCCAGACTTTATCGCAGCGTGGAACACCGCACGCACCGGATATCCCATTGTGGATGCCGCGATTCGGCAGATTCAACAGACCGGTTGGATGCACAACCGCCTGCGGATGATTGCGGCAATGTTTCTCACCAAAGATCTGGACACGCACTGGCGCGTCGGGGAACACTTTTTTATGAAATGGCTGATGGATTACGATCAGGCCAGCAATGTCGGTGGATGGCAATGGAGCGCCGGCACGGGCACTGATGCGGCACCGTATTTCCGAGTGATGAATCCGATTCTTCAAGCCCAACGATTTGATCCGGATGGTATATTTGTAAAGCGGTTTCTTCCGGCATTAGCCAATGTGCCCAAAGAATTGGTGCACACGCCATGGGAGATGCCGCCGCTGCTACAAAGCCAGGTCGGGTGCATCATCGGGCGGGATTATCCCGACTGCGTGGTAAATCATGCAGCGGCCCGCATCCGGGCAATTGCGAAATTTCAGGCATGACTGCACATAGATATCCTTTGAGCAGTCTCGAATGCTGATTTTTTGGCGCGAGCGGTTGAGCCCGGAAACCATAAAAGTCTTACAATATAATACATGCACTTGCATTGCGTGGTATTACTTTGTATAACATTGATCCATGGGTTGAGTGCCTGCGGCATCCGGTCTTCGCTGGTGCGGAGGTGCCGGAATTGTATATAGATGAAGCCGCAGGGTGGCTACCGAACCGCAAGGAGAATAATTGTATGATTCAGTTTCCACGCTTCGTGCATAAAGCCAAATTGACGCAGCAGTCCGTCACACCTATGGCCTTGTTGGCAGCAGCCGCGACAATGGTGTCTTATGGTTCTGTCGGTGCCCAAACTGTAACACCACCGGTGACGGTTGGGGGACCCAACACCCCCGCCGCCGAGCCAAACACACCAGCGGCACCACCCGCTGCCTTATCACCCGATTATTCCGGTGATCTGACCGGCGACTGGTTCGGTCTGCGACCCAAGCTCCAGGAGGCCGGTGTTACATTTGGCGGTACGATGATCACGGATGGATCATGGGACCTTTCCGGTGGCCTGGCCACGCGGAGTCAAGCCTGGCGAAC
>JBMFGW010000285.1:0-1903 GCA_049977145.1 Phycisphaerae bacterium
GCCGCGGTCCAGGTTTCAATCCGCTCCGCGGCTTGGGGCCGCGGAGAACACTACACCACAAAAGCCCACACAACATAAAACGGGTTTCAATCCGCTCCGCGGCTTGGGGCCGCGGAGAACCCACCGCCCGCACGCTGCGTGCCTGCCTCGGTGATGTTTCAATCCGCTCCGCGGCTTGGGGCCGCGGAGAACGCGGAGAATTCCGCGCGTGCCGCGGGCGGCTCTTGTTTCAATCCGCTCCGCGGCTTGTGGCCGCGGAGAACTTCATCGCCATGGCCATCTCCAGCCGTATTAAGGTCATGGCCAATCTGGACATTGCCGAACGCCGCGTGCCGCAGGATGGCCGCATCCCCCTGATGGTGCAGGGCCACCCGGTGGACTTGCGCGTGGCCGTGCTGCCCACCATTTTTGGTGAAAGTATCGTCCTGCGCGTTCTAGATCGGTCCAACGTGTCGCTGGACCTCGACAAACTGGGTATGCGCGAAGATGACATGAAAGTATTCCGGCAACTGATTTCCAAACCCAACGGCATTATTCTGGTTACCGGACCCACCGGTTCCGGTAAAACCACCACCCTTTACGCCGCACTTAATGAACTTAACAGTATCGAAGACAAACTCATCACCACCGAAGACCCCGTGGAATATGACATTGACGGCATACTGCAGGTGCAGATTCGCACGGAAATAGACCTCACGTTCGCCAAGTGCCTCCGCGCCATCCTCCGGCAAGACCCGGATATTATCCTCGTGGGCGAAATTCGTGATAAAGAGACCGCCGAGATCGCCACACAGGCTTCCCTCACTGGACACTTGGTTTTTACCACACTGCATACCAATGATGCCCCCTCTTCCATCGCCCGGCTGCTGGATTTGGGCGTGGAACCCTTCCTCATCACCGCCACCATTGAAGGTATTCTGGCTCAGCGCCTCTGTCGGCGTATCTGCGAGGCCTGTAAAGAGGAATACCAGCCCACCGAAGAGCAGCTTATGGAACTGGAACTGACCCCCGAAGATGTCCGCGGCAAAACCTTTTTCCGTGGCCGTGGCTGCAACAACTGCAATAACACCGGCTACAAGGGCCGGTTGGCCATCTGCGAAATTATGACCCTGGATGATGAAATGCGGGAGATGATCATGGCCAATGCCTCCACCAATCTGTTGCGCAACGCCGCCCGCAAGCGCGGCATGAGAACCCTCCGCGAATCCGGTCTTCTGGGCATCTACGAAGGCATTACCACCATTGAAGAAGTGGTCAAACAGACCATCACAGAGGAATAAACGCGGCCGCGTTTATTCCTCTGTTAGAAGTTAGAAGGAGCACCGTGGTGATAACCCGGTGGTTGACGGGGAGTTAGAGCACCGTGGTGATAACCCGGTGGTCGGACGGGGCGTTAGAAGGAGCACCGTGGTGATAACCCGGTGGTCGGACGGGGCGTTAGAAGGAGCACCGTGGTGATAACCCGGTGGTCGGGCGGGGATAGAGCACCGTGGTGATAACCCGGTGGTTGGACGAGGAGTGAGAGCACCGTGGTGATAACCCGGTGGTTGGACGAGGAGTGAGAGCACCGTGGTGATAACCCGGTGGGTTGGGCGGGGATAGAGCACCGTGGTGATAACCCGGTGGTTGGACGAGGAGTTAGAGCACCGTGGTGATAACCCGGTGGTTGGACGAGGAGTGAGAGCACCGTGGTGATAACCCGGTGGTCGGGCGGGGATAGAGCACCGTGGTGATAACCCGGTGGTCGGGCGGGGATAGAGCACCGTGGTGATAACCCGGTGGTTGGACGAGGAGTGAGAGCACCGTGGTGATAACCCGGTGGTTGCGGTGATAACCCGGTGGTCGGGCGGGGATAGAGCACCGTGGTGATAACCCGGTGGTTGGACGAGGAGTGAGAGCACCG
>JBMFGW010000286.1:0-1998 GCA_049977145.1 Phycisphaerae bacterium
ATGTGTTTTGAAAATCTGGTTTAACGGTAGAAACATTCGCACTCATGGAAAACTCCTATAAATTTGATTCTTAACACATAGGGCTACGCGCCCCAATGTGTTTTGCAAATCTAGAATTCTGAAATCCTTCATTCATAACCCTATATTTTTGAGTTTTTTTCTGGATAAGAGGTTTGCAATTAGCCGTAAACCAATGGGTATTTTGGGCCACTTTGCACCCAGATTATTATTCGCATCCGTGACATACGTACTCCTTTCCGCAATCAGCCACCGGCTCACGCGAGCTGGCGACGCTACACAGCGAAAAAGATGAATGTTTCTGGAGTTTTTGTGGATTATACCTGTTGCCAAGTACTTAAAGACTGCTAAATAATGCATAGAAGTGAATGGAAATGCACCGAGCCAGCATGGCTTTTTAGTTTTCCCTTAATCTAGTCTTTTTCGTCTCCTTGAATTTTCAGGACAGGACGATTTGTTTGAAAATTTGATTAAGTCGGATCCCAAAAATCCACGCGTTCCTGAAAACTAAAAGGCCCGGATTGAGACAGTATCCGCTTTAATGAATATTTGCTGGTGCAAATTAATCGACTCTATTTTTTTTGATTTATTCAGTTTGTTCTTCTCAGTACCGCGGTACTTCACAGTTGCGATGGATGTGGTAATCTATTGACTGTATCTTTTTGTCACAGGGATGCCGGTCATGTCCAGAAGTAGATATTCTAATCCGCCAGCGACTTGGAGCGATGGTGCCGCAGTTGAGCCGCTGCTTCTTACCACGCGCCAGACGGCGGCCATGCTTAATGTATCAACGCGAATGGTTTGGGGGCTGAAAAAAGCCGGTAGATTGCGAGCGGTTCGTATAGGGCGCAGTATCAGATATGACCGGCGGGACATCCTTGCACTTATTGATAACTGCAAAGAGGCATTCACCCCGGCGGTAACCGTTCATGGGCCGAAATCACATAACATTGTGGAAATAGTGTGAAGCACGGAATTCGTGATGCGAAAAGAGCGCCAGAAATGAGATCGATGATGCCTAAATGGATATTATTCTGCTGATGTCGCCATTTTGGTCCGTGAACTAAAACCGCCCGCGCGGATTTGGAGCGTAATGAAATTCTGCTGGTTTTTTATAGTCATCCTGGCAATAAAATGAGAAAAAAGCATGGGATTCAACGACCTGCAGGATAATTTCTGGTTATTGCAATCGTGGATCTGAATGTTATGAGCGAAAATTTCCTTGGCTTAAATCAGCTCTACCATGGTGATGTACTTGAAGGACTGGCGAGGGTGAGGGACTGCTCTGTCGATCTTATATTTACATCCCCACCTTATAATGTAAATACGAGCTACGCCAATCATATTGACAGCAAGGACTGGGATGAATATCTCGCGTGGCTCTTTAATGTATGGACGCAGTGTGAGCGGGTATTGAAAGTTGGTGGGCGATTGGTCGTCAACATTGACTCGATCATTAACAGGACCGTTGCGCCGGCTGTGAGAAGTGAGTATTTCAGGCCAATTTATGCGGATTTGATAAATCAGATGCGGCGGTTGGAGGGAATGAAATTCCGAAATGATATTTGCTGGCTCAAGCACCAAGTGGCGGGGCGCGCGGCCGCGTGGGGGTCGTATTTAAGCCCGGCCAATCCCGTCATCAGGAGAAATCATGAATATCTCTTGGTTTGGTCAAAGAATAACTGGAGTGCTGCGGCGGATGGTCGCAAGTCTGATTTGACAGCCAGTGAATTTCAGGAATTCACAATGAGCACCTGGCATATTAAGGCGGAGACCAGATACATGGGAGGGCATCCGGCTCCATTTCCCGAGGAACTGGCCCGACGGGTCATCAAACTTTATTCCTACGTGGGCGACACGGTATTGGATCCTTTCTGCGGTTCCGGAACTACCCTGTGCGTGGCAGCCATGCTTGGCCGGAATTATCTTGGAATTGACAATTGCCTCAGATACCTTGAATTTGCTTCGGAACGCCTGCTC
>JBMFGW010000287.1:0-1981 GCA_049977145.1 Phycisphaerae bacterium
AAATTTACACTTGGCGACCTTACCGGTGCGGAAGCTGTGGATTTTGTTGACGAAGCGTGGAACGCCATCGGTCTGCCGCACTCCTTCAGCTTGCCATATTTCCGCGGCACGGAGTTTTATGTTGGTTATGGCTGGTATCGCAAACGAATGACTCTTCCGGATCACTGGCATGGCAAACGTATTTTTATTGAATTTGAAGCGGCGTTTCAGCATGCGCAGATATACGTCAATGGCCGGCATGTTGGTGAGCACAAGGGGGGCTTCACGAGTTTCTCATTTGATATCACCAAGTGGGTGCATACGGGTGAGAATATTCTGGCGGTTCGATTGAATAATTTGTGGAATCCGGAATTGGCACCGCGCGCCGGCGACCATCTTTTTGATGGGGGGCTGTATCGCAATGTATTTCTGGTGGCGACGGATTCCTTGCATATTCCATTTCAGGGGCTTTGCATTACCACCCCGGAGGTTTCTCGGGCTGCGGCGCGGGTGAATATTCAATCGTGGGTTGCCAACCTTGGTGGACAGGATAAGCGATGTACATTGGTCGCCACGATCATAAGCCCCGCCGGTGAAACGGTGGCGACACTGCGGACTTCACAGTTAATCGCGGCGGGAACCACAAAAACGTTTAACCAAAGCAGCGGCGAGATTGCAAATCCACACCTGTGGCATCCGGAACATCCGCTGCTTTACCGCGTGGAAGTTACGGTACTCGATGGGGACAGGCCCGTGGATGGAATAACGGCTCCCTTGGGTTTACGCTGGTTCGAATGGACGGCGGAAAAAGGCTTTTTTCTTAATGGCCGACATGTTTGGATACAAGGGGCCAATGTGCATCAGGACCATGCCGGCTGGGCATCGGGAGTCAGCGATGCCGGCGCGTGGCGCGACGTGCGGATGGTTAAAGAAGCGGGATTTAACTTTATTCGCACGTCGCATTATCCGCACAGCCGGGCGTTTATGGAGGCCTGTGATTACTATGGCATATTAATCTGGAGTGAAATGTGCTTCTGGGGCGTTGGCGGTTTTGGCCCGGATGGAAACTGGCGGGCATCGGCTTATCCAGTAGAACCGGAACACTGGGCTGGCTTTGAAACGAGTTGCCTCGATCAACTTGGAGAGATGATCGCCATGCACCGCAATCATCCCTGTATCGTGGCCTGGAGCATGTGCAATGAGGTGTTCTTTACAAACGCCAAGGTTTTTGGCCGCATGAAGCAGTTGCTGGTGAGAATGGTGCGGCGTTCACACCAATTAGATCCGACGCGTCCGGCGGGAATTGGTGGTGCCCAGCGTGGCGGCGTGGATAAACTCGGAGATATTGCGGGTTATAATGGCGATGGCGCTAAACTGTATCTGAACCCGGGAATCCCCAATCTTGTAACAGAATATGGTTCTGTTGTGGCGATCCGTCCGGGTAACTACAACCCGGATTTTGGAATGCTTCAACGCCGGCATTTTTCCTGGCGCAGCGGCGCGGCCATCTGGTGTGCATTTGACTATGGTACATGGGTTGGCATTACCGGCGAAATGGGGATCATCGATTATTTCCGTCTACCCAAACGGGCCTGGTACTGGTATCGCAGCAACTTTGCCCAGGTTCCGCCACCGCGGTGGCGGTCACCGGGCGTGCCGACACAATTGCATCTTCAGACCGACCGCACAATTATCCATGGCACCGACGCGGTGGAAGATTCACATATTATCGTCATCGTGCTCGATGAACATGGCCGACCTGCAAACAACAGCCCTCCGGTCACGCTGACCATCGAATCCGGCCCGGGGGAATTTCCAACTGGGCGCGAGATTTCTTTTTCGCCCCACTCCGATATTTGGATTGGCGATGGTCAGGCAGCCATTGAATTCCGTTGCTATCATGCTGGAGTGTCGATCCTGCGGGCCACTTCGAGCGGTTTGAATGCAGCCACTTTGCGGATTACCACTACCGGCACCCCAGAATACATTCAAGGCCAGACGC
>JBMFGW010000288.1:0-1974 GCA_049977145.1 Phycisphaerae bacterium
AACTCAAATATACTTCATTGCAACAATCTGATAATTACCGCTCGGCACGTAACTTGATATTGGCGGCTTCGATGGCTCTGAGCATAAACCTGCGGTCATTGGTCGGCGTGATGGAATAGTCATTATTGGCGACCGTTTGGGCTGGTTTATCAAAGGCCCAGACTGCCGCCAGCGGCACCTTTGCTTTAAGAATCGAACCCAGTATGGCGGTGAACAATTTACGGCTTTGCGCCGGTGCACCGGACGCGCCAAATTCACCCACAAACACTGGTTTATGCCATCCTGCCGCCAGTGCCGCAACGCGGGCGATATTCGCCGGTGCCTGGACACCATATTCATGCACGCAGATGATATCAAAGGCGGCGTTATCTCTCTTCAACATGTAGGCCCATTGCGCCGAGGTATCTTTCTTCCAGGCGTGGTACTTCATGTAGGCCCATGTAGGCCCATTGCGCCGGTAGGCCCATTGCACCGGGGCATCTTTCTTCCGCGCGTGGTACTTCATGTGGTACCTCATGTTGTGCCAGGAGTTCCCGCGCGGACGGCTGTTGCCCGCCTCGATAATATGGTAAGGATCATACTGCCGCACCAAGTGGACAAATCGCGCGTACAATTTCCACATCTGGGCATGGGTATAATCCCATGCAGGCTTATACCCGGAAAAGTCCTGCGCGGCATCGGGCAGATCCATATCCAGATTAAACTCATTGCCCATTTCCCAGCCCCAAATGGCCGGGTTATGCTCGTAACGTGTGACCATTTGAATTGTATAGTGCGTCCAAATGCGATAGGTGCGACTTTGTGGGTTATTCCATGGACGCATTCCCGATTCTCCCGATAAGGCATTGGCCCACCGGGTGAAAAACAAACTTGGAATCAGCCCGACATGATATTTATTGGCGATGGCACAAAGCTTGTCCATGGCATCGAAGTAGCGAACTGGATGATGGTAATACATTTTATTTATATACGTGCGGCACTGGGCGGGGGTGCCCCATGCGGCCAACGCGGGAAATCGCACAAACGGTATGTGATACGCTTCCAATTCCTTAAAGTCGCGCGGAACCGACGGATCATCGGGATTCACCAACAGCCGGAGTAGGGCACCGGGAAAATTGGCCCCGATGCCGCGATAGGGTTGGCCATCTTTTTCCACGATACCCTGCGGATTAACTGTCAAACCATGCCATCGTACAGCCCGTGCCGCTGTGGTCGTATGCGGTCTAGCCGTGCAGACGGTGTTAAGGGACATGAGCAATCCGCAAAAAGCCATGCCGATCAGCGAAATTCCGATGTGTTTTTTCATGCTTACCATCTTTTTAATCATAGCCGTTTTAATTTCCTGACCATCCAGATATTGGTAGCGTTTCACTCCAAGTAACCGTTCACGGCCTCTCGGCCAGCCAGGCTCCCGACAAACTTGGCCGTAAAACCGTGGCGCTGTGTCAGGCCCGCATGTCCGGGGCGACGTCATACACGCTGCGCACTGTCAGCTTCCGCTGGAAATCCACAGGGGGAATCGGTTCCGTCAACGTTATGCCAATGACCGCCGTGCGTCCCGGGCGCAGGCCTATGAAGTTATCCGAATAGGTGGCCTCCGTATCCTCTACGTTGGCCCACACCCATAGCGCCGGCGCATGGGCATCAATATGCACTCCATAATGTTTGCCGCCGCCACTGACACTTGCCGCTAGTTGCGGCTTATGGAGTTTCAATTCCACCGGTCGGCCAAAGAATAATACGTTTTCTGCCACCGTTACGCTGCCTACGCGTACTTCCGGCCAGATCAACAGATTGGCCATTCCCTGGCTATGAATCAGTTCCGCCAGATCCAGCGTATGCGCCAGACGGCTGGTGCGGGCGGGAATCTCAACCGCCAACCCGCCGTGCCTGAGTACCGTACCGGCCAAATCCGTTACCCACCAGCGCAAAACTCCGGAAGCATCTTTCTGCCGATCACTGGTAATGTGCAGC
>JBMFGW010000289.1:0-1963 GCA_049977145.1 Phycisphaerae bacterium
CGATAATGTATATATCTGGCCAGTTACCGGCGTAAACGGAAGCGTCGCAGTCGGCCCGGCATAGCTATCCAGATTGGATGCCCCGTTGTTCTGCCATCCGGTTCCATCGCTGGCGTTGCTGACCGTCCAGGTCGCGCCAGTAGCATCGGTTGCCGGGCTGGTTCCATTCAACGTGGCGGAGCCATTTCCCGGGAAAGTGTCCGAATAAATGGTGCTTGCCGACACGGTGCCGACGGCCAAGCCTGCAAACGCTGCCAAGGCCGCGCCCGTGATGGCGGCCCGTGCCGCCAAGGTATTGAAGTGTTGGGTTCCAAATGGTGTCTTAAACATGGTAATGCTCCTTAAAAAAGCAACTCATTTTTTCTTCGCTCTCCTGCCCACGCCAACCGCACGGTTGACAAATATGGTGCCGAGAACTCCTTGCAGTAAACTCGAGTCGGCCCGCCTTGGCCAACTCACCAGAAAAACCGTTCCGCGTTCCAACCTCCTTTCTCCAATAGCCATGCTCGCGGCCCGCATGTTTGAAACAGCTACGCCACAATTTCCCGATTCGCGCTGCCATCAAATATGTCACCACCGGCCAAACCGGTGGCCATAACGGGAATGTGGCCCCGGCACACGATCCGGGACCACCGTTGATTCATATCCATCGACCGTACCATACTAAACTCCTCCTGCCTTGGATTAAACAATGAGAATCATCCAAGAGTTGAAAGTAGTATAAACCATCTCCGGGAAGAAGTCAAGGCCACGACGGAAAAATCCGGATCAAATTAAGAGCAGAAACACGCATAATACATCAAAATGGACCAAATATGCCAATAAAAGCAGAATAACGCCTGTATTATAGGACAATACCCGTGCGCCAATCAGCCACCGGATAATCATCTGATTGTCAGGGCGTCGGTGGATACAACTGTATTTGACTGATCTGGGCGGCGTTGGGATAGCGGGGATTGGCGGACTCGCGAATCACCAGACGGAATGTCTGCGTAGTCACCGGTGGAATCTCTGCGGTATAGGATCGCCATCCCATATAGTTGCTGACATCAAAGACAACCCGATCCTGGCCTGCCACGCGCACGATGCCCTGAAAGCTCGTGGGGTGGCCCAATGGATCCGCGAAGTTAATGACGATTTTTCCAATTTCCGCAGGCTGCGGTAAGTGAACCTGCACCCAGTGGGGATGTGGTTTAACTAAGGAGGAATGCCAGCGATTGGTGGTAAAATCCCCCGGCGTGGCGATGATGCCGTCGATAACCTTGGCGGTGCAACCGCGTTCATAAGCCAACTCGCTGTCTGACGTTGCAGTGGCACCTTTGCTGGCCAATGCCAGATCATCCTGGCGCGACAGGATGGTTTGTGGGGCATAAGAATCAGGTGTTTTCAGCATCGGGAAGCATGTAAACAATTCATTGTCAATCTGCCAGTAGGGGATAAATGTATGATCCGGATCACCATCAATGGCAAAGTGCAATGGTTGATTCGCTATGGGACGCAAACGATGAATGATTTCTTCCTCAGTAACCGGCAGGGAACTAACATCACCATGCGGTGTCGTGGCAACCACCGCCAGAAGTATCGGTCCATATTCCACACCATAACGCAAGGCACCTTCCTGATCCATACCGGTATACAGCGACAGGCGGAAATCCATCGGCAACGTGAAGTGTATCGTATCGCCATTCTTCCAGACGCGAAGAAGGTTGTGATAGGTACCGGGTTTTCCCATTCCCATACATTGGCCGTTTATGCTGATGGCCATTTCACCGGCTGCCCAGGAGGGAATGCGAATTCGGATATTGGCTTCAACGGCTGTGGCCGATGACACACGCAAGGTAACACCGGGTGTGAATGGAAAATCAGTGGTCATTTCCAGCCGGATGGTCTGCCGGCCAATGTGGCTGGTAAGCGTGGAATTGGCGAACAGATTGACATACATGCCATCCGCGGCAACAGAGTA
>JBMFGW010000290.1:0-1961 GCA_049977145.1 Phycisphaerae bacterium
CAGAATCAGCGTATTGCCAACCTTCTTCACGATGATCTCCGTTGTGTTAAGCCGGAACGCCTTGGGAAGGCGCACAGCCTGACTGGGACCACTCCAAAACACTTTCGCTTTGCCCTGCAACATAATAGCACCTCTTTAGGGATATATATACCATATACATTAAAGCGTTGCAATTGTCGCTTGCGGGTTACTCCAAGGTGCCTCCACGGGCACGGCTCCCTGATGGTGCCCGTACCGCCGCGCGCCAGCCTCGCCCACCGAGATGCGATGAAGCCCATGAATTTCGGATCGGGTTTCCGTATTTGTTTCATGTTCGTTATCTTTCAGTGATGATGTTCAGCATCGCCGCAATAATTTCATTCTACCTGCACACATTATGCGGGCGATATTGGCCGATGTCGAACAATGCGAAGCCGCCATCCCTGTAATCAAATACATCGCGCGGGAAATGGTTAAAAACGAAATCGCCGCCGACCCGCAAATGAACGCCCCGCCCGCACTTAAAACTGAAAACTAATATATTCTCCGCATTGACGCCAGCCACGATCAAAAAAGGAGGCGGAAAACTTGTTGTCATCGCGCTACCACGCTAACATATATCCTGTTATGGTATTTCTTCTGATTGAGGCCCTACAGGATGGTAAACCTAAATCGTAACGGGCGGACACGGACTTCTCCAGCGGCAGGCGCCAAGAGGCTGAAAATCATGCCACGACATAAAATTGAAGATCAGGCCCGACTGCTGGTAAAAGACAACCAGGAGGCCGACCCCTCTATTACCGGCGTGTATTGGTTCCCCGCCGAAGAGGAGGTTCGATTATTGGAATTAACCCCTGAAATTCCGATCAGCCCGGATGGAACGGTCCGCCCTTACCGGTTCGGTCCCTCGCCGCAGAATAAGCTCCGGTTTCCCTCTGCTATCGCTTTGATCCGTCCGGAGGAGTTCGGCCGACTTCAACTCCCAAAGGGATGGGGGACATGGCGTAAGGCAAAGGAGCTTGCGCTTGACCGTTAAAAATTGGGGAGAAGCATTTTTCATTCAGGCCCGCAGCGATCTTAAGGCAATGGATGCGCTCGACGGCGCTGGTGACTTGCCGGACTGCCATCGATTTCATTACCTGCAAATGACCAGCGAGAAGCTGGCCAAGGCTATCCTTTTCTCCAACGCTCCAAGTTCCGAGAGACCCGAGTTTAAGCATAGCGCGCTGGTAGCAGCCCTGCGACGCTTAAAAACGAATCCGCGCCTCAGGCGGGCCATGGGTTTCAGGACACCCCGGCAGTTTGGCCAGTACGTGGACTCACTGCTGGCCACGGCAAAGTGGATAGAGCAGCTTGCCCCCAGTGCGGCAGGAATGGAAAATCCCAACCCGGAATATCCATGGATTGACGCGAAATCCGGCGATATTCATATCCCCGCCGATGATTTTGCGATTGATGGTAGCGTCAATCCTGCCCATCTGGCGAAAGTTGAGGGCCTGCTGCGCAGCCTCATCCACAATGGGATTTTCTAATGCACCGTAGTGTGAATATATCTTGGGAGCTACACGATGCCGTCATCATCCCAACACTACAGCCAACCGTCGAATAAACCCGTAAAGCACCACCACGTCAATAAAAACTATCTTGAAAAGTTCTGCCGAGAGGATGGGCAGTTTTTCCAATATCGCATGATCCCGACCGATAAAGGTGCCATCCATCCGGAATGGACACTCTCCAGCCCGAATACCGCTGGATATGTGAAGCACCTTTACGATTCCCCAGCAGATACCGCCCGCCGGTGCCATATCGAGGGTGAACTTGGGAAAATCGAGCACCCCGCGATGGCCAAGATCGCGGATATTTTGGAATCCAAACCGGAATCGTTCGCTTACAATTCACATGAGCAGGTTGTCGTGTACATTGCGGCAATGGCCATGCGCAGTCCTGCGGCGCTGGGCCTGAAGGCGGGCCTCGCTCCGGGG
>JBMFGW010000291.1:0-1949 GCA_049977145.1 Phycisphaerae bacterium
GCCGTATTCGACAGCGGATACATGCCCCTGAATTCATTGGCATACTCCCGCATGGCAATGCCGACTTGGTGCATGTTGGAGGCGCATTGAATCTGCAATGCCATATTTTTGGCCCTGGCCAGAGCCGGCAAAAGCAGTGCGATAAGTATAGCAATGATGGAAATCACCACCAAAAGTTCGATTAAGGTAAAACCGTTTTGACGTTTCATGGATAACTCCTTTTCCGCGAGTTCAGTGTGCAGTTTTCGGGTTTCAACCGCCGGTCAAAAAAAAGGGCCGAGAGAGTTAATCTCATCGGCCCTCCCCATTGTCATCCGTAGTCGGCGGTCGGCAATCAAAAACAGCCAGCAAAAAACCTCGCTCTACGAGGCTGGCTACAGTCGATCAGCGGCGGGTGAGACACCCGCCCCCCAAGCTCAGTACCCGCTGCCACGTCTGCATTTCGCCGCGCCGGATCAAACCGTCTTCCGGCGTTTCAGCAACAGCAATCCCAAGCCGCCCACCGCCACCAGCGCCAGTGTGGCTGGTTCGGGAACCGCTTGATCCGTAAGCGTGAAATTGGTCACGCTGGCGCTCATACCATTAACGCCAATGGCCACCTGGGTAATCCCGGTCGGGTTGGTCGTGCCATTGCCCGAGTTATAAACCCAACCTCCATACTGCGTTCCGTTGTAGTATCCGTTAGCACTCCATATGGTGGGATTGGTGGTATTGAGCACCACCTCCAAGGTTCCTCCCAACGTTGCCGGAGAGACGTTCCACGCGTTGCCGAAACCGGGACCAAAAAATCCGCCCGCGGTGTACACCGGGGTGGTGGTGGAACCGCTGAAATATGCTTCGAGTCCCGGTCCGACGGTGTTAAAAAAAGGTGCTCCGGTCCCATCGCCGTTGATAAAGCCCGCCATTACAATACCATCGTTTCCGGTACTATTTTCGACGTAGCCAGTTGGCGTTAAAACCACGGAGAGGGTATAAATATGGCCGTCCACCGGCGTAAAATTGAGACTTGCGGCCTCCAAGGCACCGGATCCACCGCTGTTGGCGCTGCCGGTTACCGTGCCATTCGCCAACCAGGATTGATTCGTAGCACTGGCATCCCACTGAGTGGACCATGTCGGGCTGGTACCGTTATCAACTGTCGGGGCAGTTCCGGCGAGTGTGGCGGTCGTGGCCGAGCCGCCGAAGCTCTCCGAGTACACGGTTACTGTACTGGCTGGCGCGGCGCTAGCCAAGCCAACGCACGCCACCACCGCCAGAGAACAACCACACAAAACTGATGGACGATTGGAAAACATAAACGACTCCTTCCGCTCCATATTGGAGCTGTTTGAATTGTCCATTGGCCGAATGGACGACGGTTTGTCCCGATACATCGGGACGGATGTAAGGATACTTATTTTGCTACTCATTGTAGCCTCCTAATAAGGAATTACTTTGCTCTTCCACTCCACGCCAACCGAACGATTGGCGAAAATGAAGTTAAGATCTCCTTGCGAAAACTCAGGTCGGCCCGCCTTGGCCAACGCATCACTCCCGGCGCAGCCGGGATTTTGAACTTCCACCTCCTTTCCTTAATACCTTTCCCGATATCAACTCTCCACTTGGGGAAATCGGGACAGGTGCCCACGACGGGCACGTTCGCAGTTGCAACGCAGCAACTTCCCGGTTGGCGCTGCCATCAAGTACATCACCACCGGCCAAGCCGGCGGCCATAGCTGGAATGCAGTGCCGACACGCAGTTCGGGATCGGCGTTGATTCATATCCGCCGCCATCGGTATCTTGGCTAAGTTCGACCAACGGATCGACCACGGCGATGTTATGTATGTATGTACATGTGTATAGTTGTTGTATGTATGTGGGGGGGGGGGGGGCATAGGCGTTAACTTAAGTTTGCATTCGCACGGGCCGTGTGTATATTAACGTGCATGAAAAATATAGAGCGCCGGAT
>JBMFGW010000292.1:0-1945 GCA_049977145.1 Phycisphaerae bacterium
TTTCAGCCGGATGGCAAGATTGTCTTCAGTGATCCGGGCAATGGCGAGCAATGCTCATGGTACTGCTGGGCGATCGCTACCGCCCGCAAGATTCTCGCCACGCGGCAGCCGGGTTAAACTTGGGTAAGGGTGGCTCAACTTTTCGTTGTGATCTCAGTGGCATGGATGGGATTTTTAAATTCCAGTATATAAAGATGGAGTAGGACGTTATGTCGGAAGCAAATTTGAATCCCACCGGAGCCGCAAGCTCAGTGAAGTTGGCCCGCCCAAATGCGGAGCCGATTTTTGGCCGGCGGTCTTTTTTGGCCGGCGCGGCGCTAGCCGCTCTGGCCATGCCGATTGCTCGCCGTACTGAGTCTCTGGGCCAGGCTGCTGGCGACCGCAGTGGAGCCGTTCCCGTGCCATTGCCGGCAACGCCGCAGGACCTAACCCTTTTTACCATCAATGAGTTTGACGGCACGCCGCATGCCTGCAGGCTTTCCACGGCGGTGCCCTCACAGAGTTGGGAGCGTGCCTGGTTTAAGTGGGGCAACGCGCCGGACTGGCGAGCGATGGCCGATGATGTGCAAAAGGCGCATGCGGTCGGCGCGTTATTTGGTGGCGGCGTCACCTGCGCCGCCTTGTTTCCGCATGAAAACGGCATCACCACGGCCGAGTTCATGGATATGGCCACCCGTGATCCCCATGGTGGCCTCTATTTGTGCAGCAACAGTTATTATCACGGTTCTACCGTCTGCCCCGCTTACCGGCGTTATGTTCTGAAATGGGCCAAACTTCAGATTGATGCTGGCGTGGATACGCTGTTCATGGATGAGGTCAACGGTGCCTATTGTGATCTGGAAGGTTACGACTCCTACGGCCTGGCCGCCTTCCGCCGCTATTTGATTCGCCGCTTCGTCAAACACGAGCACTGGAGTATCCGGGATCCGCGATGGAAATCACGGTTTGGCATTGATATAGGCGATCCAAAGGAATGCTCCGATCACACCATTCGGACGTTTGATTACGCCGCTTATCTGCGCAAAAACCACTGGGCCGATCAGCCCAGCCAAGGGCGTAATCCCCTGGCGAGTATATGGGGAACGGCCGGCGACTGGGGACTCCAAGCCATTACCGGCGATACGTATTGTGCCTGGCGCAATAATTCGGTCTGGCATTACTGGGTTACGCATATCCGCGCCTACGCCGCCAAACAGCGTCGTCGGGTGTGGATCGCCGCCAATGGGTTGAACCGCTGGGTGGACTATCAAATTGGTGCCGACCTGTACATGTCTAAATTCCCGTTAACTCCCAACGGACAACTTGATTGCACTTCGTCTTACCTGGCTGATTGGCGTTTATTCTTCAAGAGAAGCAAGGAACTCCTGAACGGCAAGGAAGTTCCCATCATGATTTTCCACGATTGGGGCGACGGAATGCCTTGGATGGATAAGTTGACCGATGCCGAACGCGTGGCTTGGGTCCAGGCGTATGCTCCGGAAGTGTTTGCGGCGGGATTATTTTTTGCATACCCCGTGCTCGGCTCTTGGGGTTGTAATGCGGCCACCAACGGTACCTTGGCGGTTATCCAAAAGCAGGCGCGGTTTGTGAAGATGGTATCCCCCCTGCTGCGCAATGTAGTTTGGCAGGACCCAGCCATGGCCAGCTATACCGGCAAGGCAGAAATAACAGTTCAAAGCCAGCCGAATACCCATCGCGTAGTCATCCACCTGGTCAACCGGCGTTATCAGGGCCTCACGCCCATTAAGCAATCCGATCAGATTCTGCGGTTGGCCACCGCAACATGCCCAAAGGCGGTTCGGATACATAACGCGGACACCGGTACCGCGACAATGGCGAGATGGGCTTACGATACACGGGCGCGGTTACTTGGTTGCCGGACGGTTCGAATTACCATACCATCCTTGCGGACGTGGGATATCGTGGAGGTGGAACTGTAAGGATG
>JBMFGW010000293.1:0-1928 GCA_049977145.1 Phycisphaerae bacterium
GCTGGTGACACTTGGCTGGCGGCGGTACAGGGGATGTTTACTTACAATAATCAGCTTGGCTATGCTGAGTGGCTAAACGATTTTCGGGATAACCAAACGGCTAATGGCTCACTGGCGGTGATTATTCCGACGTCCAATGGGTGGGGACAGGGAGATGCTGTGGACTGGGATACGGCGTACGAGTTCGTCGCTTGGTACCAATACTTGTATCAAGGTGATGGCGAAACACTCCTATCACACTACCAGGGAATAAGAAAATACTTTTTATACAGCCTGGGGCACGCCAAGAATTGGATTTTGCCTGATTCGTGTGGTGTTGGTGAATGGGCCAGTGCCAGCAGTTCGCGCCCGCCCGTGTCGTTCACATCCACATGTATTTTTTACCGTGATGCGGTTCTGCTGGAACGCATCGCGTGGATAATAGGAAAAACTTCGGACGTGAGAATGTTTGAGGCCGATGCTGCGGCGATCAAGGCGGCATTTAACGCTAAATTCTATGCTGGCAATGGGCTCTATAGCAACGGCGATCAGACCGCTCTTTGCATGCCATTATACTACGGGTTGGTCCCAAAGAGCCGCCAAGCGGCCGTAGTGAACCAACTGGTGGTTAATATCCATAGGCATAACAACCACTTGGATGTTGGAATTTTAGGAGCAAGGTGTCTGTTTCGCGTGCTCACTCGCTTTGGCCACTCAGATATTGCCTATCAAATGGCAACCGAGACCACTTATCCAAGCTATGGAAACTGGATTGTCCACGGTGCCACCACCCTATACGAAAACTGGAGCCTGAGTCCCGGTTCAATGAATCATATCATGTTTGGCGATATACTGGGCTGGATGTATAACGACCTGGCGGGAATAAAGCCAGATTGGCGGTCGCCCGGTTTCCGCACCGTTCTTATCGAGCCGCATCCGGTTAGGGCGCTGGCTTGGGCGGAGGCCACGCATGACAGTCGTTTTGGTCGAATCAAAAGTGCTTGGCGTTGGCATGGCGGACAGTTGACGTTGAATGTGACCATTCCCCCGGCCAGCTCCGCCATCATGGCCTTGCCGGGTGCCCGCGGTGCGAAGGTTAAATGTAATGATCAGCCTCTCGAGGGGATAATAGGCAAACCCCCGGCTCTACATCATTTGGCGCTCCGCAGAAATGCAATTTGGATCCACCTAAGATCCGGCCATTACCGGCTTGTTTATGTTCCGCATGGGGGGGGGCAGTAGCTGTTCACGGACCGATGGGAAGGAGCAAAGACGTAGGTTTTCTCGCGGGTGGTTGTCGGTGGCGGAGTTGCAAGCAAGCCTAGTGGCGACAGCCGTCGGCAATGTATTTTCCAGATCAGCGTTTTGCTACGTGTTAGTTCTAGCTTTGATAGGAGATTTGTTATGTTAATGCGAAAATCTTTTTGGTGGCTGCCGCTGGCAAGCGTGTTCCTGTTGGTGGCAGGCTGCCGCGCCCCATTGGCGGTAAATCGGGCGTTGGTGCCGCGACACGCATCAATACAAGACCGAAAACTTTTCGGGATATGGGAACTGCGGCAGCGGCCGAAAGGGACCGCTGAGAGTGTCGTGTGCGTCTATCCGTTGGGGGAACGCCGTTATGTGGTTACATGGGGAATCTACAAATCCGGGGCGGTCCCCGCCAAACCCAAGCTCAAGGGAGAAGCTACCTTTATTGGCAGCTTAAGCGAGGTTCGTGGCCGACTCTGGATGAGCTGTCGCACAATGGACCCACGGCTTATCAATTCCGCATCCATGCAGAGGTGGTGGGCGGGACGTTTGCCTGCCGGCCAGCCTAAGGACTACGGTTCCGCGCTCAAGAAAATGGAATTGAAAATAGCGCGATCCACTGGAATGGCTCGGATTTTCTACTTGGTTGAATTGGGAGCCGTTTCCCCAGATCGACTGGACGTCTATCCACTACTGGTACC
>JBMFGW010000294.1:0-1918 GCA_049977145.1 Phycisphaerae bacterium
ATCGCTAGCAGTTTCAATCCGCTCCGCGGCTTGGGGCCGCGGAGAACGGCCGCTTTCGGAATCTGAAAAATCACTCTTAGGTTTCAATCCGCTCCGCGGCTTGGGGCCGCGGAGAACAATGTCCCAAATGTGACAAATATCTATGGGTAGGGTTTCAATCCGCTCCGCGGCTTGGGGCCGCGGAGAACTCCTAACGTCAAATTCATAGACCAGCGTTGAGCCGGTTTCAATCCGCTCCGCGGCTTGGGGCCGCGGAGAACTTGCCACCGGTTAGCGTCGGCGCAACCGTAAGCACGTTTCAATCCGCTCCGCGGCTTGGGGCCGCGGAGAACGATACCGACGCCTCCGACGGTGGCACAGATTCAGTTTCAATCCGCTCCGCGGCTTGGGGCCGCGGAGAACTCACGTGGACTCCTTGTCGCATTAACGAAGCCAAGTTTCAATCCGCTCCGCGGCTTGGGGCCGCGGAGAACATTTTGCTCGAAGCTGATCTGATTACTGGCCAGAGAGTTTCAATCCGCTCCGCGGCTTGGGGCCGCGGAGAACGCCGGGAGCGGATGATCGGTTCATCGTCACCGGCCCGTTTCAATCCGCTCCGCGGCTTGGGGCCGCGGAGAACTCGACGCTACCCCCGAAGAAATCCGACGCCGCAAGTTTCAATCCGCTCCGCGGCTTGGGGCCGCGGAGAACGCCTTCTGGTGATCGACGACTTCCATGAACTTTCAGTTTCAATCCGCTCCGCGGCTTGGGGCCGCGGAGAACAGCGACTCCGCAGCTTCGCGCGCGAACAGGCCTGGAGTTTCAATCCGCTCCGCGGCTTGGGGCCGCGGAGAACTTCTGACGATCAGACGCGCGTTCTTCAACAGGTGTTTCAATCCGCTCCGCGGCTTGGGGCCGCGGAGAACAGGACATCGACCTATCCTGCATCATCCGGAGGCAGTTTCAATCCGCTCCGCGGCTTGGGGCCGCGGAGAACACTACCATATTATCGGCAGCGCCAATCACTTTTAGTTTCAATCCGCTCCGCGGCTTGGGGCCGCGGAGAACACCTGCCGCAGGAAAGGATTTAGGCCATACTCATTGTTTCAATCCGCTCCGCGGCTTGGGGCCGCGGAGAACCCATCGGCGGCACCACATCCAGCATCGCAGTGGTCGTTTCAATCCGCTCCGCGGCTTGGGGCCGCGGAGAACAAGCCTACGCTTTCCAAAAGCCGCCGGGCGGAACGTTTCAATCCGCTCCGCGGCTTGGGGCCGCGGAGAACACACCCGTGGCCGGGACCGAACGGAACCTCACAAGTTTCAATCCGCTCCGCGGCTTGGGGCCGCGGAGAACGTACCAACGCCGGCCCCGGCGACGGCCCTTCCGGTTTCAATCCGCTCCGCGGCTTGGGGCCGCGGAGAACTGAAACCCATCGAAGAAATCAAAGCCGAAGTGCTGTTTCAATCCGCTCCGCGGCTTGGGGCCGCGGAGAACGCGCGGGTCTACGGCAATGCAAGGGTCTACGGCGGGTTTCAATCCGCTCCGCGGCTTGGGGCCGCGGAGAACAGTGGTAGACGGCGTAACCCTCTACCAGATCAAGTTTCAATCCGCTCCGCGGCTTGGGGCCGCGGAGAACCCGCGTTTATTTTGCCGCCAAAACAAGGCCCTGGCGTTTCAATCCGCTCCGCGGCTTGGGGCCGCGGAGAACGCCTGTAACCGCAAGCGTATACCGCGCCCGGCGAATGTTTCAATCCGCTCCGCGGCTTGGGGCCGCGGAGAACCTGGCTGACGCGAATCTTCCGCACAAGGTCGCGGTTTCAATCCGCTCCGCGGCTTGGGGCCGCGGAGAACCGGCTCGTGCCATGCTTTTGCCATGAGAAGTATCAGTTTCAATCCGCTCCGCGGCTTGGGGCCGCGGAGAACATAACGCGAGAAATG
>JBMFGW010000295.1:0-1881 GCA_049977145.1 Phycisphaerae bacterium
TCCGGCGTTGAGGAGGGGGCTTTTTGATGAATAATCAGCCATGGGCGAAGTGTACCTGAAAATCACCTTAAAATTCTTAATGTTTTTCACTTGACAAGAAGCAAAGCATTATTAAACTTTAGTGCGCGGTGCGGATAATTTCTGTGTTTCTTGTCCGTGCTGCGGAAGTTTAGTATGTTCGGGTCGTGGGAAAATTTGCGACTTCGCCAAGCGGATCGGCTGGCGCCGAGGCCCGGGGGAGGTTCCCGCCCCCCCCCCATTCACTAATGTATATAAATACATATATATGTCTCAGCGTGACCCAAGTGCGGCTTCCGCATGGGGGGTTCGCATGCTGAAGCAGCCTGCTACTTTTGTTTGCGGATTTCTGGTGGCGGCATTGGTCGCCGCATCGCCCGTGTTCGCCCAAGGGGCCGATGTCGGAGGCCAACGCCCCGCAGCCAAACCGGCCCTGCCATCTCCGGAGCGGCAACTCTCCTGCCCGGCTCATTTCATCACCTGCATGGCCTGGGACAAATTCCGCGGTGCCGCATGGATCGGGACGGAAGATTATGGTGTTTACGAATATCGGCCATGGGCGTGGCAGGGAAAACGGTGGGTGCAATTCTCCAAGGCCAACGGCCTGTCGGATAATTCGTGTTATGCCATTGCCGTGGATGATAAAGCGCGTGTCTGGGCGGGCACGGATCGGCATGGCGTGGATGTGTTTATATCCCGCAATAAACCCTGGCAGCGCTATGACGTGCTCCCACTGGTTCACAAGGGGCGCTTTGGCCCGCTGGGTTCACACCCGTTTTGCATCACAGTGGATCCTTATACACACGCGGTATGGATGGGAACCGAGGCGGGGATCAGCATTTATTCCACCCGTAAGCACGGTTGGAATTACCTCACGGTTGCCAATGGTTTGCCATCTGACCAGATTAACGCCATCGGATTTCTGGCCGAAGGCAGGGTTATTGTCGGCACGCAGTGCGAGGGGTTGGATATTGGCACGCCGGAACCAAGCCGTCAGGTGGCCGGAAAAAACATGGTATTATCCGCAATGCCGGGGTTCCGTGATCCGTACCGTTGGCAGGTCATTACCGGGCCGTTTCATACCCCCGATATGGCAAGTGGAAGCGGCCTGCCCAGCAGCTTGATCAACGCCATCGCAGTGTCGGCAACGGCCTTGCCAACCGCAAGGCTTTCCGCCTATCAATTGGCCCGTGCCGCCCGGCACCAGCGTATTTATGTTGGCACCGATTCGGGCCTGGCGATCACCCGCAATGGCGGCCAAAGCTGGCGCTTTGAACAAGGCCGCGATTACGCCGCCCGTGTGCTGGGGCTTTTTCATCCACCGGCAGATTTCCGCGCTCCGCCGCAGGCGCAGTTGGCGAATCTGCTTTCCGGCGAACATATTACCTGCGTAGCGCGTGATGCAGTGGGGAACCTGTGGCTTGGCTTCTGGCGGGATGGCTACATGGTTATAAGCCCGCATGGCCACCACATCTACCGCACCGATGGCGACCCGCGCTTCGCCAAGGTGGACTCCTATGTACAGGCGATTCTGCCACTGCCGAATGGCAAAGTTCTTATTGGCCGCTATGGCCACGGCATATCGATTATCAATCCCGATAAGCTGGCCAAATGGCTAAGGCCGGGCAGGAATGTGCAGCTGGCCCGCATCGACCGCCCCAGCCGGATGCTTATGCCGGTGATGGTAAAATTCCCAAAAGCGGCGGCGATTCCAACGCCCCGGCAAATCGTGGCCTTGCGGAACGCCCTGTTGAAGATCAAGCCCGATAATTCCACCGCCCCGGAAATTATCCCCTTAAGCGACGACTGGCGCACGCGGGGACGTGAACTCGGCAGCTATGGCCGGCTGCTTGGCTTCCTCGG
>JBMFGW010000296.1:0-1877 GCA_049977145.1 Phycisphaerae bacterium
AATATAGTCGCACCAAGGGCAACGCGTTATGCCTTGCTCGCAGCTAATGGACGATGGATGTTAGACGTTCGCGTCGCTGCCGGAAATGGCCCAGTATAACGTTCGCGAATGCGATTATGCATCTGGCATCGGGCCGCCACTACGGCTTGACAGCCGTCCGCAAGCTGGTAGGTTACTGTCCATGGCCAAAGATCCGACGAAGCTACAAACCAGCAAAAGGCGTTTGCCAGTGCATTTTTTAAACACCAAGGGCTTGGCTATAATAGTGGTGGGAACGGTTGTAATCGTGGCGCTGTTTCGGGCCAAACGATCCGATATTCCCATTATCGTTAAGGATTTTTTAGGGTCTTCATTCGCGTATGCTTCAGGGTGGCTTGTTGCGGCGATAATTTTGGCAATATCGGTGATATGTTTCCGGGTGGTATTCGCAGATCACCGCAACGAAGTCGATAGAATTGCGAAAGAACGGGATCGCCTACAAAATATGCTGCTAGAACGAACCAAAAGAAAGGAGAATGAATGAACATTTTAATTGTAATATTTTTGACCTGTGTTCTCTCTAGCTTGGCCTATTGGTACATCGTGCAGCCCACGCTGATGCAAAAGCTGCGATTCAACCTATTTGCGATAAGGGATCGCGTTCGTGCCGCTGCCATCAACGGAGAAATTCATACTGACGGCCTTCCTTATCAAAATATGGAGTCATACTTATGTGGCTTAATTGCGACCGGGCCCGTGACCAGCTTGGCGACGTTTCTTCAGTTTAAGTATCTGGCTCGCAATACAATAGGCGAAAAGGAGTTGGAATTTTTCAAGGAGGATCCGAAGATACTCGTAGACATCCGTTATGCCGCAACGGTTCAATTTATAAAAATGATGATTATTAATTCCCCGTTCTTAGCGTTAATGCTTCTTCTCGCGGCCTTTGCTTTATGGTTTCGCGGCAAACTTACCAAGGAGAAGATATATAGAGATGCTGAGAATTACGCTGAGTCGCTGCCAAAAATGAAATACGACGTGGGCAACATTGTCGGGACCTGTTAAAGGAGCGATTGGCTGTGCTGGTTGGGGCCAAGACACCACGCCCTACCAACCTGGCACCGGACTTCGGTGCCACCGCGTGATAAACGCGCTCATAGGCATCTGGCCTATGAGAATAAATTGTCTCCGGGTGACCAACTTTTGGGGCGTTACCCGCGATTCGGATACCCATGCAGACTGAAACGTTCATTATTGATTGCCCCTTTTGTAAGGCCAAAGTTGCCGCCAAGGTGGATGGCGTTGCCTCACAGATTATTCCCTGGGGGAGCGAGGATTATGGGCCTTCCGGAGACAAGTTATTTGTCGGTACGTGCCCCCGTTGCGGAACACCACTCGCCGGGGAATCCCACCAAGTTGGGTGGGAGGGCCACGATGACGAACGGGATCAGTGGTCGGAGGTTGTGCCGCGGTGCGGGCCGGGTTCCGGCAATTCCTATGCCGTGCGCGTCGCTGTGGCGATTTCGCAACGCGCCCAAGCCCTCAACGACTGTTTGGCACCCGCCAAGAGTCTGCTTGAACTCTGCTCTGTATGCTCACTCGGGGAGGGATTAAGTTGCCTCGTGGCCAGGGTGTAGAGCCTCGGCAGGTCGGCGTTGTCGTCGTAGGTCACGGTTGCGGCGTCGAGAATATGCTTGCAGACGGACTCGAGCAGCGTACGCGACAGTGTAATAGCACCTTCAGGATCGGCCGCTCTACGCTCCAAAGCCTTTTTCCAAACCTCCGTGATGTATTCCGAACTTACTGCCTTCACTGTTTCGGAAATCGTAACATCGCTTGGAGAGGGTGATTCGATTTCGAGCATTGAAAGCAGCGATTCAAACTCGGCACGGACGAAC
>JBMFGW010000297.1:0-1870 GCA_049977145.1 Phycisphaerae bacterium
ATTAGCTCGCACCGCTTAAACAAGGAGTCCTGATTGATCAGAGTCAGTAACATCGCCGTTGCCGGAGCCGGATTCTCCGGTGCGGTCATCGCCCAACAGTGCGCGGAGGCCGGATATCAAGTTGAGGTATTTGATCCGCGTGGACACGTCGGCGGAAACTGCCACACCGTGCGCGATGGAGATTCCGGCGTACTGGTGCATCAATACGGCCCACACATATTCCACACCGACAAAAAAGAGGTGTGGGATTTCGTCAACCGGTTCGACCGGTTTATGCCTTACGTCCATCGCGTGAAAGCAACCAGCGGGGATCGCGTCTTTTCGCTGCCAATTAATCTGTTGACGATCAACCAGTTTTTCGGGAAGAATTTCTCGCCCCGTGAGGCGCAGGGGTTCATTGCAGGCCTGGGTGATGCGAGCATCGGCGAGCCGGCAAACTTCGAGCAGCAGGCGCTGAAATTTGTAGGGCGCGACCTTTACGATGCATTTTTTGAGGGATATACGACCAAGCAGTGGGGGGTTCACCCGCGTGAACTGCCCGCGAGCATTCTTAAACGGCTTCCCGTTCGATTCAACTATGACGACAACTACTTCAATCATCCTTTTCAGGGGATGCCGGCAAATGGCTACACGCATATCATTGAAAAGCTGCTGGAACACAAAAACATCAGGGTTCACCTTGGTACGGCGTTAGGCCGGAGCCAGAAGGGGGAGTTCGGACATGTGTTTTACTCTGGTCCGATTGACGGTTGGTTCGGCTACTGCGAGGGGCGGTTGGGGTATCGCACGCTTGATTTTGAGACGATTCGTAGCACGGGGGATTTCCAGGGTTGCCCGGTTATGAACTACGGTGACAATGCCGTGCCGTTTACCCGTATAACGGAATATAAACACTTCCTTCCATCGGAATCGCACGAATCGACGGTTTGTCACAAGGAATTCAGCCGGGCCTGCGGCGAGAACGATATTCCTTATTATCCCATCCGTCTGGTGAATGAGAAAGCGACGCTTGGAAAATACGAATCCCTTGCAAAGTCCGAGAATGGCGTAACGTTTGTCGGGCGGCTGGGCACGTACCGTTATATCGATATGGACGTCACCATTGCCGAGGCGCTGGGGATCGCGGGGGCGTTTCTTGGGGCGGTCACAACATAGCGGCCTAAGCGGGCTGTGTCTTTGGGTTGGTGGAGACCGAAAGGAGAACCAATGGCGGTTAACGATGACCTGTTCATCCACATTCCAACAGCTGGCGATCATTACTCGCCACGCACTGGTAGCGCGGCGATGAGCGTGATCTACAAGCTTTCCTGCGAACATGCCGCCCGTGGCGGGGAAACGCTTGTCGTCGTGGGGCGCGGGACGTGCGTTGGCTACCCGCCTTATTCCGTGGGTAAAGTCGTGGAGGCCGACCTTCCTGCTTGGATTCCGCCTCGCCATAAGCGAGTGGCGGACGCGCTTCTAGGGAGGCTTTTTAGCCTTCGGCCGTTCACCGGCGGAACCTACTCACCCGCAGCGGACGCGATTGGCCACGACACCCGCGCGACGGTTTTCGTCCACACGATCGCTCCGGCAGTACCTTACTTGCGCAGGCTTCTGCCCAACGCCAAGATATGCCTGTACATCCACAACCAGGTGCTTGGGCGTTACGGGCGGCGGGAGATGGAGTCGCTGGTTCGGGCGTGCGATGTCGTCATCGGCGTCTCGAAGTTCATCGCGGAGGATTTTGAGATGCGTCTGGGACGTTCAGATAAGAAGGTGCGTTATCTGCTAAATGGCGTCGATACCGAGCAATTCTGTGTCCGCGCTATGAACCGCGTCTTCCGCCGGGCGTCGTGAAGTGAATAATGATTGGGTATGAGCAACGTGTGGT
>JBMFGW010000298.1:0-1856 GCA_049977145.1 Phycisphaerae bacterium
GCGCTGGGATGGGTTATCGCCGCCTTGGGCAGCCAGGTGACGGTTAAATCCTTGGTTGGCTTAATTACTATCGCCCCACACTTTACCACCCAAAATATACGCCTCCGGGGCCCAAGATGTGCGCCTTGATGTTGGACATCGGCACCCACCGAACCGAGCCATCGTTGTACATTTCGTGCGCGCCAGCGGGTAGAAAACTTCCCAGTGAACCGTCAACGTAATTGGAATTCGCCCCGGGTGCCAGGTAGTCAGCTAACCCGGTTGTGGCACCTGCGTCAGAGAACAATGCGTTGTCGGTCACCAAAACTGACCCGGGGCTCGACTGCGGATTCAGGGCTGGCTCGTGGCCGGGATCCGCGTTGAGAAACTGCCACTCGCTCCCCATACTGCCGGATTGCATGGTACCGGTGACCGGTTGCGTGGGGTACATCCCCGCTACCGCAGGCGCGTCGTAGGCTGGCTTGTAGTCAATCCCTCGGTCTACCCAGTAGCACAACCCTGTGTAAAGCCACCAATTGGTAAGCAATCCATGTGAATTATAGTAACTCGCCGGTATTTGCGACTGCTGTTCACCGCTGCTTGTGTCCGGGCAGTATAGCAAGCTGATGCCCGATGCCGTTGGGTCCAAAATACCGGGCCTTGCGGTTAGAGGGATCATGTTTGGCCCCGCCACCCCGAAAGAGTCGTAGTACAGCATCGCCAGACCCGCAATCGGGTAGGTGGTCATCTCCGGACCACCAAAATATATCTGGTCCCCAAAGGGATAATTGAGCAAATTGGCCAACGGGTATCGCCCCCGGTAGGTATTGGCATACTCCTGCAGAGCGATGCCGATCTGCCGGAGATTGGAGGCCCCTTGTATTCGCACCGCTAATTGCTTGGCCTTGGCCAGCGCTGGCAAAAGCAACGCAATGAGAATGGCGATAATGCTAATGACTACAAGTAATTCGATTAGGGTAAACGCGTCTCGACGTTTCATAGTAAAGCTCCTTATCTGAGTGTGCCGTGTAAAGTTTTCAGTTTGCAGCCACCGCCCGAAAAAAAGGAGGCCGAGAGAGTTAATCTCATCGGCCCTCCCGTTTTCATCCGTTATCGGCGGTTCTCAATGCGGAAACCCACACCACATGGTCGACCGCAGCCGACCAACGCCGGGTGGGGACACCGATCCCGAGGACGTTCCGTCAACCGCCGCGTCAAACCGACTTACGGCGCTTCAGTAACAGCAGTCCCAAGGCTCCAAAGCCTATCAAGCCCAGCGTCGCCGGTTCAGGAACCGCTACATCCGTAAGCGAGAAATCGCTGACTTGGGCAAGGGCCATTCCGTCCTCGAATCCTACCGCCGTGATGCTGGTGGGATTAGAGGAGAACGGGTTGCTGGCCGACGATCCCACCAACAGGTTGGTGTACGCGGAATTGGTCAGATACACCTGGTAAGACCACAGACTGGAACCAGTGTTAAGGACGATGGAATAATCGTTTACTCCGCTGGTAGTACCAGTGCCAAAGCCTTGGCCACCGGTAGTACCGGGACCGGTGAAAACCGCGTTGTTGGCCCCTTGGTAACCACTCAATACCCACGGGCTGGCGGCGGCACCTGAATTTACCCATCCACCACCCGATACGCTCGGACTGCTCAAAAAGCCGAGGCCCATCCAGAAATCGCCAGCAGGATAATTATTGGGATTAGATCCCGCTGAGGTCAGGTCCAGCCCGGCGGAGAGCGTGTAAATTTGTCCGGCCACGGGCGTAAACGGAAGGTACGCGTTTACGGCATCACTTTCCACAGTAGTAAGACCATAGCCGCTGTCCGAAAAGCCATAGCTGCTGGAGGACGGCGCTGTCCAAGTCACGCCGGC
>JBMFGW010000299.1:0-1788 GCA_049977145.1 Phycisphaerae bacterium
GGTGATCCGCGCAGGACACCAAATACCCGGGCGCTGCTTTGAGGGTGGAGTAGTGCTGAAGGTTGGTGGCCTTTATCGGTTATTCACCTGCGAATTCAAACGCGGTGATGTCAGCGGGCCGACCAAGTTGGCCTGCTGGGCCAGCCGGGATGGCAAGCAGTGGAAATTTAAGTCCTTCGTAGTGGGAACCGTCCCGCCCGCCAGAGACGGCAAAGGGTTCATCCCATGGGAACCCACACCTATTTTTGATCACGTGGAAAATCGATGGTATCTCTTTTTTGTGGCATACAAAAATCAGAATCAGGGCGGGAAAATTTGTATGATGGCGTCGGCGGTCAAGGGTTATGACCGGGGCATTGAAGGGCCATGGCATAATCTCGGTGTGATCATGCAGCCGGATGCTGATTCGCAAGCCTGGGAGGGGCCGCAGGGGGTTGATTCATTCTATCCTTATCAGGCCAAGGGGCGTTGGTACGCCATGTATGGAAGCTCAAACTGGGGCAGCACAAGTGCCAATAAATTTGGCGAGCGCACAATCCGGTGGCTGATTGGCTTGGCCACGGCACCTACTTTGAGGGGGCCGTGGAAACGGTGCGCCACGGGTAATCCGTTGCCGGTTGAGAAGGTATACTGGGAGAATCCGCTTGTAAGCCGCATTGGTGATTGGTATGTCGCGGTTTACGATGCCGTGGCACCGGGTGCCCCGACGTACCTTCCCAACGGTGGGCACATTGCGGGCTACACTTGCTCCAAGGACGGCATCCATTGGCTGCCCGGAGGAAGAATTTTGGTTCAACCCAATGGCCCAGCCAACTGGTCGCGTGATCTGCGTACGCCGATGGGACTGATTCCTGAAGGAAAGGGCATCTACACGATGTTTTACACGGGCTTTGAACGGGCCACGCCCGAGTGGACCGGTAACGAATCCGTCGGTATGGTGCGATTGCGGGTTGTTTGGCACCATTAAAGGAAGGATGATGCGTTGCCGTGTGCAGTATAAACAGGGTGCCCATGCTGCGGCGTAAATGCCTCAAACATGACGGAGTGCGGTATATTCCGCATGCCTTCAATTCCTGAAAAGAAAGGTGTCCATGCAACCAAATCCGGAAACGTTTATCACAACCACGCGGCGGGAATTCATCGGTGCCATCGCGGCTGCCGCCGCTGTGGCGGGACTTGACGAGATGGCCGCGGCGAAGCCTTCGCAAACATCTGGACCGGATATTGCCGCTGGCGACCCACCGGAGCCGGAATTTCATGGCCCGCGGGTGATCGGTGGAACGCCTGGAAAGCCATTCTTATTCCGGGTTCCCTTTACGGGCAAAGGATCTATTGCGCTGAGCGTGGACAACCTTCCGGCGGAGTTGCGCATGAGCGATGACGGAATCATATCCGGACGTGTGCCGCACACCGGTGAATACCGCCTTTTATTTCAGGCCGTCAACGCGCATGGCAAAGCGCGACGCGTTATTCGGCTGATCGCGGGGCAGAACAAACTCGGGCTTACGCCGCAAATGGGGTGGAATGCATTTAATGCCCTGTCGGGGGAGAACTCCGCAGCGCTAACCAGGGCGAATGCCGACGCGTTGCTTTCATCCGGATTGGCGGCCAAAGGATACATGTATGTCAATATTGATGGGGGGTGGCAGGATAAGCGAAATCGCGCTGGTGAAATGCAGCCGAAGGCCAAGTTTGGCGATCTTAAAGACCTTTCCGATTATCTGCACCGATTGGGTTTTCGTTTTGGCATCTATTCGTGTCCGGGGGTGTTGAGTTGTGGTAGGAACC
>JBMFGW010000300.1:0-1783 GCA_049977145.1 Phycisphaerae bacterium
CGGGGAGACATAGCTGAACAGCCCCTGGGTCTCTACCTTGGTTCCACGCATCGCTCAAACCTCTCCAGCCTCATTCTGCCCATTATACCACCGACTTTTTCAGCATCCTCTTAATATCCTCAAGGTGCTGAACCCCTTGTTCCTCGACGATCTGCGGGCGAAGCTGGCTGATGCTGGCGACAATCCGCGCCTGTTGCTGAACTTGCGCAAGCGTCTCTCGCGCATCCGAGTGTTCGACCCCGCCTGTGGTTCCGGCAATTTCCTGGTAATCGCCTACAAGGAAATGCGCGCTATCGAGGCGGAGATCAATAAGCGACGAGGCGAGCCAGACCGCCGCTCGGATATTCCACTTACCAACTTCCGGGGCATTGAGCTGCGCGACTTCCCGGCAGAGATTGCCCGTCTCGCGCTGGTCATTGCTGAATATCAATGCGATGTCCTGTACCGGGGACCGCAGCTGGCCTTGGCCGAGTTCCTGCCCCTGAGCAAAGAAAACTGGATCATCCGAGGCAACGCTCTGCGGCTGGACTGGCTGAGCATTTGCCCGCCAACTGGCACCGGCGTGACGGTGCAGGCGGATGATCTATTTGAGGTGCCGATCGACCAAGCCGAAATCGACTTCCAAAACGAAGGCGGCGAGACCTACATTTGTGGTAACCCGCCGTACCTCGGCAGTACTTGGCAGTCCGCCGAGCAAAAAGACGACCTCAAGGCGATTTTTGACCATCGCTGCAAAAGCTGGAAGTCGCTCGACTATGTGGCCGGCTGGTTCATGAAAGCCGCCGACTATGGTAAGAGAACCAACGCCGCCGCAGCGTTCGTTGCCACCAACTCCATTTGCCAAGGCCAGCAGGTACCCATTCTCTGGCCGCTGATTTTTGCCACGGGCAACGCGATTGCTTTTGCCCACACATCATTCAAATGGTCGAATCTGGCAAGTCATAAGGCTGGTGTCACGGTAGCCATTATCGGAATCAGCCGAAAACCGCCCGCCGTTCGCAAGATCTACAGCGAAGCCGATGATGGCTCAACTCTTGAGAAACAGGTCGAATTCATTAATGCCTACTTAGTTTCAGGTGCTGATATTATTGTTTTTCCGGCTTCAAAAGCGAAGGATGGACGCGGTTTGATGGAATGGGGTAATAAACCAACGGATGGAGGAAATCTTCTTCTAACTCCTGATGAACGTAGCTCCATTGTGCGGGGATGGCCGGAAGCAAACAAATTTATAAAAAGGTTCCTGGGTGCACAGGAGTTCATCCGTGGAGAACTTCGGTATTGTATCTGGATTGAAGATAAAGAACGTGTGAATGCTGAAATCATTCCAGAGCTAAAACGACGTATTGATGCAGTTGCAAGGATGCGAATTGAAAGTAAGGCAGCAGAAACGCGACCCGCCGCAGCTTTCCCGCATCGCTTTCGCCAAATACAAGGGACTGCTAAGAAATACTCTCTAATTGTAGCCCGTGTCAGCTCGGAAAATCGCGAATATCTGCCGATTGGGTTAGAGGAAGGCCACACCATTATTGGTGATCGCAACTTCGCCCTCTACGACGTCCCCCTTTGGAACATGGCACTCATCGCCTCGCGGCTCCACTGGGTCTGGATTGCCACGGTTTGTGTCCGTCTGGAAATGCGGTTTTCCTACTCCAACACCCTCGGGTGGAACACCTTCCCTGTCCCGACGCTGACCGAGAAGAACAAGGACGATCTGAATCGCTGCGCCGAGGACATCCTGCTGGTGCGCGAGCATCACTTCCCGGCCACAATCGCCGATCTCTAC
>JBMFGW010000301.1:0-1760 GCA_049977145.1 Phycisphaerae bacterium
AACCACTGGCCCTCCATCCGTAAGCGACTCTGCCAAGCCCCACGACGCGAACAACATCCATCCTTAAGTTAGCGCCTATGATGGTGGGGGGCGGGCATCTTGCCCGCCATAGTAAGTCGCGGTAGAACCTAATCGCTGCCGCTGCGCAACAGAATTGTGTGTACCAAAGGCCTATGAAAAATGCGCGAAACCCGAAGATTTTCATCAGGCCGCCCTGTGGGTGTCGGCACGCGAGGTGGAATCGAACGTGGAATATCTGCCGAAGGAAATTTATTGCGGTACCCGCCCAAGGTGGCGCCCACCCGCGCCTTGCTTGCCCCCGCGTAGGGCCAGGTTCATTTTGCCAGCCGGGTCAGCCGGCCCGCCAGAACCCAGGCGATGGCAATGGCGTCGGCGGTATCAGCGGGCGTCGGCGGTTTGGCCAGATGACATAACATCATCACGGATTTCTGAATCTGACCTTTCGCCGCATGGCCGTTGCCGGTGATCATTTTTTTTACCAATGTACTGGGTAAATGGGTAATGGATACGCCCGCCTGCGCGGCCGCCAGCAAGATCACCCCCCGCGCGTGTCCCATCAGAATGGCGGTGCGTGGATGCTTGTAATGGGCATATAATTGCTCCACGCCCACTTGATCGACGGCAAATTCCTTCAGCAACTCGCCCACCTGTGCATGCAGCTCCACCAGCCTCTTCGAGGCATCCATCCGTGGATTGAGCCGAATCACGCCGGCCTCGACCAGGGCTGGCTTAAAGCGTTTAGCTTCCACTACCGCGTAACCGGTGAGGTGTAATCCAGGATCAATGCCCAGTATTCGCATGTAGGCTCCAGAAGGGAAGTTCACATGATATCATCGTGAACTTCCATGCCGCTTCACAACTCGCGTTTTAATAGTGCCACACAATGGCAGGCAATGGCCTTTTCTTCTCCGACCGCGTCGACATTTTCATTGGTTTTCCCTTTGATGTTGACCACTTCCGGTGACACTTGCAGTAATTGCGCAATACGCTGCCGCATCGCGGATTTGTGTGGCGATATTTTTGGGCTTTGCGCCACAATAACCACATCGATATTATTGATCCGCCAGGGTGTTTTATGCAGTTCCGCCAAGGTCTCTTCGAGCAGTCGGGCGGAATCAATGTTCTGATATGCCGGATCGGAATTCGGAAAAAGCTCCCCCACGTCTGGTAAACCGGCGGCACCGGTAATGGCATCGATAATGGCATGAATAACCACATCCGCATCGGAATGCCCCAGCAGGCCGAAGGTATGCGGTATGGTGATATTGCCTAAAATCAGTGGTCGGCCCGCTTGGGTGCGATGCAAGTCGTATCCAATGCCGATGCGATAATCCATCATAAGTTACCCCGTTTATCCGGACCTGCTCACAGAGCAGCGCCGACGCAGTCAGCAATCCCAAACCTCGAACTCGTCGGCAATGGTATTTCCACTGCCCTATAAGAAAAATATTAACCGATACCGGCAAAAACTGACAAGACGGCCGCTCTGCGGAGGGCCGCAGCATCGCCATTAAGTCGAAAGCGTCTGCGGATAGCAAAACTCATGGACCGCGATCCGCCCGTCATGACGAGCCCCGTCCTGACGCGAAAAGTACCGTCCGGGACGCCTAACCTAACTTCCCCTTGTCATGAGCAAAAAGCGTTGATTTATGGCCTTTCCGCCGTAATGCACTTGCTACATTCAACCCGGTGCCCAAGCCGGCGGCTGGGTAAAGAGTTCCAGTAACCCCAGTTCACTG
>JBMFGW010000302.1:0-1746 GCA_049977145.1 Phycisphaerae bacterium
CAGAAGGCCGCCATGGTCAGTCCGCTCTGGCGTTGCAACTCCAACGCCAAAGCCCAGAATTCCCGCCCCTCCCGAAGAGGGTAGGATGCTTTACCCGTACATTGTATCGCCATCGCTTTTCTCCTTGTGCTTGCGACGACAACAGGTTCTCTTATTCCTTTTACCAATGGAAGACGGCTTACGGGGCGGACAAATATTTGACTTTGTCTTGGGGGTGGGGGACAATCTGCTTTCATGGTTAGGCTTATTAGTGAACGCGGCAGGCCGAAAGGCCGTGAACGGTTACCAATAATGGAGTGAAGCACTTGGATAGACGACGATTCATACAAGCGACAGGTTTGGCGGCGGTTGGCGCGATACTACCAACCGAAGGGGCCATGGTGGCGGCCGAAAAACAGGGGGCTTCCGGCGGATCGAGAGTAGTTCGAATACGGCGGGAGGCCCACGGTGTGCTGTTGCTGCTGGCTACTGGGGCTATGCGAGTACTGGTTTATTCTGATCGCGTCATTCGCGTTTTGTTTTCTCCTGTTGGTGACGACCCGCAGCATGAAAGCCTCGCCGTTATTCATGGGCCGGAAAAAGTCGCGTGGCAGGTCAATACGACCGCCGAGCATATTGCCGTAACCGCAAAGCATATCACCGCTTTAATAGATCGAAATACTGCTGCGGTTGAATTTCTAGATGCAAATGGAAGGACGTTTTTGGCGGAACAGGCTGGCGGCAGAAGTATGCTGCCGGTGAAATTCAAGGAGGTCGCCACGTACCGCGTGCGGCAGAAATTTGCGCTTCAGCCCGGCGAGGCTATTTTCGGATTGGGCGAACATCCGGAGGGTGTGGCGAATAACCGCGGTCAGACTGTCCATTTAGCTCAGCGGAACCCAACACACATTGCAATTCCAGTGTTGATGTCCAGCATGGGGTATGGCTTATTTTGGGATAATCCCGCCATGACCGTGGTCAAGGTTGGGGCTGATAAACAACCCGACCTCCTGAGTTGGAACTCGCATGTCGGTTCGGTGATCGACTACTACGTTATGTATGGGCCGAATCTCGATGATGCCATCGCCCAATGGCGAAATTTAAGCGGTGCGGTTCCGATGTTTGGTCGCTGGGGATGGGGATTCTGGCAGTCCAAAGAGCATTACAACTCACAATTGCAGGTGCTGGGGGTAGCTAACGAGTACAGGTCGATGAAGATTCCCATGGATGGCATCATCCAGGATTGGTTCTACTGGGCACCATTTCCCTGGGGTTCCAACAAGTTTGACCCCGTGCGCTATCCACGCCCCACCGAGATGATCAGCGAATTACACCGTGAACGAATCCACTTTATGATTTCAGTCTGGGCTAAGTTTGCTCCCGGTTCCGCGAATTACCGGTTGCTGCAACACGCGGGTGTTTTGTATCCACTTACGGGTGGTAACGCATACTACGATGCGTTCAATCCGTTGGCGCGGCGACTGTATTGGTCTTTACTCAATCAGGATCTGTTTTCCAAGGGTGTGGACGCTTGGTGGCTTGATGCCAGTGAACCGGAGTTGAGTTCCCAATGGGGACAGTTTGCCAATATTAAAACATATATGGGATGGGGGGCCTTTGTTTACAACGCGTACCCTTTAATGCATACCGGGGCGGTCTACAATGGCCAGCGTCAAGTAACCGATCAAAAGCGAGTTATGATTTTGACCCGCTCCGCGTGGGCCGGCCAACAGCGCCATGCCGCGATCTGCTGGTCGGGTGATATTC
>JBMFGW010000303.1:0-1739 GCA_049977145.1 Phycisphaerae bacterium
ACCTTCCAATAGCCGGGAACGTAGGGAGTAAACGTCAATGTTGCACTTGAACTCCCCGACGGCTGCGCCGGGCTTATGGAATCAGTATAGCTCCCCGATGGCGCCGTGCCAAAGGAAACGGCCTCCAGTGGTTTGTACTGGACTTGCACCGGCCAACCGTATTGCGACCGCGACTTTTCCCCGGAGCAACTGGCTTAGCTCGGCGGCACGGTTACCGTAACCCATGGTGACCAAATATGTGTACGCGCGAGGCGCAAACGAACATGGTAGGCCCCAGCAAGACTCATATCAAACCGGCAGGAAAGGTTTACCGGGACGGTATATTTGTATACCACCCCTGGCTCAAGCACGTATGTTTTCCATTTAAGCCCCTTCGATGATCTGTGCTTCGCCAGCCACTTTCCATAGGCGGTTAATGGCACTGCCTTCCAATCTGGAATTGACTCGTAGTGTGGCTTGGGATTGGCGACCAAGTGATCGCCCTCGAAGCCGTCGGGACCAGCTACCCGCGTCGAGCGGAAATCAACGAGAGGGTTTCCTGTGAGCCGCAGGCGCAGTGGCTTGGGTCCAGCGCGAAGCCACACCCCCAACGTAACGGGCATGCCGCCGCCGTTGGCGAGCGCCCCCGCTCGAAGCGAGATCCCCTTCTCTTGCGCCGGGAATGGAAAGGGCGTAACGACCGGTTCCACGGCAACGGAAGGCAACTTGCGATAGGGTGCCGCAACCATGACCAGAATTGATTTACTAGCGATACGCGGAATGCGTTTTGTGGCGTGATTCTGTTCGACTGTCACGCCCAAAGGAGGCGGCCAGTAGAGGATATTGCCAGCACGCTTGTATCCGGTCAGCCGAAATATCGCGGCACCTCCACTGATGGTGTACAACCGAGATTGCGTCGTGATCCGGAGGTGGTACAGGCCTGGCAGGGTGAGGTCGTAGAGCCTAGCCAGCGGAAAGCGGGGCCACGCCTCCGACCCGTTGGGTTCGATCCAGGGCGAGGGTCCGTAGGCCGAGGCCGTTTTTCTATTCGGAATCAATATGGTACCCTCAGTTCGGCGGCCGAATAATGAGGTCGAAACAATGCTGTCGCCGGGTCCGCGAGATCCGGACTCAAGCGTAAAACAATAACCCGGCGCCGCTCCTGGGTAGAACCACAGGGGCAACGAACTGTGATTCTCCAGGCTGATGCGCACCGGATCCAAGTCGCCGGAAGTCGTGCCGAGCGGTGCGGTGACATGCAGGCGTAGGGCGGGCAGATGCTCTGCAAACGCAGGCACCGCTGAGGTCACTACCAGGCCCAAGATTATGCCCGCCAGCACGGGACCTTGCGAGAAAAGAGAGCGGTGTAAATGCATAGTATTATCTCCTGTGTATCAAGGATCTCGGCGCGATAACCTACTGTGGGGGCGACCACATGGCCTGTGCATCAAGCACTTGCGTCCAGATGGGATACGTGTGGGCCGGGCTTGTGGACGCATTTCCTGGGGCGGTCGGCTGCTGATTAGAGAATGCCCATGCTCCGGTGGCAGGGTTCCATGCCGCCGTTCCACCCCAAGGCCAGTTACATGATGCCAGAGGCACATCGATCGCCCCTGCAGCCTTTGGCGTGTACATTACCCACATCGTCGGACTGTCCTGCACGACTACGGGTGAATAATTTACCTGGCCAAGCGAATCCGTCGTTGTCTGCGGGCCATCCTCCTGCTCGTCATCGCCGGCTATGGGTTGGTTTACCATGT
>JBMFGW010000304.1:0-1735 GCA_049977145.1 Phycisphaerae bacterium
GCTGATTTTTGTTGTGGAAAACCGCAGTAATTTTACAGATCTCTCTGAATATCAGTTCCAATGGTCCATGGGAGGGCAATCCGGAATTTCCGTAACCCATGGTCAACCTGGGCAAACCGGCACGCTGACGATTGAAGCCACCGGCGAACCTACCGCCGATCAGCCTTTGAAAATTGAGGCGTATGATGTGCGTGGCGTAATGGTGGATGTGGAGGCTTTTACACCCCCGATGCAGCCATTGCCACCCGTTAAGATCAGAAGAGAAGCCTTCACAATCAAGCGCGGCATCGGGACTTTCATGATTCGCTCCGCGTCCCTGGCCATCGAAGTGGATCGGCATAGTGGGCAATTCCGGCATATCCATCGCAATGGAAGCCCGGTGCTTATCGGTGGCCCCACGCTGTTAATGATGGAGCAACGGTCATCCAACGGTGACCAAATATTAAACACTCCGCCCGTGCTGGCATTGGATGAGCGTTGCCGTGATTGGAAAGCACAGCAGGTAGACGTTGCTAAAACCGCTGCGGGAGTTCAACTGCATATTGCGGGAACTTACCAGCAGGCCGCCGGCGCTTATGCCATCGACATAACTTCGTCCGGAATTATGAAAGTCAGCTACAATTTTGCCGTGAAAAAAGCAATGATACTCTGGCAGCGTGGTCTGGTTTTTGATATTCCCCTGGCGCTGGGCAATTTATCCTGGCGCAGAGAGGCACTGTGGTCAATTTATCCGCATGATCACATTGGGCGACCGGTAGGGCAAGCATCGGCCTTTTCCGCATCACCCATATCCGATGCCTGGGGCAGTCGCAGTCGTCCGACATGGAGTTGGTCCGATGACAACACCGCGCGTGGCAGCCATGATTTTCGATCCACCAAACGCAACATTCTGGAAGCGGCTCTGGGCGCTGATGGAAAGAACACGGTACGAGTTCGTTCGGATGGTCATCAGCATGTGCGCTGCTGGGTGGCCCAGGATCGAGTACGCATGTTGATTGCCGATTTCGTTAATGATGGCTCTCCAACTTGCTGTACGCTGCGAATAATCCCCGCGGAACACCTGGCATCAGGAAGCGTGGTAAAGGGAACCGTCGAATTGGAAATCGGGTAATGTTGATGCGGCGGCAGGAATCAGATTGTGATCGTTTACATTGACCAGTGTTTAGCAAGTTTGCGTCCTGGAGAATCCAGTTGTTTATAAACACACTGTTTGCCGCCGTAGCAGCGATGCCATCACACTCCGGCGCGATCATCCATCTGCATAGCATTGATATTGCGATTTTGGTCGTTTACCTGAATCGCCAATCACGGCTGGACGCATTTTAAGAACTGGCAAGCCACACATTCTTTGCCGTTGCTGACACCCGATCAGATTGCCGTGGCTGCTTCGTTGTCATTCTCCCCGGCGTGCTGGCGCTCCCACTGCTGCCGCAGTTATATGCGGGAAACGCGGTGATCGACGGCCACATTATTCCGCCCACCGAATCATACAATAATGTCATGCCGCTATAATGATGGCAAAATATTATCCCGCCGGTTTGCTGGGGCTGACGGCATTGATGGCATCGTTTATGTCCGGCATGGCGGGAAACGTCACGGCCTTCAACACTGTGTGTTATGTCGGATGTTCCAACGCCGTTTTGACGTAAGTCGTTGTATTACAATTAGTTAAGTATACTTTTTCGCATTTGCGTGTAGCCACTAAAGTGTTTTGTTTTATTTGATATTGTACTTG
>JBMFGW010000305.1:0-291 GCA_049977145.1 Phycisphaerae bacterium
CTATTACGTATCCGGCGGTGGCTTTGGCAACAATAGCAGGGGTACCTCCACGCGATGCTTCGCCTTTAAATTCAATACCACGACCGATCCTGGCAAGGTCGCGGAGATGTTTGTTGTTCGCGAGCGATTTCCAAACCTCATCCAGCATTGGCACAGTCAATTCGGAGCCGCCATTTTCCGAAAAGCGGTTCTGGGGAACCTCGATTTCGTGCGTAACAGCGTAACGTTCTTGAAAGGCCTTGATGCCATGCTCACCGACCGTGCGGAGGCGGACACGGTTATCGCCTTTGT
>JBMFGW010000305.1:301-1732 GCA_049977145.1 Phycisphaerae bacterium
ATGATGGCCGTCTCTATTTCCGCAAACTCGAAGACCTTGCCGGGAAATAGGCAAACTTCGGCAATCTCAAAATTAGCCAACAGTTCTTCACGTAATGTCTTCGCTTCCGGTCCATTGACAACGCTCTGCGGTACAACCACGCCGAAAATGCCACCCGGGGGCAACTTATTAAGTGTCCGATGCAGCAATTCGACCGCTTTTTTGTGGGTGACGGGAAGACCCGCCGACTCGCACCGCCTCTTGCCATCCAGGTCGAACGATTCGTACGGAGGATTGCTTAGCAGAATGCGGCACTTCGCTGCTTCGCGCATAAGCACATCTGACGCGAACATGTCACCGGGATTCAGGTCCCACCCGTTGGGGTGAGGAATGTCCGCCAGTGTTAGCGAAAGCCGGGCAATTTCCCGCGCGAAATCGTCAATTTCAGCGCCATGGAGATGTTCTCGCAGGTACGCATGAATCTCCATATCCGCCTGATCCTGCATTTCCATCCGCAGCAGCCGCATCGCGGACAAAAGGAACGGTGCGTGCCCACACCCCGGCTCAAATACGTGCCGGCCCTCAGTGGGTATCTCACGGATCCAGTTGTAGAGTTGCCAGACGATATAGTCCACCAGCCAAGGCGGTGTGGCGTGTATTCCCATCTTTTTTCGTAGCAACGGAGTAACCAGCGTGTGCTCGTAAACATAGGCCAGTGTCTCAGGGGAGACAACGCCAAAGCTGCTTGCACGGATTAACTGCGCTGCTGCGGAAATCAGGGCCGTCGGCCACCTGCCATTGAGAGGTGCCGCAGTTTGCCCGTCGCTGTAATGTCTCGCCACCGCAGCGAGAACGCGACCCGGGTCTGTTAGATCCAAGGTTTTGAACCCTGGGACGCCTTTGTCTTTGAGTATCTTCCCCGCCAGCATCCGAAATACAGCAGTGAAAACATCCCGTATCATGGCACGGCTAGGATTACCTTGGCCAAGTCCCTTCAATGTCGCACGGGTCATTGCCTCCACCAGATCGTGGAGCTTCTTGCCGGCTTCTTCGCGCAGTAGCGGCAGAAAGCCGGCATCCACAAAATCCAATTGATTCGATTTATCCACGCGGGCGATCGTTTTACCTCGGTATATGCTCCCGGGGCCCAGTTGCTCCTTATGGTCACGAACAAGCGCAGTGAATTCATTAACGGTTTTTGACGCAAAGCGAGTGGGTTTTCCGTCGTGCTGCATCCACCAATCGACAGCGTTCCCGTTATGCACCCACACTACGGGTGAACCCAGATTACGGCATGACCGCGCTGCGGACTCTGGGTTGTCGTTGCCATCCACAACAGCGATACATGCCGAGTCAAAATCCAAAGGCTCACTAGCGAACCCGGCAAGAGGAATTGTTATTGCATCAAGACGGTAATCCAACCGCAGTAGCGAGCCCGTGTAGCCGCACTCT
>JBMFGW010000306.1:0-1671 GCA_049977145.1 Phycisphaerae bacterium
CCCGACGTATACATCCGGGGAGGCAAGTGCGGGCCTTGCTTATAACAACGGCGGTACCGCCTCCTTTACATTTGGTCTGGAGGGTACCCAGGCGGACTACACCGGCAATGTGGTACGCGTTGGCATTATGCAGAATATGTTTGCCAACTCCTATCCCATAGGCTCAACAGATAGCTTGGTCATCACGGGCCCCAATAATAGCACTAGCCCGGTGGAAACCGTTACGCCTACCAGTGGTGTTCCCAGCATGTACTTTTTTGACATTACTGGCATAACCGCCGGGGATCAGTTTGCGATCACGAGCTCAACCTCGGGCGTTGCTGGAGCTCCCGCAATTATTGGCCCCGTCTCCTTTGATATTACACCAGAACCAGCCACACTGAACCTGATCGCGATGAGCGGCTTGGGACTGCTGCTGATTGGCCGGAAACATAAACGGCCGGCATAAACGCCCACCAGCCTGAATTCGGCGAGAACCGATCAGGCTCGCAGGCGGCTCGGTAAGTCGAGCGCCTGCGGGCCTTATAAAAAAGGTGACCTTTTGCTTTAGGAGTTAGAACCATGTTTATCATTACATCTCTTTTACGTTCTCAAGGTAGGTGGCAATCGATGAAGCAGCGAAAGGGCTTCACCCTCATTGAATTATTGGTAGTGATTACCATTATTGCTCTGTTGATAGCACTGCTTTTGCCGGCACTGGCAAAGGCCAAAATGTTGGCCAATCGCATCGTGTGCGCCTCCAACATGCGGCAAATAGGCATCGCTTTGCACGAATACGCCGATGAATATCGGGGGCAATATCCGTTGACTTATACCAGCAACTGGCCCTTCGGTAGTTTCACCTCGTATGACTATACCAAGGGCGTATGGTCAAATTATCCGACTTGGGGACTCGGCCTGCTTTATTATGATTCCTTCGGAACAGTGGGGGGCAACATGATTAATCCCCGTCCAGGTATCCTCACGCCGAATGCCCAGGGAATTTCCATGCTTTTTTCGCCTTATCCTGGAGGATTCCAACCGTATTTTGTTACCCCCGCCCAGTATAATAGCCAAGGCCTCCTAATGAATTGGAATTTTTATGACAACCTTCAATATTGGGTTGACCGCGGGCAGAACTGGAGCGCCGCCGGGGATATCGCAGCCTTACTTAACAATGGCGCGAATTTAACGACGGGCTGGCAGTATTACAACACGAATACAAATCACATGCCGGCGTTGAACCCCCAGTCCAATCCAGGGTCTCTTCTGGTGAGTGAACAGGCAGTGTTCAACGGTTACGCCCCAAACCAGGCCGCGTCATCGCTACAGGGAGGGTACGGATGGCCAATCCCCGGCCATCCGACATCATGCAACGTGGTACGTCAGAGTGATAACTTCCTGCCATCAGGTGAGCACGAGTTATACAATGATGGCTCGGTGGCTTGGCAGCCGATGTCCAATATTAAGGTTCGGCTCTTCGCCCAAGGATTGTATTTTGGCTGGTAATATCCTACGGATGCGAAAAGTGATGGCTGCGGATCCAGTCTACTTGCAGCTTTCCGTTTCCCGCACATTGGCGAAGAAAAAAAGGGAATACCTCTGCCTTTTTGTTCATGAACGTAATAGTGAATTACATAATGAACGAAATCAACCGATTAAATGAACTTAAACCATCTGGGGAATGTTGTC
>JBMFGW010000307.1:0-1647 GCA_049977145.1 Phycisphaerae bacterium
CCCAAGCCGCGGAGCGGATTGAAACCATTGCCGCTTAAATCAGGAAGCGTTGAAACGGAGTTCTCCGCGGCCCCAAGCCGCGGAGCGGATTGAAACTTGCGTCAATCAGTGTCCGTGCAGCCGCAAATACGTTCTCCGCGGCCCCAAGCCGCGGAGCGGATTGAAACAATTATCAGATTGCCATTGGCGATGTATTGGATGGTTCTCCGCGGCCCCAAGCCGCGGAGCGGATTGAAACGCATGATATTGTAGGTGTGGCGGAAGAGTCGGGGGTTCTCCGCGGCCCCAAGCCGCGGAGCGGATTGAAACTTGTGGACGGCGTGTAGTGTGGCTTGGCGGTACGTTCTCCGCGGCCCCAAGCCGCGGAGCGGATTGAAACCCGTCTACCACCTTGCTGGTTCTGGTTAGTTCGTAGTTCTCCGCGGCCCCAAGCCGCGGAGCGGATTGAAACCCAAGCGCAACGCTCTCCGGCACGCGGCCCGCGGCGTTCTCCGCGGCCCCAAGCCGCGGAGCGGATTGAAACACTAGCCTCGGTGGTTGCGGGTGTTGTTGCGTGGGTTCTCCGCGGCCCCAAGCCGCGGAGCGGATTGAAACCGGGCGCAAGGAATTTCGGTTCCGAAGAGGAAAGGTTCTCCGCGGCCCCAAGCCGCGGAGCGGATTGAAACACGCCCCGGTAACCGCGCGCCGCCGAAGTCTCTAAGTTCTCCGCGGCCCCAAGCCGCGGAGCGGATTGAAACGCGGCGTCCCAGTGGTCTTTGGTTGTGCTGGTCAGTTCTCCGCGGCCCCAAGCCGCGGAGCGGATTGAAACTGCGTGATCTCGCAGTTGTAGCTAGGGCATTTTGTTCTCCGCGGCCCCAAGCCGCGGAGCGGATTGAAACCCACTACATATGGTAGCAACATCGGGGTGATGTCGTTCTCCGCGGCCCCAAGCCGCGGAGCGGATTGAAACTGGTGCCGATAGGCATGTAACTTGGTGTGTTGTCGTTCTCCGCGGCCCCAAGCCGCGGAGCGGATTGAAACATGTCAGGCACGATGATAAACCAAGGGCTTGCCGGTTCTCCGCGGCCCCAAGCCGCGGAGCGGATTGAAACGAAGTCTGTCATAACAGACCAAAGTTTGTTTGGGTTCTCCGCGGCCCCAAGCCGCGGAGCGGATTGAAACTGCTAGCGATACCGATGCCGTATGGCTCGCAATGGGTTCTCCGCGGCCCCAAGCCGCGGAGCGGATTGAAACTCGGTATAGTAAGTATTTGCAAGGCTTGTGTTGCGTTCTCCGCGGCCCCAAGCCGCGGAGCGGATTGAAACCAAACTCGCCGAGTGGAAATCCAGTTACCCCGGCGTTCTCCGCGGCCCCAAGCCGCGGAGCGGATTGAAACGCGAGCGGGTGCGGCAGGTGCGGAATTTACGAAAAGTTCTCCGCGGCCCCAAGCCGCGGAGCGGATTGAAACTTGATACCCGATATGTTTTTCTCCGGGTGCAGGCGGTTCTCCGCGGCCCCAAGCCGCGGAGCGGATTGAAACGATGGCTCTGGCAATATCAATCCAAGTTCTGTAGGTTCTCCGCGGCCCCAAGCCGCGGAGCGGATTGAAACCCTTAGTTCCCGCGTTTGGCACGTCGTCTCCGGCTGTTCTCCGCGGCCCCAAGCCGC
>JBMFGW010000308.1:0-1641 GCA_049977145.1 Phycisphaerae bacterium
CGGGCCGCGCCTCGCAACAAATCGGTGTGCCAATCAATCCACGCACAATAACGGGCACCGCCACCCTTTTAGCCGCGCGTGCTTGCACCGCGCGTCCGCGGAGATGCAACCCTGCCCGGAAACATCGCCCCGCCCCCCGCCTGCCCCACTTAGCCGCGGGCATTGTGCCCGCGCGCCCCACGTTTAGCCCCGTCGCCCGGCGACCAGCGCCCCATTTTAGCCGCGGAATTTATTCCACGCGTCCCAATTCCCGACGCTGCGGCAGGAAGCCGCAGTCCCGATGCAATAGGAATTGCTTATCGGGACTGCCCATCAAGCGCACCGCGACCCCCGCCGTCCAAATATGTTAGCCGGTGGATTTAATCCACCGGAACCAACACCATGCGCACCCACCGTTCTACTCATTATTCATTGAGCGCAGCGCCCCCACCCAAATAGCCCCGGGCTTGCCCGGTGGAATCCCATCCAATCGCCGCCCGCCGTTTAGCGCCGTCGCCCGGCGACGGGTGCCCCAACAAAAAGTCCGTGCCCCGTTGACCATTGTTCGCTGACAACCAACCCCCGCCCCATAAAGCCGCGACCGCGGGCCGCGCCTCGCAACAAATCGGTGTGCCAATCAATCCACGCACAATAACGGGCACCGCCACCCTTTTAGCCGCGTGTGCTTGCACCGCGCGTCCGCGGAGATACAACACCGCCCGGAAACATCACCCCGTCGCCCGGCGACCAATCCCCCCATTTGCGATTTCCCCCGCCCGCGTTAAGCTACACTCTGGTAATTTTTACACTGGGAACGCTATGCCGACATTGGACTGGATTGGGAAAAGGGCGGTCATCAACCACCACCTCACCGTGCCGTACCGACTCCTCAAAGGCGAGGAAGAACTCTCCGTAGGCGAAGCTGGCAGCGGCAATCTGTTGGTGCAGGGCGATAATCTTCTGGCACTTAAAGCCCTCCTGCCCTACTACGCTGGCCAAGTTAAATGTATCTACATTGATCCACCGTACAACACCGGCAACGAAGGCTGGGTATACAACGACAACAACAACGCCCCCGAAATCAAGAAATGGCTGGGCCACGTTGTCGGCAAGGAAGCCGAAGACCTTTCCCGCCACGACAAATGGCTCTGCATGATGTACCCGCGATTCCAAATCCTGCGTCAATTGCTTCGAGAGGACGGGGCAATCTTCGTGAGCATCGACGACAACGAGATTGGCAACCTCCGGCCCATGATGGACGAGATTTTTGGAGAGCACAACTTTATCTGCACATTTATATGGGAAAAAAAGCACACCCGCGCCAACGACGCCCAATTCGTCTCCGATAACCACGATTTCCTCTTGTTCTACGCAAGAAATCGTGAAGGCCTGAAAATGAACCGCCTGCCCCGCTCAGAGGCAGCCAACGCAAGGTTCGAGAACCCAGACGACGCCGCCGCCGCCAAACGCCAAATACCAAACGCTCCCCATCATTCCCAGTTGTTCGTTGACCGTTGTTCACTGACCGTTGTCGCGATATCGATCCGTGCCCCTTGATCAGCGAAAACGCGCCCGCGACACCTGCAACCTGTCCCCTGTAACCCGTAACCCAATTTGATCCGTGATCAGTGATCCATGATCAGTGAAATCCCTTATCCCCCC
>JBMFGW010000309.1:0-1616 GCA_049977145.1 Phycisphaerae bacterium
TCATATATATGACTACACGTCAAGTATTAAAAAAGAATTCCTTGGAGCAAGGGGTATTACTTGGACAGGCTCCTAGGCGTGCCACCGCCAGCGGGAAATCCGGTCAAGCCCCTCAGGCCAGCCACTCCTTGGAAAAAAACTTCATCGGTCAACAGAATGTCTCCGGGGTTGGAACGTGGGTTGGCCGCCGGAACATGTTGAGTTTTGTAGTAGTCCGGTAAATAATCATAGCTCATGACGTACGAATTCGGAGCAATTCCGGCCTGCTCCAATTGCACACCACCAAGGTCCTCGCCGGGACTATAAGTGTTTTTATCACGGTCCAGCCAATAACAGTATCCACTGCAGGAATCACTCCAATTGGTCACAATGCCATTGGTGTATACACTCGCTGGGAAAAACAGAGTCTGTGCGAATCCCCCCGGCTGGGTGGAAAACATCATGGAAATCCCTTGGGGACTGGGTTTCAAGATACCCGGCTGGGGATTGGTCATATTGGAACCATCAACGCCGAACGAATCATAGTACAGCAGGCCGAATCCCCACACCGGATAAGTCGCCCATGAATTACTGGCGGCGTCGTAGCCAGCATAGAATCCAAATGGCCAGTCGGCCGTATTCGACAGCGGATACATTCCTCTGAACTCATCGGCGTATTCGGTCATGGCAATGCCATCCTGCCGCATGTTCGACGCACATTCGATTTGCAACGCCAAGCTCTTGGCCTGGGCCAATGCCGGCAACAACAGAGCGATGAGTATGGCGATGATGGAAATCACCACCAGCAATTCGATGAGCGTGAAGCCCGCCCGCAAATGCTTACTCAATACGCGCCGAGAGTGCGGATTAGTTGGTACAATTAACATAGTTGTGACTCCTTTATAATACTACCAAATTCAGGAAAACAACACACGATTCCAACGGCTTGGAATCCGCGTACTTTCCTCTTTTTCAGCCACCTTGCCACAGCAGCCCGCCATGGCAAGGTGCCATACATATAACCCGCCTCGCGGTTACACCGCGACCTTGCGTTTCCGGCCGAGCAGCACCAATGCCATACCGCCGATTGCGAATAATCCCAGCGTGGCCGGTTCCGGAATCGGTGCGCCGGCACCGACGTTGAGTGTTTCAAGGGTGCTGGAATTCGCCAACGTAAGCATGTAGCTATCCGAACCTAAGAGGTACTTCTCCGAAGTCGCACCGTTACCGAACAGGAACGTCCCGGTCAGACCGCCGCCAGCATCGGCCAGCAGGTTGTACGTTCCCGGAGTCAGCGCCGTGACGCCGGAAGCCGCTGCGAAGTTAATGGTATTGCTACCGCTTACGGTGGCGGCCGAATTCAGCACAATGTTGGAAACATTGCCGCTGGCATCCATGGCCACGTTAATCGTACCGCCGGAAATGGTCAGGCCTTTAAGCGTGGTGGGGGTAGCCGTGATGGCGGAAATATCAAACGTTCCACCGGAGTTTATGGTCAGCAGTGAACTATCGGCAATCGAGCCGATCTGTGTGGTACTGCTGGTCGCACCGCTGGGGGTATAGCTGTACGTTCCCAAAGCCAGCGTGCCGGACTGTACGGTAGTCGGGCCGGTATAGGTATTGCTGTTCGCCAGTGT
>JBMFGW010000310.1:0-1584 GCA_049977145.1 Phycisphaerae bacterium
GGAGCGGTTTTAGGTGCAACGATGATGGGCTCTAACATGTCGAGTTATGTTCCCAGCGCCGGTGCCGAACCTGTTGATTACGTCGCAATGCTAGGCCAATTTTTCGATCCGGTTCTGGCATCGGGCGTATTCGGAAATAACATACACTCGGCGGATCCCCAGTTGACGGCGTGGTACACGCTGTTTCCTGATATTCTCGCTCAGTCAGTGTCCGATCGTTACGCTTCGGAAACCGGGTTGGCCGCTATGTGCTATGACACGGCGGAGTCTTGGAGTGACGCGGTTGGTAATTTCGCCACGACCAGCGGTTATAATTTTAACTACACGGGCTTCAATTTCTCAACAATGCAGCCGACGTACAACGGTTCTTGGCGAGAACCTGATATGGCATCCGGTATCGCTTGGCTGGAATACTCCGCCTATCTTCGCTTTGGGAATCCTGCCTTTCTCCAGACGGCAAAAGATGCGATGAGCTACCTTGTGTCGCTTCCCGCATCAAGTAACCCTAGCTATGAGGTTCTCGCGCCATTCGGAACGCTTGCCGCAGCGCAGATGAATGCGACGGTGGGCACGGATTACCCTGTTGATAAATTACTTGCTTGGAATTTCAGTAATTACAACCCGAACCGGCCGGGATGGGGCGTCGAGGCCGCGAGCTGGGGGGGGCAGGACGTCTACGGCTTGGTGGGGCAAGTAATTAGTCCGTCATCCACGACTGGTGGATACGCCTTCTACATGGAGACAGCAGCGCAGATGATGGCCTTGGCTCCTGTCGCCAAATATGACCCTCAATACGCAACTGCGCTCGGTCGGTGGATGCTTAACGCCGCCAACGCGATGCGGCTGTTCTATGGGAATTACGCACCCAACCAAAGCAATCCGGGCTGGGACCAACAATCCCTTGTTTCCTACGAGGGACTCAAGTACCAGCTAAACAGCTCAACACAGCCTCTGCTCGCGACGGGTGACGCCTCTTCGCCAAGTACCGAATTTGGATTGTACGGGGCTGTTTACGTTGGCGTTCTCGGCTCCATGATAACGAGGACGAACGTGTCTGGAATTCTGCAATTTAATTTAAATGTCACAGACTCCCCCATCGCCGAGGGGACGTCACCACCAACTTTCCTGTTTTATAACCCATATTCATACGCGGAGGCGGTGGATATCAACGTGGGCGAGAATCCAGTGAACATTTTTGACTCCGTGCTCAACAGCTACATCGCAACGGATGTGACGGGAAATACGTCCTTCAACCTCGCGGGTGGATCCGCCGCAGTGCTCTCATACATTCCTGTACCCGAAATGGCCACGATGCCGCTACTTGCCGCCGCCGGTGCGGTTGGCCTGCTGATGGTGCGAAGGCGCAGGGCCTGACATCGCGCGGCTTTAATATACAAGCGCGATCAACCCCCAGATTCTTGGCCAACTGGTGAAAAAATGTTGTTTTTTATTTTATAGCCTTTACTTACCATAATTGCATAAAGCATAGAAGCTACTCTTTTTCCAGCTTGGGGAGTTTCTGTATAATTTATAAATGGTATAACAGCATAAACACTTTTCTTATTCCAAGCATTACTTTTATAT
>JBMFGW010000311.1:0-1521 GCA_049977145.1 Phycisphaerae bacterium
ACGGCATTTGATATCCCCTCCGCGAGCGATCATCGCGCTGAGTTCAGATCTTGGTCGTGTCATGAAACTATAGCCATTGCGGCGACGTTTACGCACGCGCGGCCCAAATCTCCCGGGTCTTTTGGGATTGACAATCAGCTGGGTTAAAGTTTCGCCGGGGGCCGCCTCGATGATCCACCTGACCGTGTCAATAAAGCTGATACGGTCTGGTGGCACACCCTGCCGCCGGGCCGCCGCGTGGATCACCAGTTGCACGAGGTTGTAAACCAACACATAAGCGAGGATTTCCGTTTCCACCATTTTCGGGCTTTTCCCATGTAATACCTCCATTTTCAATGTGGTCTTGAGATGCCGAAAGTTTATTTCCACCTGCCACCGGCGACCGTACAGTTCCGCCAGTTCTATGGCGGGATATTTCTCGGCGTCCAAAAGCGTGGTTACCAACACGACCACCTGGCAGCGGAAGCCGGCGCGACCGGTCCAATAACGCAGTTCCCGCACTACCAATTTCATGGGCAGGGCATCATATTCTCGCGGACTGATCCACTTCGGACGCAGCTTGGGCTTACCGTAAATCACCAGTTGGTCATCCGGCCCCAGAATCTTTACCCGGCGTTTTCGCATCCCCTTGAGGTTCGCACCCTTGGGATCAAAGCTGGCCGCCACTCTCTGATGCAAACGGAACAGACCATGCATACCCGCTTTCGTCAGGCTGGCCAGATGCACGAACGAGCAGAATCCACGATCACCGATCAGTAAATCGCCCCGTTGCAGCAATCCATGCAGTTGCTGCACCAAGGGCAACTCATGGCGGCGATAGGCATGGATCAACACTTGCCGAATCAATCCTGTGGCCACATCAAAGAGCATCAGCAGTTTCAGCACCGGAAAGCCACAGCCCTCTTTCATGCCGGAGGGCATGCCATAGCGATCTTGCAATAGTTGGGTGTCGGGCATGGAGGCGGCGGAGCCGTCGGTATAAACTGTACGATGGCCGTGAAAAAGCGTGGAATCATCCGCCTTGGAACACCGTAGCCAAACGGATTCAATGAGCCTAGCCAATAAAGCCTGTGGGAGCCTTCTCTTGGCTTGGCAAAACGCTGCGGCGGTAAAGGGCAATTTGCTGGCCCGCGGCAGATGAGAATAAGCCGTGTTCCGATGCAATATCTGGAGAATCAGCAAGTGGATCATAACCACAGGGGAGAGTACACGTTTCCGCCATTGCCATCCCACTTCACGGGCCAAGCCCCCGACAAACTCCTCGGACAGCAATTCGGGTAACTGGTTATTGATGCGTTGCAGCGCCTGGATCATATGGGTCATCCATGACCTCCTGTTTAAGAGCCGTGAATATCACAACTCATACCCTAACAGAAGATTCATCAATGCGCCAATATGTGTAACTGCTTATACTACAATCACTTATGGCTTAAGTTAATGGCATTCGGGACAGTCGCCTGTTTATTGACACCCGGGCCGGATGGTGATACTTTGTTTTTTCTGCTTCGACTTTTTTTTCGC
>JBMFGW010000312.1:0-1520 GCA_049977145.1 Phycisphaerae bacterium
ATGTTGCTCCGCGGTGATGCGCCGGCGGAAAAAATCACGGTTGTCCATAATGGCACAGGTGACCCGGAAGCAAGCAGCCCGGAGCGGATAGCAGCGTTGCGGGTGGAATTGGGCGTGGGGAAGAATGTAATGGTATTTTGTGCCGCGCGGCTGCAGAAGGAAAAAGACATTCCGACCTTAATCAAAGCGTTCGCAGCGCTGCGCTTCAATGATCAAAGATCAATGAGCAATGATCAAAAATTGGGGGACGACGACGCGGGGGACGCCGCGAAGAATTCAGAATTCAGAACCTTGCATTCAGAAGGAAATGAGGATGCTGCGCCCGGTAGCACGGGCATCTTGCCCGTGGATTCCCATGGGAATCCCGGCGCGCCGGGACATGCCACAAAAAATGAAAGCGCAGCGCTTCCGAAACATTCTAGGTTCGAGGTTCTAGATTCTAACTCCTTGTCCAGCTCCGCGCATCCGCAAATATTGATCAGTGATCCGTGCTCATTGCTCATTGAGCGTGGCGCCGCGCTGTTTATTGCCGGCGAGGGCGATCAGCGGGCGGAGTGTGAGCGGCTGATTGCGGCGCTGCGCTTCAATGATCAAAGATCAATGAGCAATGATCAAAAATTGGGGGACGGCGACGGGTTTACCACAACGACACAAAGGCACGAAGGGCGGGGGAACGAGGTTACGGGTTACGGGTTACAGGGGACGGACGAGGAGTTAGGAGTTAGGAGTGAGGAGTTAGAAGGGGGCGACGGGGGGAATTCAGAATTCAGAACCTTGCATTCAGAAGGAAATGAGGGGGCAACGAACAACGAACAACGAACAACGAACAGTGCGGCTGAGAAGTTGGAAGTTGGGCGTTCGAAGTTAGAAGGTAGCGCGAGCCGGCAGGTTTACCCTGCCGGGCAGAATGAAAGCGCAGCGCATCCGAATAATTTGATCATTGATCATTGCTCATTGGTCATTGAAAAGGATGCCTGCGGCATCACTTTGCTGGGCTTCCGATCCGATGTTTCTGATTTGATGTCGGCTTGCGATATTTTTGTTTTGCCCGCGCCTGCGGAGCCGTTTGGGCTGGTGCTTATTGAGGCCATGGCGTTGGGCAAGCCGGTGATCGCGGCGGCGGCGGGCGGGCCGCTGGAAATTGTGGCCGACGGGGAAACCGGGTTGCTGTTTGAACCGGGCAACGCGGAAAGCCTGGCACAAGCGATCAATCGCCTGCTGGAAAACCGGGAACTGCGGCAGCGCATGGGAGAAGCGGGGCGGAAGCGGTACGAGGAAATGTTCACCGCGCAACAGATGGCGGAGAAGATGTTGGCCGCGTACGCGGCGGCGAGCCGCGAGCCGCGAGAAGTTAGAAGTTAGGTGTGAGGAGTTGAACGGGCAGTGAGCATCTGGCATTTAGCATCGAGCATTCTTGGAAAGCGCTGCGTTCCCGCCGCGTTCTATACTCGGTACGGGCACCGATGACACATTCTTGCGAGGGCGGGAAAAGCAATACCCAACGCCCGGAAACACCGCAT
>JBMFGW010000313.1:0-1473 GCA_049977145.1 Phycisphaerae bacterium
CGGTTTTGCCATCGCCACGCGCCCCGAAATTGCGGACATTAAGGTAAGGTTCGCCGAAGTTGTCGCTTATCGGTTCCACAGCTCTGACCAACCCAGTACTCCCGGTGGCAGCCGCCGTCAAACTCGCTAACGCCGCGCCACCGAGAAAACGCCGCCGGTCAAAAATTCGTCCCGCGTGCGAAGGAGTTAACTTAGACGAATCTACCAAACCGTTGATATTCTGATTTTTCTGCGGCATACAATGTTTTCCTTTATTAACTTTAATCCAGGCTATTTGTGACCAACTATTTTGTACACACCGGCCTTGGCCAAATTGATGTAACAGCGATCACGGCTTTTCCGAAAGGGCGTGGCCGCCGTACCATTTACTGTCACTGATCGGCCCACCACGCCAACCAGGGCGTGTACATCCGGAGGCAAGGTGAGCGCCATGGATTCACCCCCGTCGGCTTTCGCCACATTCAATACGATATTTCCATGCGGTGTCGGAACACGGCCAGAAGCCCACCGCAAGTCCCCCAAATGCGGCACAATGGTGGCTTGGGCAAATCCGCCGGTCTTAGCCTGTATTCCCAGAACACTTTCCGTCAGCCAACTCGTTACACCCGCAGACCAGCCATGGCATAAGCTTACGTCATAACCGTTACCAATATCATCATTCAAATGGAGATGAAAATGTTTTTTGGGCCACAAGGGGTCGTAGTGCTCCCAGAAGGTGGTGGCCCCTTCACGGATCATGCCGCCCCAATAATAACGGACGAAATTAAGGGCCTGATGGATATGCCCCAGATGACTCAACGCAAAAATAACAAAATCATTGTAATAGGGTGTAGCTACCTGCTTCCAAGATGGGCATTTGGGCCCCAAAATTCGCGCGTAGATCGCCGCCCGTTGTTGGGCATCGGCTACATGAGAGATAACCGCCATGGCGTTGACTTGGCGCAGATTGGTGAATGTGTGCGTCTTGGGATTGGCCAGGTACTTCCGCGCTGCCAGGGTAATCTGCCGATCCCAGCGGGCATACTTCTTGGCATTGGCCTTATCACCGATGGCATTAAGCAGAAATACCGCCCGCCGCACGGCCCAGCAGGTATATAGATCGGTCGCGGTGTAAGACTGCGGCGTGTTGGATCCAAGGACGCCCGGGCTAGACTTGCTGTAATCCCAATCAACAAAACACCACTTCTTGTGCTTATTGACAAAAATGTTTTTCCGATTGAAACCTTGTTTGATGTACCGCAACATGGAAAGCATCAGTTGGTGCTGCGAACGAATATACGCCAGCGCGCCGGTATGCCGGTAGAAGTCGGCCAAACCGCAATACCATGCGTTGGAATACCCCGGAATATTATTGATATAATCCATCGGTAGGGCCGTCGCCAGCCGCCCCCCCTGGGCCTCTTCCCGCAAATCCCGCATGGTTAATTCCATCAGAAAGCGGTCCAGAAATACATTGTTAATCACCTGTCCCGA
>JBMFGW010000314.1:0-1444 GCA_049977145.1 Phycisphaerae bacterium
GAATTAGATGCCACAGTTGATGATGAAAATGTTGACGAGAATAATCCGCAGTTGGCAATGGTTATTGCACGCTGTATGACAGAAATTAATTCCAAGGCTATGACACTTGGTGCAAGTTTTGGCCAACAATATATTTTACAAAAAGGTCTCGTGAAATTTAAGAAGGCTGGAGAGCAAGCTGCCAGTAAGGAACTTGAGCAGCTGCATAGAAGAAATTGTTTCACTCCAATTCATGTGACAAAATTGTCTGCTGATGAAAAGCGAAAGACAATGGAAGCACTCATGTTTCTCACAGAGAAGAGAGACAAGTCTATAAAGGGGCGAATGGTTTACAATGGCAAGCCAACGCGAGAATGGTTATCCAGGGAGGATGCCGCGAGTCCAACTGTTGCACTGGAGAGTATTATTGTTGGTAAGAACACCTAAGAGCTTTACTATCCTAACCCAGGACTAAGTAACGCAGTTAACTAAAGAGAGTGAGGCGAGAGGAGAGAAGAGCGAACCTCTGCTCCTCGTTAAAAAGGCGTTTGAGCCAACGGAAACACGTATGAAGTACAGACACGTGTCTGAATCACTCTTGGTATTGGTCACGGGTCCTCACTGGTCATCCCGTGCCTTCCGGTTCGATTTCATATACCATATACTAATTTTTTTCTTTTTTCTCCAACACACTCCTGTCGACCAATCCTTTGGCCGAAACTCAATGTCCCATTATTGCTTTCTTGAATTTTTGGAACAATTTTCCTTGAAGTGGTTTTGACATATAATCACCCCACATTTCCGTGGTAGGGCAGTATTCGATCTTGAGATTTCCTCTTTCAACTTGATCGGTCAGGAAAAAATAACGGATGTTAAACGCACGTGTACGCTTGCTCGAGCTGCGTTTTCCGTTGTTCTCCAATAAAATTGTACTCTTGTTATCTTGGTACAAAATATTTTTTCAATTGTGTGACCTTGAGCTTCCATAAATAGCTTGGTCCACAATATCATAGTTGCCGCATCATCTGCACCAACAAGCTCAGCTTCGGTGCTACTTCTTGTGTTCAATTTCTGCTTGCGAGAAATTGATTGAGCTGCTCCACCCCCGTATGTCATGACGGCTCCGGTGTGGCTCTTGAGGTCAGGATGCACTCCAAAGGCGCTATCCACATACCACTTGATGACATGCAAATCCTCAGTTGACAATATCAATTTGTCCTGACATGTCCCATTACAATACTTGATCAACCGGACCAGCTTGTTCCAATCATCTTGGTTGGGGGACTTGACTCTTGTGCACAGCAATGCAATAGCTGTGTGAATATCAGGGCGTGCTCGCTTGCAGGCAAACAGACCCTTTGCGACAAAAGTATGAAATAACTCGGCCTTGTCCTTGTCGAGTTTTGGACCATCACCTTCAGCAAATAAATCATCAGATGCTTGGGCTGGTGCTGCATTAGCCAGA
>JBMFGW010000315.1:0-1405 GCA_049977145.1 Phycisphaerae bacterium
GCGGCTTGGGGCCGCGGAGAACAGCCGGAGACGACGTGCCAAACGCGGGAACTAAGGGTTTCAATCCGCTCCGCGGCCCCAAGCCGCGGAGAACGTAGGTCATCAAAAGCGGGCCCACCATGCCAAAAGTTTCAATCCGCTCCGCGGCTTGGGGCCGCGGAGAACCGATCACCAATCCGATACCGACGCCTCCGACGGTGTTTCAATCCGCTCCGCGGCTTGGGGCCGCGGAGAACTGCCGTGGATTATTTGGACGCACAACATTGCGGGTTTCAATCCGCTCCGCGGCTTGGGGCCGCGGAGAACTATCAATTCATATTCCGTCAACGGGAGTGGCAATGTTTCAATCCGCTCCGCGGCTTGGGGCCGCGGAGAACACATCCATGGAAATTCCTTGTCACGGATATATAGTGTTTCAATCCGCTCCGCGGCTTGGGGCCGCGGAGAACTTGCCACCTGGGTTTGGATCAACGGTAACAGCCGGTTTCAATCCGCTCCGCGGCTTGGGGCCGCGGAGAACGGCGAGCAATCGCGTTCGGTGAGCAACAGATTCGCGTTTCAATCCGCTCCGCGGCTTGGGGCCGCGGAGAACTGCTAATTCCGGTTTGTGTTACGAGGTAACTATTGGTTTCAATCCGCTCCGCGGCTTGGGGCCGCGGAGAACCTGTACGCATCCAAGTCCGGCAACTCCTGCGCCTTGTTTCAATCCGCTCCGCGGCTTGGGGCCGCGGAGAACACGCCTCGTAGGTGCAGTGTTCCGCACGCTTGCTGGTTTCAATCCGCTCCGCGGCTTGGGGCCGCGGAGAACCGCAATAGCTTGCCGGCGTGCAATTCGCCGGGCGCGTTTCAATCCGCTCCGCGGCTTGGGGCCGCGGAGAACTTTCGCGGGTGGCCGCTGCACGCGGTATCCGTGCTGTTTCAATCCGCTCCGCGGCTTGGGGCCGCGGAGAACGGGCTCCTTGCAATCATAGACGGGGTAAAAAATGGTTTCAATCCGCTCCGCGGCTTGGGGCCGCGGAGAACTGCGGTGGTCTACGGCAATGCTTGGGTCAGCGACAAGTTTCAATCCGCTCCGCGGCTTGGGGCCGCGGAGAACAACCGGTGGGAACTTGGTAACATTCTCCACCAAGTTTCAATCCGCTCCGCGGCTTGGGGCCGCGGAGAACGATTTGAGTTCTGTTTTTTCAGAGCCATCACCGAGGTTTCAATCCGCTCCGCGGCTTGGGGCCGCGGAGAACGTCTGCAAAAGTCCACCATTCATCTGTGATCCAGTTTCAATCCGCTCCGCGGCTTGGGGCCGCGGAGAACCTGTTACCGGTATGTGAACGTTTAGCGGCTTGGTGTTTCAATCCGCTCCGCGGCTTGGGGCCGCGGAGAACCCCGCTGCAAAATGTCACGGTGTCTC
>JBMFGW010000316.1:0-1371 GCA_049977145.1 Phycisphaerae bacterium
TATGCCGGAAACCATCAGCGCCTACCTGCGGCCTTTTTTGTGATATTATGTCCCTTTAATTATACGCTTCTGTATAGTAAATATGACCGCCCATTGGATTTATCATTCTCTCAGGTATCATACATCATGCAATCTTGGTTATGTACCATCACTGGGCGAACGGAGTATACTTTATTTTACGGTCAGGTTCGTGGTGAATCTGACTGGCCGAAGGGCCGTGAACGGCTGAACAATGGTGGACGAACCAATGACAAAAAGATTCGTTATCGCACTGGGCGTTATTCTAATAATTGTGGTGCTGGCTCCCGAGTTGGTTTTCGGTGCGGCATTACGGACCCGAGAAACGTACTATGTTTCCAAAACCGGCTCCAATTCCAACACCGGTATAAGCCCGGCCTCGCCGTTGCGTACCTTTGCGGCTGCAGTGTCACGGATGCGCCCCGGCGACCGCTGTTTGGTAATGGCTGGTATATATCACCAAACGCTCCAAATAAATCGTTCCGGCCTGCCCGGTGATCCGATTGTCTTTGAGCCGTATCATAAAGCGCGCGTGGTAATTGATGCCGCCGATCGCATCACGCAATGGACACAATATTCAACAGGTATATATCGCGCACCGATGCCTTGGAATATGGGCGTGGGAATGAACCAGGTATTTCTTAACGGGCGGATGATACTGGAGGCCCGGTATCCTGAGCAGGAAACAACCGATCCATTTGACCGCGGGCTGGCTCGTATAACGGTTCCGCGTAAGCATACAAAAGTCTGGTCTCCAATGTCCACGATTCCCCAGCTTACGTCGGCGCAATTGGCAAACCATCCAATCAATTATTTCAAAGGGGCGATTATTGTAGCACAAGTAGGCGTAGCCTGGAGCACACAAAGTGCGATGGTGCTTCATTCATCACGACGCGGGCGGTTGAAACTGGGGGGAATTTCCAATCCTTGGTGTGCGGGAGCCGGTTGGGGCTACGCCACCGGGCTGCTGCGACTGCTTAAAGTATCGAATCAATGGATATTTAAGGCAGGAACGCTTTACATCGACCAGTCAAAAAATGAGATTCCCACCGCTTCGCGTATTGAGGCCAAACGCCGCAAGTGGTGTTTGGATTTTATTGATCACTGCTCCTGGGTTACGGTCCGTGGTTTCCATCTATTTGGTGGCAGCATACAAATTTTTGGCAATCACTGTACTGTCAGCCACTGCTCGGGCCGTTACATGGGACAATTCAGTTATATTGCATGGAACGGGTACTACGGTGCGGGAGGTTCCGGAGCGGGGGCTTGCGCGGTTAATCTTGGTGGCGATCACGATGTCATCCGCCATTGCCAATTAGCCTGGTCCGCCGGCAGCGGTATCGTACTGTATGG
>JBMFGW010000317.1:0-1335 GCA_049977145.1 Phycisphaerae bacterium
AAGTGCGCCTCCCCTCCCGCCCAGCCCGGGTTATCTCATGACGAAGAGGTCACATAACTTGTAAAGTCATGCTAGGATTCCGACGTGATTTCTGTAATCACCTGTTGAATCTTCCCGTCGTACAGCAAACCACGAAGGTGTTCCCACATGGCAGGAGCCTCGGATGAATCTCGGCCATGGACTGCTTTGGCCACAGCGTCCAAGTGTTCAGAGGCGTGATGGAAATCAATGATCCGCACATCCGCCAGCTTGTGCTTGGCGGCCACGGGATCAATCCAGTTTCCCCCATCGCTGATATTGATTACCACCGCCGTCTGAGACTGGCCACGACGCCGCGCCTCCAACTCCACCATCGGGCCGAATTCCGTGGCATTCCCCATCGTCGCCACATACGTTGTCACCAACGGACGTGGTGGTCTGTCAAGCCCGTCTCCCGGTAGATAACTGGTGAAACTGGCCACCTTGTCTTCGCGCCACCGGCTCTGGCTTTTTTCGTCTTTCTGCCGCCCCTGCACACGCCCGCCATCCATTCCGATGACCAACAGCGACGGTGGATTCAGCGGGGCCGCCGGCAAAATGCCTTGGGCTTGGGCCGCGAGTTCTTCGGTCCGAGCCGCCACCACCGCACGGCCCAACACTTCCGACCAACGCTGCACTTGTTTACCATCCAGTTGCGTATTCCAGTCCATCCCCAATGACCGCGCCGCCGGATCGAACGTCTGCTGGGCCGCCTCGCGTGCCAGGCGTTCCGCCGCCAGTGTGGTCAACGGCACGCCCGTCGGCAACGCCCAATCACGATCCTGAGGGGGAAAAAGACCGGTTACAAGCCCGGCACCTGGCACTCTGCGTTGTCACCACCACCACCCCATCGGGGCTGCGTAACTCCCGCTTTCGAACCCGCGATCCCAGATACGTCCGATCCGATCCGCAATGCGGACACAGCCCCGCCTGCTGCTGTAACGCCGACTCGCTCAACGCCGCACGCTCTTCCAACATTGTCGGGATCACCGACTCCTTGATTTGTCGGGCCTGTAATTCAAAATCCCGGAACGTCTGCCCCTTCAAGGGCACGCTTTCATCCGCAGGAATCACACGATCCAACTCATCAAAAAAATGCTTCGTGATCCGCTCCCGCGCCTCCTGCCGAGTTCGAATAGCCGACATGGCATATTCCTCCTTGAATCAACACGTATCCGGATCCACCGTCCATGGTGGATCATCTGACCTCAATTATAGCAAATCTTGCCCGCATAAAGTGTCACGCACCCGTATCATAACCGCCACGACGCGGGGGATTAACTCTCATCCCCCGCACCCCCTTCTCTCTCTTTCCCT
>JBMFGW010000318.1:0-1264 GCA_049977145.1 Phycisphaerae bacterium
AGGGAATCACGCATGTTCGTAAGTAGATTTTCATGGGTTAATGGTACCGCCTTTGGAAGTGCTTCGGATCCGCTGGTAAAGAGAATCACGGCAATGTCCGTAGCCACCGCCCGATCCAATGAACGCCATGAACCCCGCGCTTTAATGGCGGCACGGAGTTTGCCCCACCGCCCCAGCGATGCCGCCAATGTCTCCAGAGAGAGCATTCGATCCCCCAATGCCGAGAGATCAATACCTTGCGCCTTCAATCGACTTAGCAGGGCATTGGCGGTTACAACCTTTTGTACCCCCGCCAATTCCAAGCCAGTTGTAATATTGCGGAGGCCGGTAGTCCAATTCACCATTACCGGCGTCTTACCGGAAAAAAGCACTGCCAGAAAGGCCATGTCCGCCGCCACCGATGCCGGCAACATGATACCCACGCGTTCACCGGGAAGCTTATGGATTTCTTCGCGCAGAGCAAAGATTGACATGATCAGATCACGATACTTCTTACAGCCTGTCTGTATATCGGCTACCACCACCTGCGCCGGATGCCGTCGTGCCTGTGTCAGAAATACTTCCTGAATGGTTCTGCCTGCCGGTAACTGCGCACGGGCGGTACTGTTGTTGGCGGTCCAGCTTCGTCCCGGCATCGGAATCGCCGGGCCTTCGGTGGTGGCCACCAGCTTGCCGCACGCGGCGAGCATGACGTCATTGACACTTTCCAGTGATTCCACCGTCCCCACGGTCACGCCGAATTCTTTTCCCAGCCAGACAATCATATTCATGATAGCCAGACTGTCGAGTCCCAAATCGCGCGACAACTGCTGGTTTGTGGTAATGTCCGGCAAGTTGGTCAGTTCACGCAAATAATCCAATACAAGTTTCTCAGTGGCGGGCGGAATTGCTTCCCCCTGGTGCTCCGGCTTCGGTGGCGGCGCGGGCAGATCATGTTCACCACCGCGCTGCCAAATACTGTATGGAACGTATCGGGCCGGTGGCGCTTCCTGGTTAAAAAATGCCTCCATGTACCGATCCATCACCGCCCGACCCGTATGGCGCGGAAACTCTCCCGGCTCTGTGAAGACAATTCGTACGCGCCGCTTGGGCACAAAAATTATTCCACTTAGCAATAGATCGCCGAGATGCGCCGTGAAAGCCCTTCCCAACTGTGGGGCCGCTCCCGATGCCCAACTGAAACTGCTTCCCCATAAACCTGTGGTGCGCATCAGAACCAGCCGCACCTCCGGCAACTCCGCCACGATGCGTTCCACCGCACTGG
>JBMFGW010000319.1:0-1253 GCA_049977145.1 Phycisphaerae bacterium
TCAGAAATACGGCTCCTGAAAGGCTTCATCGGTCAGCCAAGTATATTTTCTTGAGCATTTGTAGCGTTGTAGTACTACGCTCGGTACGCTCAATGGAACTAAGCCGACGGTGGATAATGTTCCGAGCGCAAAATGGACGGCCTCGTCTTCGTCAAAATACGGTTGGTCGGCGGGCGGTTACTTCAACGCCAACACGGTCAACGTCGGCCGCGCTACGGCGCAGCTTAAATTTAAGCCGCACGCCGGCCATATTTATACGCTTTCCACAACCGTTTCCCTGACCAAGGGCGCAAATACCGCGGCGTATCTATCCATAGGATTTTTAAGCGGTGCCAACCCGTACAATCTCACCTATGGATGGGACCAAAAACGGGTGCATTACGGATACCCATCCGCATCACCATGGGCACTGGTTAGAATCTCCGATAACAATGGTACGTATTTCACTGGGCCGGGGCTTGCGAATTCTGGAGGGTTTTCCATTCCGGGATCTGGAAACCTGACGAATAACACCATTGAACTGGTCCTCAATACCACCGCTAAGACATGGACTTATCGGGTCTATGACAACGGAAAGATTGAATCGGGCCCGCCGATTGTGTTGCCCCGTGGAACAAGGATTACAGCTGTGGGTATGCAGGGTGCCAGTGCCATCGGTCGGGTTTCCAACTTTGAACTTACCCGCCGTTGATCGGTTGTGACCGCTTCAGTGGTGCAGGCTGTGTACCTGCAGACGGAGATCTCGCCGATGAGACCGCCGATAATGGGTGACAATGGAAGGGCCGGTGAAATAAAACTCTTGGCCTCCTTTTTTTTCGCCCGACGCGGCTGAAAACTGAACACTCGGATAGGAGTTTTTTATGAAACGTCGAAACGCTTTTACGCTGGTCGAACTTTTGGTGGTAATATCCATCATCGCGTTGTTGATCGCATTGCTTTTACCGGCGTTGGCGCGAGCCAGACAGTTGGCGGTACGAATCCAGGGAGCATCTAACATGCGGCAGATTGGCATTGCCCTGCATGAGTACGCCAATGTGTATCGCGGTCAATACCCCTTGGCCTGTATCAGTAATTTTAACTTCGCCAATAGCAATCTGGCATCGTCACCCTATAACGAACTTTACCAGCCTTTGGCGGGACTTTATGCACTGTATGTGTCCTCCTTTGGAAACGCTGCCAACCAGCCCCTTACCAGTGTGCAGCCCGGAATTTTGTCTCCCAACGCTTCGGGCATCGCCCTGATGTTTTCTCCG
>JBMFGW010000320.1:0-1251 GCA_049977145.1 Phycisphaerae bacterium
TTTTGCAGTGAGCCGCCGGAGAAGGTCGTATTATTGGTGCCAGTGAGCACAAATATGCCGTTCTGCGCGGTCAGCGTGCTGCCGGTGGCGTTGGTGATGGTGTTACTTAATGTGAGAGTGTTACCCAATCCCCCGCCGTCGATGATGTCATTACTGGATGTATCAGTAATCGCATTGGCGATGGTGACAGCACCCGAACCCGTGAATTGCAATTCGCCACCTTCCATATTGATGCCGATGCTGGAACCGGGCAGGTTGGTTGCCGCTGTAAATTGAACTGTGCCGGATAGTGCATTATTGCCGATTTGCAGCGTACCGTTATCGATGAAAGTGGAAGCATTACTGGTACTGGTCAGAACAAACGTGCCATTTTGCAGGATCAGCGTATTGCTGCCGGTGGTATTTTTGCTGGTAATGGGACCGCCAAGCGTAAGCGTATTGGCAACCCCGCCGCCATCAATGGTGTTGGTGGTGGTGCCGGAGGTATCGTCAATGTCAATGGCCCCGAGGGTGCCGGTAGCATTGGTGCCGGTGAAGTTAATCTGGCCAGCGGCGCTCCCGAGGAAAGCCGCGAGGTTGCCGTTGAGATTGCTGTACGCGACGTTAAGTATACCGTTGTCCTGAGATTCCAGAATGGCGATGGAGTTCAGCAGCCCGCTTGCATTAATTGTCAGAGTACCGTTTCCGATCGGATCATAGACCCCGCTGAATCCGGAAATATTGCCGGTAAGAGTCAGGGAATTACTTGCAACCCTGAAAATGTGGGCCGAATTCGTCAGCGTGCCGGAAAATGTATCCGCCGCCGTGGCGTTAATTATTAGATTGTTGTCACCAAGGTTGATCGTACCGCTGCCGGTGAGGTCCGTGATGGTCAACTCACTACCGAGGTTAAATGTGCCGTCATCAACGACAGCACCGCTGATTGAACCCGAGACATACAATGTTGCACCGGAATTGATGATCGTGCCGCCGGTATAGGTATTGCTACCGGAAAGCGTCAGGGTATGAAGGCCGTTAAGATTCAGAGCACCGGCTCCCACGATGGGAGCGCTGATCGTCGCATCAGCGTTCATGGTAATGTAGGTATAGCCGTTAAGATTCAGATTGTCACCTGCGCCGCCGCTGGCGATGGTATAGGAACCTCCTGTGCTCATGGTGTTAAATGTGATTCCCGCAGCCGTTACTCCGGATTGATCAATGGTGACTGTAACCGGGCTGTTGCCACCGGCACCAAAAGAGGCGATGTCGCCA
>JBMFGW010000321.1:0-1239 GCA_049977145.1 Phycisphaerae bacterium
CCAATGGAATTACTACCGCTGGTACCGGTGTGGCCACAGTTAACCTCGACGGTACCTTGGCCATGACCGCGAACTCACCGGTGACTGGGACGACGTGGATTACTCCAAATATCGTACTCAACGTGTTAAGCCAGGGAGTGACGCTAAATGTCGCTTCCGGAGTACAAGGCGTGGTATATTCACCGTTTTTGCAGGGACCAAGCAGCAGCACGGGCGGTGTCACGGTTACCGGTGGTGGCACGGTGGTCATGGATGGAACCAACACATATACCGGGCCGACCACGATTACGTCCGGCACGCTGGCTCTGGGAACGTACAGCTACACACCGAGCGGTGCAAGCAGCAGTAGCACGCAGGTCGGATCGATTGCCGATAGTTCGCTGCTGACCATAAAGTCCGGCGGAACGTTCGACATTTCCGCCGTCACGGCTACCCCCACCACGCTTAAAGGCCTGGCCATTTCCGGCGGTACGATTAATGTGGCCATGGATGCCAGCGGCAACGTTTCCAACATTGTGCTGAATTCGGCCGCTACCGTCAGCGGTAGCAATATCATTAATTTCGCGGCGGCTTCCGGTGTCACCGCGCTGACGCCGGGAACTTACAACCTGCTGGCCGATGCCGACGGCGGCCTGACGGGAACGTTCCTGTTCGGTAACGGTGCGACTTCGGAGAAGTATCTGTTGGGTTCCGACAGCTACATGCTTACGTTGGCGAATTCCAACACCCTTGAGACACTCAATGTTGGTGCCGGCGCACCGATTCCGGAACCGGCCACGCTGGGCCTGTTCGCCATCGGCGGTGTGGCGCTGGTGCTGATTGGGCGGAAACGCCGTCGGACGGCGTGAAAATTTCCAGCACCGTCCCGGTTTTTCCGGGACGGTGCTTTTTACATTAAAATGGATGTTTCCATGTTAAAGGAGATTCGTTATGAAACGTCGCGGTTTTACCTTAATTGAGCTTCTGGTGGTGATCTCGATCATCGCACTGTTGATCGCATTGCTATTGCCGGCGCTGGCGCAAGCCAAGAGCTTGGCGTTGCAGATTGAATGCGCCTCCAACATGCGCCAGGTCGGCATTGCCATGAGTGAGTATGCCAATGAATACCGGGGAAAGTACCCGATGGCAAACACGGCTAACTGGCCATTTGGCACTTTTGCCGGTTATGATTCGGCATTAACCTGACTTCCCGCCGTGATGAGCGAAAATCGTTGATTTACGGCCTTTCCGGCGTAATGC
>JBMFGW010000322.1:0-1235 GCA_049977145.1 Phycisphaerae bacterium
CGCATGGCGGCTTTTGCCAGTCGGGTGCGTTCCGGCGAATGGAAAGGATACACCGGCAAGCCGATACGCAATGTGGTGAACATCGGCATTGGCGGCTCGGATTTAGGCCCGGTAATGGCGTATGAAGCCTTGCGGTATTATTCCCGGCGGGAAATGACCTTCCGCTTTGTGTCCAATGTGGATGGCACCGATTTTGTAGAGGCCGTGCATGATCTGGCACCCGATGAAACACTGTTTATTATTTCCTCCAAAACTTTCACCACACTGGAAACCATGACCAACGCCCACACCGCGCGCCAATGGTTGCTGGCGGCAGCCAAAGACCCGGCGCATACCGCCAAACATTTTGTCGCCGTTTCCACCAATGCCAAAGAAGTGGCCGCGTTCGGCATTGATACCGCCAACATGTTCGGCTTCTGGGATTGGGTCGGCGGGCGGTATTCCATGGATTCCGCCATTGGTTTATCCACCATGCTGGCGGTGGGACCGGATAATTTCACCCGGCTGCTGGCCGGATTTCGGGCCATGGATACGCATTTCCACACCGCGCCGCTGGAACGCAATATGCCGGTGATCATGGGACTGTTGGCGGTGTGGTATAACAATTTCTTCGGGGCGCAAACGGTGGCGGTGTTGCCTTATGACCAATATCTAAAGCGTTTCCCGGCCTATTTGCAGCAACTGACCATGGAATCCAATGGTAAAAGTGTCACGCTTTCCGGGGACCGGGTGGATTATGAAACCGGGCCGATTTTCTGGGGTGAGCCAGGCACCAACGGTCAGCATTCGTTCTATCAGTTAATCCATCAGGGCACCAAGCTTATCCCGTGTGATTTTATCGGTTTCGCCCAATCGCTCAATCCCTTGGGAAATCACCATCATTTACTGATGGCCAATGTGTTTGCGCAGGCGGAAGCGCTGGCTTTTGGAAAAACCGAAGATCAGGTGCGTCTGGAAGGCACCCCCGAATGGCTCGTAGCACACCGCACCTTTGATGGCAACCGCCCCAGCAATGTGATCCTGGCGCAAAAGCTTACGCCGGAAATACTCGGCGCGTTGGTGGCACTCTATGAACATGCTGTCTTTACGCAGGGTGTGATCTTCGCCATTGACTCATTTGACCAATGGGGGGTGGAACTCGGCAAGGTGCTGGCCCAAAAGATCGCCGCCGAATTAATGGCGCCTGATGATGCCGCATTACCGCATGATCATTCCACCACCGCACTGATACGCCG
>JBMFGW010000323.1:0-1197 GCA_049977145.1 Phycisphaerae bacterium
CCCGGGGCTTTCGCAGAGGGCCTAAGCGGGTGAGGACACCCGCGCTCCCAGGGGTGCCCGGAAAAATTGCCACGCCCATTTTAACCTAAAACCACACTTTTTCCGGCCTTTTTAAAAACGAACGGGAAGTCAGGTTAGCGGCTATAATGGCTGGTAGAAACATGGGCGCTTGTTTATCTGGAGTTGATTGTGGCTAAACGATTCAAAGATCTCACGGAACAGGAAATTTTGGCGTTGGCGATCGGGCAGGAAGAGGAAGATGGTAGAATCTATGGGGAATTCGCGCATAATTTGGCTAAGACTTATCCCGCGACGGCCAAAATGTTTACAGAAATGCAGGCGGAAGAAGCGCAACACCGGCATAAACTCATCGAATTGCACCGGGCAAAATTCGGCGATCATATACCGTTAATTAAACGTGATGATGTCAAGGGATTTATTAAACGTCGTCCGCTTTGGCTGGTCATGAAGACCGGCGTCAACGCGATGCGCCGGCAAGCCGAAATTATGGAACTTGAAAACACACGGTATTATGAAAAAGCCGCCGGTCTTGCCACCGATGCCGCCATTCGTAAACTGCTTGTCGACTTGGCGGAGGCCGAGCGCCGACACGCCTCGATTGCCGAGGCCCTGGAATCCCAGCATGTGCCGGAATCCATCAAACGTGAAGAAGAGGCGGCGGAACGAAGGTTGTTTGTTTTACAGATCGTGCAACCTGGATTGGCCGGTTTGATGGATGGTTCGGTTTCCACGCTGGCCCCGGTGTTTGCCGCAGCCATTGCCACGCAAGACAGCTTCAAGGCTTTTCTCGTGGGACTGGCGGCATCCATTGGCGCCGGAATTTCCATGGCGTTTGCCGAAGCCTTATCCGACGATGGAGCTTTGACCGGCCGCGGCCATCCGTTTATCCGTGGTGCCGTGTGCGGACTCATGACGACTGCCGGCGGCATCGGGCACACTATACCGTTTCTGATTCCCAACTTTCATATCGCGCTGGGTGTTGCCATGGGGGTCGTGGCGCTGGAGTTATGCTCCATAAGTTTTATCCGCCACCGCTATATGGATACACCATTCTTGCAGGCGACATTCCAAGTGGTGTTCGGTGGCGTACTGGTACTGATAGCCGGTTTTTTAATTGGCAGCGCGTGACCTTTATGGGCCGATTGAAGAAATAATGTAACCATTCACGGAGATGCA
>JBMFGW010000324.1:0-1184 GCA_049977145.1 Phycisphaerae bacterium
GCGGGTTTACCGGGCGTAATCGCATTCTAAAATTTGAGGGTCATTATCACGGCTGGGTGGATTTACTGGCGATCAGCTCCGGCCTTTTTAAATTTCTTTAGACCTTTTTGCAAAATAAATTGCTGACCATAGCATGAACCATACATAGTAGCTTTGGCATTGATCTCTGCCATGCACTTTGCAATCAGCATTGCATACTGCTGATTATATTCCTCAACATCTTCAGGATTCACATTGATATCAAACTTGACATGCTTTTCTCTTAGTTTTGACTGAGCATACGTCAATCTTTCCGGTGCTTGACGGTTTCTCGGTGGTTGCACTCGCTCAGGTTGTGCTTCCGGCTCAGGCATTTGGTTGGGTTCCTGCTCGGGATCCTCTTGGGCATCATCCTCTTGTGCCTCTTCTTCTTGCTGTTCTTCAGCTTCATAGTCTTCCATGTCGGTTGGATTGGCCTCTTCTTTCTTTGCTGTATCTGCCAATATTTCATCAATTTCTTGTTGGTCGACTCGATCGAAATTTTCTTCATCCTCGATCGCATCGTCGTCTTCATATTCATATTCGGTATCATCTTCGTCGTCGTGGTCGTTGTTTTCATTGTTGTAGTCCACTCCTGCAATCCAATCGGCAGGGTAAATGTCGTTTTACGTCGGTTTTGTAGTTTGAGCGACTTAATCCCTTGCTCCTCAGCCATAGTTTCGACGGCTCTGATGACAACAGTTGTGACAGGAATTTCCCAGACTCGTGGGCGGGTGATAACTCGACCTGAGTTTAAATCCATGAGCTCATGTCCTCCTTGAATATTATTGGTAGGACGTAGGTAGATTGCATCAATTGTTCGCGGATTGTTTGTATTTTTTGGTGCATTTTCCTGATATGCCTGAACATAAGCTCCAAATGGAATTTGGCAATGCTTATTAAAATCCCAGTTCCTTCCACCCAAAATAACATGAGGGCTCAGGTAAGGTGACACTCCTCCCTTGGCTGGCAACAAATTCAGCTGCTTTGTTGACACCATTGCCAAATACCTTAGCATAACTTTTGGCAGGGCTTTGTAGGGGAGGTTGTGGTAGGCACAGCGGATCCGTTTGGCAATTGTGCGGTTGTTTCGTTCCGCCTCCGGAACGTGCTCATCGGTGCTTGTATAATTCATTGACACATTGAGCTCATCCTTTACTAAGTCC
>JBMFGW010000325.1:0-1164 GCA_049977145.1 Phycisphaerae bacterium
GTGGCGTCGATGGCCTGCCACCGCCGGGCCAATTCCTGCACAATCTTGTAGGCCAGCATGATCACCAGGGCATGGCCCCGTGTACGGCTGGCCAGACGCACATGCACCGGGCGCATCTCCAATTCCATGGTCTTGCTGGTACGGAACGCCCACTCTACCAACGCCAGGTCCTTGTAGCGGGCGTGAATATCCTGGGCGTTGATCTGGGGCGGGGTCAGGTCCGTCTTGAGCACATAGCAGCCGTCGAGCTTTTGCTGCTCGGCCAGAGCGGATTGATCGATGGTCAGGGCGAGGACTCGTTCTTGCACGGTGACTTGGACCCATGCGTCCAGTCGTAATTTTCGGCATTGCGTCACAATCTTGTCCACCGTCACCTGAACACGGGCCTTGGAATGCTCCTGAAGATACTTGTTCTGGCGATCCACCTGACGTTGCAGGGTATGAAGCTTATTCTGGCGTGACTCGCCCATTTCGGCGGCACGGATCGGGTTGCGCCGCAGGATGTACCGCGGGCCGTCGTCAGAGACCACTTCCGCCAGTTCCTGATCAAATAGTGACATGGTCAACACACCACGGGCCAGCAGTGATTCGATTTGCGGCTTGGTGATGGCGGTGATGTAGTGGAAGCCCTGGGTGGTTAAATCCTCAATCTGTCGGCCCCGGATCATTCCGCGGTCGCCCACGAACGTCACCTCACCGCCACCGAAGCGTTGGGCGACTTTGTGGATCTGGCTGGCCATCGTTGCGGTGTCCTGGGTATTACCGGCAAATACCTCAATGGACAACGGTTGCCCCTGGGCATTGCACAACAGTCCGATGACGATTGGCCGTTTGCCCTTTTTGCCGTCGCGGTTATAGCCGAAGGCGGCCAGTTCGTTATAAACCCCTTCGAGATAGCTGCTGGTGACATCGTAGAGAAAAAGCCCCGTCGAGCCGGACGGTGCCGCGGTTGCAAAGAGCCGATCTTCAATGTCTTGCTGGTGCTCATCGAGCCAATCCAGATTGGCGTACAGGTCATCCTCGTTGAAACTATCCAAGCCCAGGATGTCACAGGCGCTATGGCTGGCCGCCAGACGTACCGCCGAGAGACGCGAGCCTTGATCGATCACACGGGCGATGATCTGCCAGAGGGCCAACTTACCTTGGCGGGTAGAACCCAAAGCC
>JBMFGW010000326.1:0-1151 GCA_049977145.1 Phycisphaerae bacterium
CTGGCGATTTATCCGCGTATTTCACTGTTGGTCTGGTCCTTGACACTGGGCTTGTATCACGCCCACTATTTTTACCCCTGGATGGTGTGGATGGAGCATGGGCCGGTGTGGGTATTGCTGATTCTGGAACTGTTTTGGCCGGCGCTTGCGAACTGGTTCACCAGCAAGCCGATGCAAGGCCTTTAGTTTTCCCGTTATTTGGTTGTTTTCGTCTTTGTGACGTTCTGGGACAGAACAATTTATTGGAAAATTTGATCAAGTCGGCTCCCGAAAATCCACGCAGTCCTGAAAACTAAAAGGCCCTGCAAGCCGATGGCCGACGGATGATTTCCAGCTTGTGGCCGCGCATTTAAGGCATATAATAGATAAATATGGCGGCCAATATTGCCGGAGATTGCACTCTGAGGTGTGTTTTTGGGCACGGATGACTTAGTAAGCGCGGGTAACCAAATTGCGAACAAGGCTCCACCTGCAGAACTGTGGGTGGATAACTATGGTGATTTGCTTTTCCGCTACGCACGGCTGCGGGTGGCGGATCGGTCCAGTTGCGAAGAGCTGGTGCAGGAAACATTTCTTGCGGCGCTGAAGGGAAAAGAAAACTTCAAAGGAGAGTGTGAATTTTTAACCTGGCTGGTAGGTATATTAAAACACAAAATTCTGGATCATTTCCGCCGGCAGGAACGGGATCAAACCGATGCGCTGCCAGAAGATGAGGCGGTGGAGGAGATGTTCAGTTCCTTTGGCAAATGGAAGCGGATTCCCCGCCGCTGGCATATTGATCCGCAAGATTCGGCGATGGAATCAGAAGTGCTGCCTGTGCTGCAGCGCTGCATGGAGGCGTTGCCGGAATCCCAGCGGCAGGCCTTCGCTTTAAGCATTATGGATGACTAAAATTCCGGGGAGGTTTGTAAGACTTTGGGCGTCCGCGCGACAAATCTCTACGTGTTATTGTACCGAGCACGCCTGCGGCTGCGCGATTGCCTGGAAAAAAAGGGAATAGGGCAGGCTGATGCGGTGAAAGGTTAGCGGATGTTGAAACTCCCAAAAGTATTGAATTGCCAGGCTGCTGCGGAAATGTCCTGCCGCCGCCGAGATGGTTCTCTATCTTATTACGAACGCGTTACACTTGCGATTCACCTGCTGATGTGCGC
>JBMFGW010000327.1:0-1144 GCA_049977145.1 Phycisphaerae bacterium
GTGATTGAGCAATCCAAGTTGACGGGATCCAAAACATTGGCCGAGCACCTGACCGACTGGGAGGCCGACATATTGGCGCGGGGCCGCACCAAACAGCACGCCGAACTATCCGCGCACCGCGTTACAAGTCTGGCCGATGCCTGCGGATTCAAATTCTATAGCGATATATCCGCCGCCAAGGTGCAAAAAGAACTATCTGGCCGCCGCAAGGATACAATGGATGCCAAGGGCAAGACGATTCGCGGATTGAGTATCCAAAGCACAAACTTCTATTTGTCCTGCTGTAAATCGTTTTGCCGATGGATGATGCACGAGCGCCGGGCAACGTCAAGCCCGGTTGAGTATCTGGACGGCCAGAACGTGGCCACCGACAAGCGGCATACCCGGCGCATGTTGAATCAATCAGACTTTGCCAAGCTGCTGACCGCCGCACAATCTGGGCCAGAGCGTTACGGCATGACCGGAGCCGAGCGAGCATTGGTTTATGAATTGGCCGCCACAACGGGCTTGCGGGCTTCTGAATTGGCCAGCCTGACCGCCGGATCATTGAGCCTGGGTGAATCGCCGAGCGTTACGATTGCCGCCAAGAGCGCCAAGAACCGCAAGGCCGCAATCCTGCCGTTGCGTGCGGATATGGCCGTCAAGCTCTCCGCGTTCACGGCAACGAAACTTCCAACCGCCGCCGTGTTTGCCCGGCTGGATAAATTCAATGCCGCCCGTATCATCCGCATAGACTTGAAAGCCGCCGGTATCCCATACACCGACGAAAGCGGCAACGTGTTCGATTTTCACGCCTTGCGGCACCAATTCATAAGTAACCTTGCTGCGGCTGGCGTTCACCCAAAGACAGCGCAAGAACTTGCCCGGCATTCTGATATTAAGCTGACCATGAATCGGTACACGCACGTATTCCGTGGCGAACTGGACAAGGCCATAGACCTGCTGCCGGACTATGCCGCCGAGCAAGCACGGCAATCCGCCCAAGCCGCTAAGACTGGTACCGACGACCTGCCGGTAAATGCCGTGGCGTTGCCGGGCCAAGCGGATACAAATCCAATGGCGCGCAATGGGGCGCTTTTGTGTGATAAACAGTGGCGCACGGTAGCGCCTGGTAGCGCCATGGCCATGCAGGGCCATGGTGAAG
>JBMFGW010000328.1:0-1135 GCA_049977145.1 Phycisphaerae bacterium
GTGCCAAACGCCAGCGCACCATTGACTACAAGGCCAATGCTTCCGCCCGGAGCGGAGAGTGTCGGCACATTTGCCGATTCCAAATCATTGATATAAATGCCACCGGTAGTTGAGGAGGCTGTGAACTCCGGGATATTAACCAGCAGGTAGGCACTAGAACTGCCGATGCCGGTACCCGCCTGCAAGGCCACCGTCTCCGTGCCGATGGGGGCCGTGAGATTCACCTGTCCATCGCCATTCGCGCTGATAGCGCCGCCTGCCGTGAGGTCCAAAGCCGATCCAGATATCAACGAACTCGAAATCTTGCCCACCACAGCATTGCCGGAAACTGAGAGTGTGACATTACCTGCGGCAGTCATCGCGCTTTGGGTTCCCATTTGCAACCCGCTTGCAACCAAACCGATGCCGCCACCATTGCTGGTCAACGCACCGTTGGCCGCAAGGGTAAAGAGATTTCCCGCCTGCAATGTTTGATTGCCACCGGAAGTCAACGTGCCAATTTGCATCGTCGTACCGGAAGTCAAATTGGCTGTGGTGCCAACCTGGCCGGTGGTCAGGGCCAAGGTGGTATCCGCATTGGCTGTTAACGCCCCGGCAATGTCCAGACTACCGGCGGTAATCGAGCCGCCAGTACTGGTGACAGCAGCATTGGAATTATTGCCGGTGGTCAGCGAATTACCGGTGATATTGCCGGTGGCCTGCACATTGGCGGCGTCCCCGGAAGTGATGGTGCCAAACGCCAGCGCACCATTGACTACAAGGCCAATGCTTCCGCCCGGAGCGGAGAGTGTCGGCACATTTGCCGATTCCAAATCATTGATATAAATGCCACCGGTAGTTGAGGAGGCTGTGAACTCCGGGATATTAACCAGCAGGTAGGCACTAGAACTGCCGATGCCGGTACCCGCCTGCAAGGCCACCGTCTCCGTGCCGATGGGGGCCGTGAGATTCACCTGTCCATCGCCATTCGCGCTGATAGCGCCGCCTGCCGTGAGGTCCAAAGCCGATCCAGATATCAACGAACTCGAAATCTTGCCCACCACAGCATTGCCGGAAACTGAGAGTGTGACATTACCTGCGGCAGTCATCGCGCTTTGGGTTCCCATTTGCAACCCGCTTGCAACCAAACCGATGC
>JBMFGW010000329.1:0-1120 GCA_049977145.1 Phycisphaerae bacterium
TTAACCCTGCAATGGACGGATATGGGCCGATGGGGAAAATATATTGGCCGTCACCGCATGCCGGATGGCAATTCTGTGCGTTTCTGGCACGCGGTGGCGGAGCGATATAGGCATGATCCCAACGTGCTACTGGGTTTGTTCGCCTCTCCCCATGGGGTCGACTGGCACACTTGGCTGTATGGCGGCGTATGTACCGAAGAATCCGCCACCCGGGTTATCGCGTATCGTGCGGCGGGGATGCAGGAATTGTATAACACGGTGCGGGCAACGGGGGCGAAAAACGTTGTGGTGGTGCCGGGCTGCCGCAATGGCTATGACCTCTTTGGTGTGATTCATGGATTTGCGGTGCGGGGTAAAAATATTGTTTATGCCACACATATATTCCGATGGATGAAGCATTGGCGAGAAAACTTTGAATTCGCTGCCGCGCGGGTACCAGTGCTGGTAGCTCAATGGGGCGGATGGAAACAGAACGTGGGCTTCACCAAAAGGCTTCTGCTCGTTATGACCAAGGAAAAATTAAGTTGGATGGCCGCAAATTTTGGCATGGGACCGCCTTGGCCGGCACTGATTAAAAACTGGCAATATCAGCCGACCACGTTCGGTGACTTGGTAAAAAAGGCCTTGGTCGTACAGATATCCGGAAAGGATGGCGGAAAATGATAGGCTATCGCTCCATTACTCAGGTGGCATCAATGACACCTGATATACGGTCGCAAATCAGAACGCTGTCGCGTATTATGCTGGCGTTGCTGATAGGCCTGTTGGTGGCGGGGTTGGGACGCGCTTGGGCGGCTTCCCCATCGCCGGCCCCGCATATTGTTACGTTGCCATGCCCGTATTCCATCGGCAACATGGCATTGCATACGCACGGCAACAAACTTCTCAACGCGCAAAATAACATTGTGGTACTACACGGGGTAGATTTGCCGAGTTTGGAATGGACCAACCGCGGCGATCATGTCCGCCGGTCTATGCGCATGGCCGTTACGCAGTGGCATTGCCAAATTATCCGCATTCCCACTTCTGTGAATCGCTGGTTTGGGCAGGCACCGGGGCAGAGCCATGGGGGACGGGTGTATCGGCATATTGTGGATCAGTTGATTCAGTATGCCGCCCG
>JBMFGW010000330.1:0-1110 GCA_049977145.1 Phycisphaerae bacterium
TCATTGTCATCCGTTTTCGGCGGTTCTCAATGCGGAAAACACCACCACCGGGGCGGCCAGAGCCGATCAGCGGCGGGTGAGGACACCGGTGCCCCCGTGGGCGCGATGCGACGCCACGCACACATAGCCACCGGCTTTGCCGGTGGTGCAACGGGCGCTTTCCATGGTTCGCCCGTCGGCCACCGCGTCACAACATGGGCAAGATGACCATGTTGCGGAAACCGCCGGCCCAGATGGTTATCGGGCCGCGTTTTTTTTCACACCGTCTTCCGGCGTTTCAACAGCAGCAGGCCCAAGCCGCCCACCGCCACCAAAGCCAGTGTCGCCGGCTCCGGAACAACACGCAACTGAAAAGCGTTGATCTGCGCGTCTGCGTTATTGGAACCATAACTATTGTCCACGGGAGTCATAGAAACGGTCTGGCTTCCCGTATTATCCGCGGTAAAGGTGCCCGTGATGAACTGTCCGGGAGGTGACATCAGGTAGCTAATGACGGCCGAATCGCTGGAGCTGCCGCTCAATGTTTCCTGCCGGCTCACCGGATAACCCCGCGAATCATTGACCCAAATTTCAATCTGGTATTGCGCACCGGAGGTAAGGCCGGTGATGGTCAGGTCCATGGGATCTAACCCGTTCGTCGCCGTCGGTCCATTTCCCAAGGCGGCTGCACCATTGAGCAGGGCATTGTAAGATGCGGAGAAGCCCGACGGCCCAAAGCCGACGTCCATCGTCTCCACCGTGTCGCCTGACGTTGGTGCAGACAAGGTTACAGCACCCTGCTTGGCAACAGCGCTTGGACTTGCTGTGAATGGACTAAACGTAACGCCATTGACCGTTTCGGGTGTGGTGCTGCTGCCAAATTCATTGGCGACCACCAGGCTACCCGCAGTGCTGACATCGGTATCACCGGAGATGTTGGCGGCGGCACCCCAAGTAATGGTGCTGGCCGAGGCTGTATTGGCCAAGCCAACGCACGCCACCGCCGCCAGTGCGGCGACCGCCAGAGAACAACCACGCAAGACTTGTGAACGATTGGAAAACATAAACGACTCCTTCCGCTCCATATTGGAGCTGTGTGAACTGTCCATTGGCCGAATGGACGACGGTTTG
>JBMFGW010000331.1:0-1089 GCA_049977145.1 Phycisphaerae bacterium
GTCTGCCGGCACAATGCCCGCAGCCAACGGCAGAACACAGGCGGTATCCGAACCATTGCCATAGTAGCCACCCTTGGCGTTCCATAAACGCTTATTAAAGCCCACATAAAGTTTATGCGCTTCGGCCAACCAATGTCTTTGTCCAGCGGGTTTATGCAGAACTTTGGCATACATGGCCATAAGTTGCAGGTCTTTGTACAGGGTTGCCGTAGCCAGCAGTGGCCCGGGAGTGGCACGATTGGGGTCTTTGGAGTGGATATTGTGGGGCGAGCGCGGTGGTGAGCACCAGTCGCCGTAGGTATCTTGATTACTGATTCCATTGTGTACCTTGGCCAACTGGTAATTGATCCATTTGCTCATCGCGGCATAGTGATCGCGAATGGGGGAGACCTGCCCATATTGCAAATATAAGGTACCCGGCAGGTAAATAAATGTACTGGGCCAGGTGACATCTTTGGTGTAAACGGCCCAGTACGGGGGATTTACATCGGACACATCGCCGCTGGGGCGTTGGGCATCCTGCATATCCCAGAGCCACTTGTCATGAAAGCGTTCGGTGTTAAACAGGAATGATTCACTGCGTGATTCCATGCCGCGATCGCCCATCCAGCCCTGGCGCTCATCGCGTTGCGGGCAGTCGGTGGGAATGGAGCGATAGTTATTTTGGATGCCCCACCGGGCGTTATGAACAATTTGATTGACCAATTTATCTGAACAGGCAAATCCGCCGATAACCGGTAATGCGTCATGAACTTCCTGCCCTTCAAGTGTGGCCAGTGTCGGTGTACCGGGATAACCGGTAAGTTCCACAAAGCGAAATCCGTGATAGGTAAATATGGGGTGCCATGTGATGGCACCTTTACCATTTAGAATGACCGTATCGGTCTGTCTGGCGGTTCGCAGGTTGGCCACATACAGATGGTTTCGGCTTTTCCCGGCGGTATTTAAGTCCACGGTTTGCTGGCCATTACGCACGAGGCTTTCTCCGTGCCGCAACACCACCCGGGTGCCGGCCGGGGCATTTGGAATATGAATCTGGCACCATCCCACCATGTTCTGGCCCATATCAAATATCCATTTGCCGGGGGC
>JBMFGW010000332.1:0-1066 GCA_049977145.1 Phycisphaerae bacterium
TTCGACTACGAGTCGGAACATCGACCCGAAGAGAACTTTCATCTCCTGGACTCAACACACTCTCCATCGCACTAGCCCGTGGATTTAATCCACGGCTTCCAACCCCCAACGATAACCCACGCCCCGTTTTAGCCGCGGAATTTATTCCGCGCGCCCCAACTCCCGACGCCGCGGCAGGAAGCCGCAGTCCCGATGCAATAGGAATTGCTTATCGGGATTGTTCATTGAGCGCAGCGCCACCCCCCGCCGACGGGCGTCCCCATCTTAGCGCCGGAATTAATTCCGCACACCAACCCCACCCAAAAGTTAGCCCGTGGATTTAATCCACGGCTTTCAATCCCCGACGATAACGCACACCCCGTCTTAGCCGCAGAATTTATTCCGCACGCCCCATTAAGGCCACCGCATGTGGACGTCTCATTGATCACTGTTCACTGAAACGCAGCGCAAATAGCCCCGGGCTTGCCCGGTGGAATCCCATCCAACCGCCGCCCCACGTTTAGCCCCGTCGCCCGGCGACCAGCGCCCCATTTTAGGCGCGGAATTTATTCCGCGCGTCCCAATTCCCAATGTTACCCGCCGCAGCTCTCCAATATTGTAAGCGGTGCGAAGGCACCGCGTCTCATTAAGCGCAGCGCCTCATTGTCCATTGAACCGCCCCCATCCCCATAAAGCCGCGACCGCGGGTCGCGCCCCATAACAAATCGGTGCGCCAATCAATTCACGCACAATAACGGGCACCGCCACCCTTTTAGCCGCGCGTGCTTGCACCGCGCGTCCGCGGAGATGCAACACCGCCCGGAAACATCACCCCGCCGCCCCGCCCCCCCCCTTATTCGCCGGAAAAGCCAGCATCGGTGACGGCAAAGGGGGTAAGCCAAGCTCGTTCAGGAATTCATTGTGCTTAGCCGTCGCTTTCCGGATAGCGCCCTCGATCCTTACCAACTCGTCGTGAGTCGCCTTCAGGTCAACCTCGGGTTCGGCCTTTGCCGTGCTGACGTACCTGGATATATTTAAATTGTACCCCTCCTCCCTGATTCGCTCCATGGATATTCGCTTGGAATAC
>JBMFGW010000333.1:0-1022 GCA_049977145.1 Phycisphaerae bacterium
GCCGGTGTGGTCATTGGAAGAGACATCCCCACCGAACGGCAGATCGCGGTAGTCATACCGTCCAATCTGGAAATGGCTATCACCGGGGTACCCGCACCGGCGGGACTTACAGGCAGGCCGATGGGCAATCTATTTGAAACTCCCCAGCAACAGCGGGCCGGTCAGGCGGCGTTGGAAATCATCGGCCAACTGGAGCGGCAGGGGCACCCGCCGGATTTAAGCAACGCCGATGTCCTGTCGGATATTGCCCGCAAAGTGGCCGTTGCCATGACGCCGGCGCAGGGCGAACTAATCGGAGTCCTTGAGCCGATGGATATTGGACACATTGTTGAAAAAACGGTGGCGCTATGCAGGGAGATGTCGATCCAGATTCCCCGTATCACCTTGCTGCCCAAGGGTGACGTTACCGCCGGGTATCGGGATTTTGACCTTGATACCTCCAGAGTGCATCTCCAACCAGTTGCCAAAGATATTCTGATTCAGCACCTGCGTGACAGCACGCAGCATCGACTCATCAGCGGTGATGGAACCGTGGAGGAGCAGCGGCTGGAGGATTATCTGGTTTTTGGTCTCATTGATTACAACGATATATGCTACGATCAGCACAGCACCTTGCTTTACAAGCTCTCCGGCCAGATGGTGGAACACCTAAAAAGTTATCTGAAAGATGATGACGCGGTAAAAAATGTTCTCCAATACCATCGCCGGACGCTCGTGGAATTGATCCACACGCAAATGCAGGAGCATTTCTATCAGAATCATGCGGGCTTTGATGTACACACCGCCGCCGGGTATACTACGCTTCGGCCCGGCAATTACTCCATGGCAGCCGGAGAAACAGTGCGGAATTTTCGCATTCCCGTGGAACAACGGCTTTTGATTCGTGGCATGTTATTCGGCGGTTTTACACGGTGCTTGTATCCGGCCCAGAAGTTTCACACCGATACCGAGCGGAAATTTTCGGTTGTGCTGGAAAATGACAAAGAAGTGCAAAAATGGTTCAAACCCAACCGGAGCGACTT
>JBMFGW010000334.1:0-1017 GCA_049977145.1 Phycisphaerae bacterium
ATATATATGACTACACGTCAAGTATTAAAAAAGAATTCCTTGGAGCAAGGGGTATTACTTGGACAGGCTCCTAGCCACCGGCTTGCCGGGGGTGCAACGGACCATACTTTACGGCCCGCTACACCATTGCGCCGCTGGATCACACCGTCTTCCGGCGCTTCAGCAGCAGCAAGCCCAATCCGCCCGCCGCCACCAAAGCTAATGTCGCCGGTTCCGGAACCACCACATCGGCGGCCTGAAATCCAACATTAGCATTGTCGGCAGGGGCGGTTACAGTGCTGATGTCGGTGGCGTCAGACACGGTCAATACATCACCGACACTGGCACCACTGACGTTGAGCGTCAAAACGCCATAGCCGTGGTTGGTTCCGTTCGCGGAAGGATCATCGTTTACCGGGCTTGGGAGCACAACATCCGTATTGAAAGAACCAAGCGCTGTGCCGCCGGAGCTTGGCGCAAGCGTGGCGGTAACATTGGTTCGGCTGTTGTAAGAAAGCAGATAGACATTGAGTGTTTCGGACGGTGCCAGAAGCTCCGAAGTAAAGGACAATGAATTACCGCTTTGACCAGCACCGTTATTGCCAAAAGGCCCGTTCACAAAAACAAAATTCTCACTGGAAGATGACGCACCAGTAAAGGTGACGTATCCACCGGGGCCGGAGGTCCAGGCGGTTAAGTCGTTGCCGGCGATGGCTGTGAAGTTCGCGGCATTACCGGAATCGGTATTCAGGTCAGAGACCGCCCCGCCGTAGCCGAAATAGGCCCACGCCGCGCTACCATCACTAATGTCTATGGGATTGCTCGAACTATTGGCCGGCGCGGCATTAACCGCGCCGCTAATGATGACGCTTGCTGAAGCTGTCGCCACACCAAGGTTCATCGCTGCCGCCGCAGTTGCCACCAAAAGGGTTACACCGAATGTCTTACCTGCCGTTACCATAAAAACTCCTTTTGCTCCCTCGGGAGCACGAAACCGCATCCGCCAACCGGGCGGATATCGGGTCCACACGCCAACGC
>JBMFGW010000335.1:0-1008 GCA_049977145.1 Phycisphaerae bacterium
TTACGGACGTTCTCCGCGGCCCCAAGCCGCGGAGCGGATTGAAACGATCGTATTGCCTCGCTACGCCGATTCGGTCTGGTTCTCCGCGGCCCCAAGCCGCGGAGCGGATTGAAACATTTCTTCCTTCGTGAACCATGTGGGCGCGTCAATGTTCTCCGCGGCCCCAAGCCGCGGAGCGGATTGAAACGGTTTGTGATAGGTTTTTTTCGGCTTCAATCCATCGTTCTCCGCGGCCCCAAGCCGCGGAGCGGATTGAAACTTGACGGAACACTTGGCGGAGAGCCACGACCGTCGGTTCTCCGCGGCCCCAAGCCGCGGAGCGGATTGAAACAATTTGAGCACGACCTGGATCATTTAATCCATGTGCGTTCTCCGCGGCCCCAAGCCGCGGAGCGGATTGAAACCATACGACGATGCCCTCCAGAAGGCCCGCGTCCGTTCTCCGCGGCCCCAAGCCGCGGAGCGGATTGAAACTGTCTAACGGCGGAAGGGCATAACAAAGGAGTCCGTTCTCCGCGGCCCCAAGCCGCGGAGCGGATTGAAACAGGTCATCATCGTGTTCACTCTGGAAAGTGCAACGTTCTCCGCGGCCCCAAGCCGCGGAGCGGATTGAAACAGCAAGAGTCGTCGGCAGCGTCGGCGAGCCACCGGCGTTCTCCGCGGCCCCAAGCCGCGGAGCGGATTGAAACTCTTGGAAGGCCAACGGTTACAGCTCATCGAACTGTTCTCCGCGGCCCCAAGCCGCGGAGCGGATTGAAACGATTCTCGGGCGCGTAAGTCAGCCGAATCTTTAGTTCTCCGCGGCCCCAAGCCGCGGAGCGGATTGAAACCACCGCAGCCCAGACGCCAGCCGTCAACGCTGTAAGTTCTCCGCGGCCCCAAGCCGCGGAGCGGATTGAAACTGAATCGCGGTGGACCGTTGACACGTCGCTGTCCGGTTCTCCGCGGCCCCAAGCCGCGGAGCGGATTGAAACGAAGTATTCGACGTCCGCGGCCGCGGCGTCCCAT
>JBMFGW010000336.1:0-993 GCA_049977145.1 Phycisphaerae bacterium
GCCGTGCTCCCAGCACCGTTCATGACGGAGTAAAAATTACATCCCGCAAGTACCATGCTTGCATGCACGCAGGGAACGGGAAGCCCCCACGCCAACGCGCCGGCCGCAGCCAACGCTACTGTGGTGATTTTAGTTTGCCTCTTCATGGCTAAACCTCCAAAAGACAGCCGCGTATCGGGCTTGCGATTGGCTCCGGTGAACACCGGAAAAAACATCCAACCGTCAAACCATGACACACAACACTTACTGTCCGACATTAATAGCAACCCGGTCAAACACCCAAAACAATCGTGCCTTACAATCAGCCATACAACTGTCCTGCGATCGAAACGGCGAATTTATTCCGGGCTTTCACCCGTCCATTCCGTGACTGTTTGAAGTATAGTCAGTATTGAAGTCGATGCAATAATGGACAGCGCAAAAATATTTATCGTTAGCGCAAAAATAATTCCGTTCCCTGGTCCGAGAATAACCGTTGGATTGCACACCCGCGAAAAAGCCTGCCGCATTTTCATTGCCGCAGGGCGGGGCGTAGCCTCATGGCCAACTCTGCGGTTACAATTCCCGCTATGAGAACCCGAACCTGCGGAATTGCTTCCGCCGTCAAATCTCCAATTCGCATTCGCAAAGCGCGCCGGCCCCGGACGACGTTGCGGGTGGCTTATTTCTCCCGCGAGACCAGCGTTTATAACCAACACGCAGTCATGGAGTTTGCGCTTTACGCCAGGGAGTTCGGCAACTGGCATACGCTTATTGCGACACTCGGCGAAGTGGGGCCGGAGGATATTCTGGCGGGGCGCGTGGACGGTGCGATCATGGGACATTGGGACGACCAGCCGACTATTTCCGCACTTCGGCAGGCCAAAATTCCCGTGGTCACCACATCGCACCTGCAGGAAAATATCCCCTTTATGCAGAGAAAGTGAAACGGGGACGTAACAAGTTTATGGAAACGGCGAAGGCTCTAAAGGTTACTGGATTGTGCCTGGCGAG
>JBMFGW010000337.1:0-991 GCA_049977145.1 Phycisphaerae bacterium
TAACCCGGTGGTTCGTCTCCGCGCCGTGAACGATTCGCCCCCGAGCACCGTGGTGATAACCCGGTGGTTCGTCTCCGCGCCGTGAACGATTCGCCCCCGAGCACCGTGGTGATAACCCGGTGGTCGCTGAATACATTTGATTTTTCAAAAATATAATGATAACATTATCATATTATTGGAATATGATTTTATGATTGATGTGACTAATCCTAAACTTATGGAACGCGTGGCGGAGCGGTTTCGCGCTTTGGGAGATGAAAATCGTATCCGTCTATTGGTACGTCTAGCCAGATCGTCGGCCAATGTGCGTACTTTAACGGAAGATTTGGGAGTTAGTCAGGCGGCGACATCCAAGCATTTAGCCATCCTTCGACGCGCGGGTTTGGTGGACTATAAAAGCCGCGGCGCCCAAAGTGTCTACCATATCAGTGACCCCAGCGTCAATGAGCTTTGTAATATCGTTTGTACCGGGGTTTTGGATTATATTCGCGACCAGGCGGCCGCGGTCGCAGCCGCCCCGTCGCCGGTAGTGTCCGCGCGGTAAAACGGATGTTCCAGAAAAATCCGCTGCTTTGCACCGCGATAATGCGCTATAAAATCAACGTGTTTTGCGTCTTTACGTTCTTACGCTGCTTTGCGGTTAACCCCATCGTAACATCCCAAGCTCTGAGTCCCCTGTGACCAACCGTTTCCTCCGCTGACCTCTGTTACCTCGTGGTTAATTCCGTCCTGGTCGTCGTAACATCGTGTGTCTACCATAGCGGCAAAACCCCATTCTACTTATTATTTCATTGTCTGTAACCCATCACCCGTGACCTCCTCCTGTCTCCTGAATACTGGAACACTGAAAACTTATCTCCCCCGCCTTGCGCCTATAGCGTTGTACGACGTCGAGACCACCCCGGTTGTCCCAACGGATGTTCCAACGCCGTTTTGACGTAAGTCGTTGTATTACAATTAGTTAAGTATACTTTTTCGCATTTGCGTGTAG
>JBMFGW010000338.1:0-964 GCA_049977145.1 Phycisphaerae bacterium
TGTTGCCGGTCGCGGGTGTGAAGGGCAACGCGCTGACTCCTTGATACTGGATGGTTCCATTTTGTGCAAAGCTTGCACCAAACGGCGCAGCCCATGTAGCACCGCCGGTATCAACGGTCGGCTGTGTGCCAGTCAGAGGAGATGTCGAACTGTTAAAGGTCTGCGAATAAATGACTGTTGCCTGGGCATTACCCGCACCTGCGACGAGCACACCGGCGGCCAGCGCTGCGGCTGACAAAAGAGTTATACCTGATTTTGTAACCATAAGAAAACCTCCAAAAATGCTCTCGCTACCGCAAGAGACCTTTTAACCCGCCAAAACCGGGCGGATAAATCGGTATTGCCACAACATGTGGCAAATAATTTTTAATTCAATCAAGCCCGGCCCTCATTCCATGAGGGTCCGAACCAGTTCTCTGGCCACTCTTAAGATTTAAAGAGGTCACCAGAGCCACCTTGCACTTGTAAAATGCGACGGGCATGCGAGCCGTTTACATTTGCTGTGGCCAATTACTTAACCATGATCTTCAGTATAACCACAAAACCCGGATTGTCAAGAGAAAAAACAAAAAAATTCAGTTCATAGCACATCGCGTCATTGAGCACCGTGGTGATAACCCGGTGGTTGGTTCCTTCTCCGCCACAATCTGGCGATTATTCGGACAGGTTCCACCAAAAAAAACGGCGGCATAGCGTTTTTGCGCCATGTCGCCGTGGGATTATTTTCTTTTTCGGCAAACTGTGAAGATCCATTTGCCGAAGGCTGTCTTAGTTAAACGGTCCTGCGTTTCTTCAACAGCAGCAGGCCCAGGCCAGCCACACCGAAAAGGGCCACAGTGGCTGGTTCGGGAACGGAAGACACCTGAAGCTCAAAGGCGCTGGCTTGAGCCGGCAATCCTGGGGAAGGAGAGTTGTTGGACTGTTGGAGAAGCATCACACCGGGAATATCCGTGGGGTTTGTGCC
>JBMFGW010000339.1:0-944 GCA_049977145.1 Phycisphaerae bacterium
TCCGCTCCGCGGCTTGGGGCCGCGGAGAACCGCCAGAATGGCGTAACCACGACGGTATGACCCTAAGTTTCAATCCGCTCCGCGGCTTGGGGCCGCGGAGAACTTGTCGTCTCGCTGTCGCCGCTGCATGTTGTGGTGTTTCAATCCGCTCCGCGGCTTGGGGCCGCGGAGAACGCCGCACGTCGGCGGCTTGTGCACACGGACGGCTGTTTCAATCCGCTCCGCGGCTTGGGGCCGCGGAGAACCAACGCCGAGCTGTCTCCGCCGCCTTATGGTCAAGTTTCAATCCGCTCCGCGGCTTGGGGCCGCGGAGAACCCCGCAACTGACGCGTGGATTCATACCGTCGTAAGTTTCAATCCGCTCCGCGGCTTGGGGCCGCGGAGAACCCCGCTCCCCCTGTTGCTGCCCTGCGGCCAGCGGTTTCAATCCGCTCCGCGGCTTGGGGCCGCGGAGAACCACGGAACCCGCCAGGTCAACACCTTCGGGACATGTTTCAATCCGCTCCGCGGCTTGGGGCCGCGGAGAACTGACCGGCCGGGATATTTCCGCCCGTGTTGAACGGGTTTCAATCCGCTCCGCGGCTTGGGGCCGCGGAGAACGATGTGATTTTCATAGTACGATCCCTTGTGTTCGGTTTCAATCCGCTCCGCGGCTTGGGGCCGCGGAGAACGCATCACCGTCGACGGACCGTCCGCTCTCCCGGCCGTTTCAATCCGCTCCGCGGCTTGGGGCCGCGGAGAACCAATCACTTTCGATCTATTTATCGTTGATAACAACGTTTCAATCCGCTCCGCGGCTTGGGGCCGCGGAGAACGCAGGCTTAACTGTATGCAATACCAAAATCAAAACGTTTCAATCCGCTCCGCGGCTTGGGGCCGCGGAGAACAATCGTCTACGCTCCCTGGACTGTCGCTGTCGACGTTTCAATCCGCTCCGCGGCTTG
>JBMFGW010000340.1:0-941 GCA_049977145.1 Phycisphaerae bacterium
AGGCGTATGGGCAACCCCTCGGGCGTGCGATGCTTCTCCACGGCCGGCAGCACTTCGTCGATAAGAAATCGCCCGAGATTACCATTCATGGAATCGCCCTCGCAACTGCGATTAAACCGGGGATTTTTGCCCGGAGGCCCGACGGAAGCCACCGCGCCCGGGCTTACGCCGATGGCAATGGTGACTGGCATCTCTTTCTTATAAATAAGATTGTCAAAGGCCCGGTAGCTGATCGGATCATAACGCTTGAGGTTCAAAATCAACGCATCAAGTTCCACCATCACGCAGGCGGGCCGCCACGCCGGCCACGCCTGGCGGCACGGCCCACCCCATCTTTCTTCCACGGATGGTCCGCACCAGGCTTCCATGCTCGGCGATTTATCACCAAGGGCTTTTCCCGAACCGCTTCCGGACGGCCAGAGAGCTTCCGGTAGTCCAGGTTCTGGCCTTGGTAACTTACCAGCAATGCTCCGCTCACCAGTTGCTTCACGACTACCTTCTTACCAGCCAACGCTAAGCCTGCATGCTTGGCCGGTATTTGTAGCCATTGGTTTTGCCAACGAACACACCAATCCCGTCCTACTACCCGCCGCTCTTGGACACACAGTACTTCCTCCAACTTCAGATCCGGCGGCAACACCCGGTGAAGGTCGGTATCACACTGCGGCTTTACTGCATACCGTTGGTTTAAATCTTCCAGAAAGAACTTCTCCAATAAAGCGTTCCCCTGCGTCATATCCGATATGTTCCGCAGCCGCATCTCCTTGACCAAACGATCCTGAAACACCGCGTGCCGACGCTCGACTCGCCCCTTGGCCTGGGGACTTCGGGCACAGATCAACTCCACCTGCAACTCCTTCAGGTCTTAACATTACCCACATCTTTTATCCATCAGCAGCGAGGCGGAATCCTTCGACCAGCAATAGTAGGCGCTGCCAACC
>JBMFGW010000341.1:0-935 GCA_049977145.1 Phycisphaerae bacterium
ATCAAGGCGCGGATGGCATTGTGCGCCAGGAAAATACCATAGATTTCCTGTACGATGTTCACCGGCGTACCGCTGCGTAGTTCTACGGGCCGGTTGAGTTGATGGGTGGTTATTTCGTCGTTATCGATTTCGATTTCCCAGCGTTGATGGTACAGCACGACGAGTTCCCGCGCCGGATACTTCTGGGCATCCAGCAGGGTGGTGACCAGGCGATGGCGTTGTCCGTGGCCGGGACGGTTGGGGTCCTTGAAACTGTAGGAAATCACACGCACAATCCTACCGTCTTGGCCTCGCCGACGGGCCTGCCAAGAGGGATATATCCGCGCCAGAAAAGAACCATCGGGGAGCGTTTTCACCACGTCAAAGACCACCGTGTTGGAGACACGCCCCAGGACGTATCGGCCCGTATCGATCGCCTGGCGTAGCAGGCTATAACCGTAAAATCCGCGATCCCAGAGGATTAAATCCAGCAGGGGCCGGGCTTTTTGCACCAGTGCCCCGGCCAGTGGATATTCATGTTTCTTGCAAGGCTTGACCAGCAGTTCAACGGCCAGATGTGTGCCGGCCTCCAGCAGACGCAGCAGATGAACTTGGGGATAGCCTGCGGGAACCACGCGGCCGGAACGGCGGGTCGTAGGTTTGCCGAAGGCTTTCCGATTGGCCGGGGTGTCCGGCAGCAGCAGTTTCTGACCGTCGATGATCATCAAACGTAGACCGCGATAGAAGGCCCCGCGCGTCGTGCGCCGTGCCAGGGGACGCGATACGGCCAGAAACAGTTGCCGTAGCGGCCGGGCACCCAAACGGGATCGGGCCTTGCTGAGGGCCGATTGGCCGGGCGGTGGCTGGCCCAACCCCGCCGCTTGCAGCAGGTCGTGCAGCGTGCCGGCCACCTGCCGCCATAGGGCCGGAATATCACGATCACCCCACAGGCCAAT
>JBMFGW010000342.1:0-931 GCA_049977145.1 Phycisphaerae bacterium
GGCGCTAAAGACGAATCGGCATTATCTAAATTCTTCAAAGCTTCCAGTGTATCAGGATGCACGGCATTTTGTTTTTTTTCTTTATCCATATTTTCGCCAACTTTTGAGCACCGCCTGACACGACCACCAGCAACACAATTATCTACTAATTTAAGTTTATCGGGATAGGGAGAGTTACGCAAATAATCCGCAAGTAATATATTTTAGGCTCCGCCACGCGTAACTGTTCACGGGCCTGCGGGAAGAAATGAAGGGGTGACGCTTTGACGCAGGAATTCACAAACATGGCCTATTTACGTGACCACTCACAATCAGCAATGTATCACCAATGGCTGCCGGATGTCTGGAAAAGCCGAGATTAAACACACTCTCCATCGTACTGGTATTGGCATCCTGCCGATGGTAGCAGGGGCGTCTGGTCCGTGCCACGTTGGTTGGCTAAGGCCGCGCCAAACTCAAGAATTATACAATTGGGGCAACACCGCTTGCCTTTGCGGCACCGTGGGTGCATGATAATTGCATCTATTGCAGGCTGGAAGTAGCGCTTGCATTGGAGAGATGGCTGAGCGGCTGAAGGCGCCGGTTTCGAAAACCGGTTAGGGCGCAAGTCCTACGTGGGTTCGAATCCCACTCTCTCCGTTTTAAGGCCAAACCAGAGCTCTTGATACATCGAACAACGAGCAATGGGGGGATTCTGTAGCGAGCCGATGGGTTTATCCGAGTAGCGTCCGGCCCGGCGTTTGCTGTGGGTGGTGTTTTCGCGTGCGTGTGTTCAACCGCTTGTTTTGTGAGGTGAAAATTGAGCGGCGGGTTATTTTCGCGCATGCAGCAGCGGCGCCCGGTGCGAAGAGTAAAAAACTCCCCGGGCGGTTCAGACGTGTCCGCGCTATGAACCGCGTCTTCCATTGGTAAAAGGAATATGAGAATGTGT
>JBMFGW010000343.1:0-929 GCA_049977145.1 Phycisphaerae bacterium
ACTGATAATACTGATAATACTGATAATACTGATAATACTGATAATACTGATAATACTGATAATACTGATAATACTGATAATACTGACGGTACTGCCCGTGCCCATACTTGCTTTTTTCGTTCCCGCTCTGGTACCATGATTTCCATGGGCCATGGCTTGGTACCGGAGACGTGTTATGGATAAATTGCATGATATTCCCTCGCTTAATGATTTTCATCGCCATGGCAAGCGGTATGCAAAGCAATTGGCAAAAACTGGCCGCCCCGCCGTTTTGACCGTGGGTGGAGACGCAAAACTGATCATTCAGGACCCTGCCGCGTATCGCAATCTCGTCCGGCGCGCCGGGTTGACGCGGTCCTTGGAAATTCTTAATAAACGGCTCGACGAATCACGGCGTTCCCCAGGTCTGGATTTGGCGCAATGGGATACGGCCATGCGGAAAAAGTACGCCATTGTGAGATCTCCATGAAATTTGATGTGGTCCTTCACCCGTCCGCAGCGGCCGAACTGGAGGAAGCCTATCGCTGGATCGCCCAGGAATCGCCGGCCAACGCCAACGTGTGGTACAACCATCTGTTGGATAAAATGAAAACTCTGGAGCGAACACCCAGCCGTTGCCCGCCCGCGCCGGAGCGGAAGTATGCGAGGGAGAATTTTCGCCACCTCATCGTCGGCCAATACCGGATCATATTTCTGGTAGAAAGTAAATTGGTCAGAGTGTTACACGTTCGGCACGGTGCCCGACGGGCGATCGGCGAGACCGATACGGAGGAGATATCCTAACTCCTGAATACTGAATCCTGATAATCCTGATAATACTGATCAATACTGACCAATACTGATATTACTGATCAACGACGATTAGCCACCGAGATCACCGAGGCCACAGAGTTGGACCAAAAACAATGTTATCTATAATTCTCTGTGTG
>JBMFGW010000344.1:0-919 GCA_049977145.1 Phycisphaerae bacterium
GAGATTTCCTCCATCCACTGGGATCGCGACCAGTTTGGCGGCACCTTCCAGTGCCGGACTCTTGCCAAGCACTGGTTCACCGTATTCATGTAATCCAAACGCGACCATAAAACACCAAGACCGAAACCGTGGTCACCGGGTGCCGGGATAACCCCGTCAACTTCCACAGCGCATACGTGCTTGGAACCCGAAACACCCATTTCAGAGCCAATGAACGTCAACTTATCTTTCGACCGTACCATGCTAAAATCTCTTTGCCTTGGACCTAATAATGAGAATCATCCAAGAACTAATAACAATATAAACCGGGTCCACAAGGAAGTCAAGAGCACGACAAGTAAAATCGTCCAACAAATGCTCAAATATTCATAAAACGGAATAAATATGCCATTAGTATTCAAAAAATGCCATTATTATAGGACTACAGTCTTAAAGTTTTTTTTAAAAATAATTGAAGTTTCTTGATGTGTACCATAAACAAAGCCTTTTTTCAGCCGACCACACCTGCGAAAAACAGTTTGATCGCACGCGCGCCGGAAGGATCGCGGCAGCCCCAAGCTATTCATCGTCGCGTGTAGGCCATAGGTATTGTGCCATTAAGTAAATTGGTAACCGTTCACGGCCTTTTGGCCTACCAAATGCACAACGAGCCTGACCATGAAAGCGGATTATACTCCTTCCCGGAAAAAATAAATGTGTTTCCACGAAAACGTTTGGCGTATTATCTAAGTGTGCAACGCAAACTGCCCAACAATAGAAACACATTAACGGATTGGTCGAAGTTACATGGACGCACATGCTGGATCGCCATGTCACGCAAGGGACACGTAGCGTACGGGGACAGAAGTGGTGTGAGCGAATCTGGACGGCCATCGCCACCTGCACGCAGCAACAACGCAGCGTCTTTGAATTCCTGTAT
>JBMFGW010000345.1:0-906 GCA_049977145.1 Phycisphaerae bacterium
CGATCCATCACCTTGGAATTGGGAGTCGCCGCCTTGGTGGCAGTCTTACTGGCGTTTCTGGCGGTCACGCGAGCCGACGCCACCACCGGAACTGTTTCGCTCACCGCTTTCATGGTGCCATTCTCGCCCAACCCGGTAAGGGTGAAGGATACCGCGTCAACCATACTGACGGCGGAGATTGGGACGGACTATAATCCACCGGTGCCAAGCGGCGACGAGGAAGAAGGCGCGCTGACTTACGCCTGCGATTGGAGCCTTACGCAGGTTCAGTACAAGGCCCTGCAAGCCGATTCGTTTGGCCCCGCACCGTCCGGGAGCTATACTTACTTAATTAGCCCGTCCCAGCCTTCGACGGGTTCGAGCGCCAGCTTAAACTTTACGCCGCTGATCGCCGGGTATTAGGCGGTCTCCACGAGTTGCACAGTGACGGTTACTGATACTAACAACAAGGAAACTTGGACCGGCAGCGCCAACGCCGGACCGGAGGATTTGACGAGCTACACGCTGGATATCACATATACTGGGCCCGTGGCTGGGGGGTCTGCCGATAGTGGTACTGTCGTAACCAACCAGAGCCCGCCCATCCCAGTCCATGCTGGCTGGCCGATACAATTGGGGGCGAAACTTGTACCCGCAGATTTATCAAAGACCTTTACATGGTCCATCGACGGAGCTGGCGGCAACGGTTCGGCGGCGATCGGCGGGTACAATCCAACAAGCGGGCCGACGTATGTGACGGCCCTAGATCCCGCGAACTCGACGGGGACCGTTTTTCCCGGGGCGAGTGAATACTATTATTACACCACATCGGGCAACGAAACCGCCAGCGTAAGGGCCTGTGACAAAATAAACGTTACGTTTTGGCATTTTTTCCGATAATCGTATAATTCCATTTTGGATGGGTTA
>JBMFGW010000346.1:0-901 GCA_049977145.1 Phycisphaerae bacterium
GATGCAGCGGCGATTGGCCGTATTGAGCATGTGGGAACCAAGGAACCGCGAGATTTGACCGAGCCATTGGTATTTTGATGATGGCCGGAGGTATTTGGAACATCGCGTATGTTAGCCGGCACATTGAATGTGCCGGTGCATGTGAAACATTTAGACGCGGGCACGCCATGGCGCGAGCCAACCCCGTTTAGCGCGCCAGGCAGCCTGGCGGCGGGTTTTTGGGGGCGCGGGTGTCCCCACCCGCCGAGGTCCAGGATTTCAATAGCCACGGCACGCGGCGTTAGTTGCGAGGTGGAAAGTCGATCATGATTTTACACAACAGACAACATATAATGTATTCCGCGAACGTGAAGCGCGCACGAAAGTGCGGGGGTTTCGCGTTGTGTGAAAGTTCTTTGAAAAGTGAAAATTTTTCGGTGTTACAGCCGCAACAATGGCCTGTTGCCAGACGTGCGAAACAGCACTTCGCGAAAAAGTGCGGATTAGCCCTTATAATATCAAGAGTTAGAGCAAGGCGGTTCTCCGCGGCCCCAAGCCGCGGAGCGGATTGAAACGTTGACCGGAGAGTACGGGACCTGGTCGGCCAGCGGTTCTCCGCGGCCCCAAGCCGCGGAGCGGATTGAAACTGGATCACGTCGTTTGACGCGCGGCCGTCGGAGCAGGTTCTCCGCGGCCCCAAGCCGCGGAGCGGATTGAAACAACGCTACCAGCAACATCCTAATATGGTCTGGCTCGTTCTCCGCGGCCCCAAGCCGCGGAGCGGATTGAAACTATTGACGTCCAGCAGGGAGTGCGGTATCCGGGCGGTTCTCCGCGGCCCCAAGCCGCGGAGCGGATTGAAACCGCGCGCAGCTGCTCGCAGCACTGGTGCTCAACGCGTTCTCCGCGGCCCCAAGCCGCG
>JBMFGW010000347.1:0-894 GCA_049977145.1 Phycisphaerae bacterium
ATCGTCTATGGTGTACTGGCCAATCGGGAGGGTTGCCCGGTGGCGGTACAGGTGTACGCCGGGAATACCGCCGACCCCAAGACCGTGATGGATCAGGTGGATAAACTCCGCGTAAACTTCGGTTTGCAGCGGGTGGTGCTTACTGCGGATCGGGGGTGTATCACCACCACCAATATCAAGGTCATGCGGGAATACCCTCAAGTAGGCTGGATTGGGGCATTGCGCCGTGCAGGCATACGCAAGCTCATGGACCAGAAGACGCTGCAATTGTCCCTGTTTGATAAGCAGAATCTGGCGGAAATAACCTCCCCGGATTACCCCGGCGAGCGGCTGATGGCGTGCCTGAATCCGGCGTTGGCGCTGCGGCGGCGAAAGCAACGCGAAGCGCTTCTGGTCGCCACGGAGAAGGAATGGACCAAAATAGCCAGGCAGGTGGATCGGGCACGCGCGGCGGCAGCGAAAAAAAAGAGTTCCGCCACGACAAGAAAAGGCCTACTCATGACCGATGCCGCCATCGGCTTAAAGGTGGGCAAGGCGGCCAATCATTACAAAGTAGCCAAACATTTTACCATCAGCATCCATGATGGCCATTTCAGCTTTACCCGTAATTCGCAATCCATTGAACAGGAGCAGGCCCTGGATGGCATTTATATCATACGCACCAGCGAAACAGCCAAGGATTGGCTGGCCGGAGACGTGGTGCGGGGATATAAGAAATTAGCCTTTGTGGAAAGGGCTTTTCGCGGTTTGAAGGGTGTGGATCTAAAGGTACGCCCCATCTGGTTGCGTAAGGAGAATCATGTCAAAGCGCACATCTTTTTATGTGTACTGGCTTATTACGTGGAATGGCATATTCAGAGTGCCTGGAAGGAATTATTGTTTGCCGATGAGGAA
>JBMFGW010000348.1:0-869 GCA_049977145.1 Phycisphaerae bacterium
GCTGCGTCCCGTACGCTCCAGCACCTGCTGGACCATAGCCGGTGGAATGTGCCGTGCCAAGGCCTCCAGAAACTGCCGATCCTTGGGCGTCGGAACTGCAACAATTTTTTGTGAATCAATCGTCCCTCCATGGACGATAACAGACATGAGAAGGGTCTCCTTGCATAAAAGTTCTAGTTATAAAACTTTTATCGGCAATCGAGGCCCTTTTTTTCGCTATTTTCCCTTAAGTAAACCGTATTGCCTTTAACCGCAGTTCCTCCGCTACCATCCGGCCATAACTCATGGCTTTATGCCGACTGGCATTGGCTTTGACCTTGGAGCCATCGAGTGCCAAATGCCCCAGCGTCACCAATCCCGCCGCCTGACATAAACCTAATACCTCCAGAAACAGGGCGGAAAAAGCCGGTAGATGCATCTTGCGGAACCCGCTGATCGTGCGGAAGTCCGGAATATCCTCCCCCACGATCACCCGCCACCCCACATCCCGCTGGCAGCGCTGGGCGATCTGCCGGGAAGAACGCACGCCCATGGCGTAGCTGTAGATCAACAGACACAGCATCATCCGGGGGTGAAAGGGTGGAAAGCCCCGGTCATTCTTCTCGTAAACCACGGTAATCGATGAAATATCCAGTGTTTCCACCACATCCATGAGGAAATAGACCAAATCCCCCTCCGGCATCCAAGCCTGTGGCGACGGGGGTAAAAGCCAGCTTTGCCGGGGGTTCCATGCTCGATAGGTCTTACTCATAGCTGCGATTTCCTTGCACGCTGTAATCTATGAAGCATATTATCATATATATGACTACACGTCAAGTATTAAAAAAGAATTCCTTGGAGCAAGGGGTATTACTTGGACAGGCTCCTAG
>JBMFGW010000349.1:0-851 GCA_049977145.1 Phycisphaerae bacterium
GTGATAGGCACAGCGGATTCTTTCCGCTATCGTTCGGTTGTTGCGTTCCGCCTCTGGAACATGTTCATCAGTGGTTGTGTAGTTCATACACACATCAAGTTCATCCTTGACTTGATTTATCAAGGGTTTAAATTCTTGATCACAGTAGATAGTTTTGATGATGTGACCAGCATCATTATACCGACGGAGAATTTTATCCAACCCGGAATAAAGTTCATCAGCCGTTCGGTTCTCAAGTGGGACAAGACTGCGGTAGCGAATATTGCCATCAATTCCTGTTAACATTGGCATCCCATTGACATAGAGGATGTCCATGTAATATGGCAATTCCTTGTGTTTTTCTTTTAATTCACGTGGTACTTCAACCACATCATCCTTAACACGTGGTGGTGTTTTGTGTGTTGTTTTTCCTTTCAAGGTTCCAATGTCTGGACCAAAAATCTTTTCAGCTAAGTCAACATCGGCAGGTGTAACCGGACAATTTTGAATAATATTCGCCCTGAGAAGATGTTTTAAATTCTCAATAGTTGGGCATCCCATAATATGGTAGAAGCGGCGCGCACGCTTAGCATCATCAAACTGGCGCTGCGTGTAGCCTTTGCGGTTTTCCTCCATACTGGAGATAAGAAAACATTTGCCATGGTAGTCAGTCATAGCATTGGTGCTGGCTGGTGGGTTCATACATTTAGATTCTGCTACTTCTGCAAGGTAGCGGTCACTGGGTTTGTAGGCATACAACCCTTCTGGTGTGCGAGCAAATTTAACAACTCTATCATCCACATGAACAACAAATGCATTTTCAACATTCGAGTCAAATGTGACTCAGTACTTGTCAGCCAATTGAGCAAGTC
>JBMFGW010000350.1:0-850 GCA_049977145.1 Phycisphaerae bacterium
GCGGATTTCAGCAAGGCGTTGGTATGTGGCCTGTTGCGTAAAGGCCTGAAGCAGGAAGGCGGCTACGTCTGGCGGCAAAACACTGGCGAAAAGATTCCAGTGCCGACCGAGCAAGCATATTTCAAACTGTGTGGTTTTGATTGGATTGACCCGGAGAAAAGACAGTGACTTGGATTGAAGAATTGGAGCCCAGTGACACGGTTATTATTAACAACCGTTACCCGTTAAAATTTGCTTTTATTGACACGGTTATTCGTTTGAAACCCAAGCAGATTGTGTGCAAACGAGGAACTTATTGGAAGGCCACCGGTATAGAGGTTCGTTACCGTGATACTGTTATCAAGGAGAAAATGTAATGGCTGCAAAAATAACGCGCGAAATGCTCGGCCCCGCGTGCCAGAAGCAATGGGATGCCGCAATGGCGACGCGTGGGCGGCCCGGGAAGCCCACAGACGAAAGCCCAATGAATCGCTGGGAATCACAATATGCAGGCGAATTAGAATTGCTGAAGCATGCCGGCGTTATCAGCCACTGGGGATTCGAGACCATCAAGCTCCGGCTTGCGAAAAAGACATGGTACACGCCGGATTTTTTCGTTATCCGCGAGGGCAGGATGGAGTTTCACGAGGTTAAGGGATTCTGGCGCGATGACGCCCGCGTAAAAGTCAAAGTTGCCGCGGAGAATTGCCGATGGGCGACGTTTGTGATTGTCACAAAAGAGAGCGGTACTTTTGCTGCTGAAAGGGTCGTGCCATGACCACAACCCGACCAATACACTGTGACCGCTGTGGCGCATATAGCGGCCACCTGGTTCACACCGGCAAAGACCTGCTGTGCCCGGTATGCCTCG
>JBMFGW010000351.1:0-841 GCA_049977145.1 Phycisphaerae bacterium
ATAAATAAATCCACGCCAATTTCCCTTGGCCCATACCGGACCGGCGTAACCGCATTCCCTCCGGATACGTTTGGTGCACTGATCCGCAATCCATTTGCTGGTATTGTTGATATCGTGTGCCGTTTGCGTCAAAACCAGATGGATATGCGTCGATTCCAACGAGGCCGCAGCAATGCGCCAATCCGATTCCGCCATGCACTGGGCCAAGGCAGTTTCAATGCACGCCAGCATGGATGCCGACCAGCGCACCGGCGGTTGTCTCATTCGTTCCGCCGCCATGCGAAACCGCACCGGATCACCGGGCTGCAATGTGTGCGGCTCGGTCAATCCGATTTCCGCATCCCACGCCGTGGACCACGATCCACGATCATCGCCCGGCAACCATAGGCCGTAGGCACTTTTTACAATGTGATACCCAATCGTTTTCATCATCCCCCCATAAAGCCGCGACCGCGGGTCGCGCCCCGTCGCCGTCACGGTGGTCAATAACATGCCCGCCCATCCGCCACCACCATCCCATAAAGCCGCGACCGTTGGTCGCGCCCCATCGCAGTTACCACATTCGATATTATGCCATGTTACGCCACCGCCGCAATCCGCCCTCCAAAACTTCTAAGCGCCGCGCCCCATTGATCATTGCCCATTGAGCGCAACGCCGCCAGGCACAATCCGGCAACCATAAATGCCGTCGCCACTTTTGCAAATTAGTAAGGTCCCCGTTCCATTTCTCGTTGTTGCGACGATAGGAAATTTTCAAGCACCGGATAAGTTATAACGCCTTGGTACCGGATCTGCGGCAAATTTGATGCTACAGGTAAGGGCTTGTGACAAAATAAATGTG
>JBMFGW010000352.1:0-841 GCA_049977145.1 Phycisphaerae bacterium
CCAGCGACGGCACCCCGGATCAGATGTACCTCGCAATGTACGACAACCCCAACGCCGGTTACCTGCAACTGAACACCAATCAGGTTTCCGCAAACACGATGAACATGCTTGCGGTCACCTACACCTCGGTGACCGGCAGCACCGTGCTGTACGTGGATGGATCCGCCGTGGCTACCGGCACGGACACGGGGTTTGATTTGGCCTCCGTAGCAGGAAACTACTCGGGTGGGACGAGTGCCGAGGATGGTATTGGTTATTTCGGCGCTTATATGGCTAGCCCCAGCGCCGGGGGAACCACTGCTGATTTCCTCATTTATAACGACGCGCAGACTGCGGCCTCGGTCCTTGCGGACTACCAGAGCGGCTTTCCCGTGCCGGAACCCGCCACGCTGGGCCTGTTCGCCATCGGCGGTCTGGGAATGCTGTTAATTGGTCGCAAGCGCGCGGCTCATCGGAGCGCGTAACACGACGTTGGCGGTGGGGCACATTCCGGGCGGTCCGGGGCGCCTCGCCGCTTTCGATACCGTACTGAAGTTACGGTGTAAGATGTATTTTATTGTCCGGGCCTTGTGCGCAAAATATGGAGAATCCCCATGAATATCAACTGTTTTGTCCAACGGGTTCGTAAACTTCCTAAGAACGGTTTTACGTTAATTGAGCTATTGGTGGTGATTTCTATCATCGCATTGCTTATTGCGCTACTGTTGCCGGCCTTGGCGATGGCTAAACGGGATGCCGTGAGTATTGACTGTCTATCTAACCTCCGGTCCCAGGGGCAAATGCTTTTTGAGTACACAAATCAATATGATGGAGCTATCCCCTATGGACAGATCGCCGCCGC
>JBMFGW010000353.1:0-436 GCA_049977145.1 Phycisphaerae bacterium
CTACAACCATCCGCCGGGCACTTGAGTACATGCCGCTGGCAATGGCCAGCCGCTGGGCGCCGGTTTTCGCCCGCAGAACGTCGGCCATCGCATCGTCAATGACCTCAATATGTTGCGGCGGCAAATGTTTGACGTTATTCATGATAATACTGTAACCATTGGGGGCGCTGCGCTCAATGATCAATGTCGTTTTTTTTCACCACCAAGACACAAAGACTTTTTCAATGACCACTGATCACTGATCAATATTTGTGAAGCGCTGCGCGGCGCTCAATGGCCTTTTTTCACCACCAAGACACAAAGACTTTTTCAATGACCACTGATCACGGATCACGGATCAATATTTGTGAAGCGCGGAGCTGGACGAGGAGTCAGAACCTAGAACCTCGAACCTAGAATGTTTCGGAAGCGCTGCGCTGGACGAGGAGTCAGAACC
>JBMFGW010000353.1:446-836 GCA_049977145.1 Phycisphaerae bacterium
TTCTGAATGCAAGGTTCTGGATTCTGGATTCTGCGCGGCGTCCGCCGCGTCGCCCTTTGTGTCGTTGTGTCGTTGTGGTAAACCAACCGCCGTCGTTCCCCATGTTTTTAATTCACAAGAGGTAGCAGAGGTAGGCGGAGTCAGAACCTAGAACCTCGAACCTAGAATGATTCGGATGCGCTGCGGTGCGCCCAACGAACAACGAGCAACGAATTTCAAGGTGCTCAAGATGTTTTTGGGCGGCTGTGGCCGCCAGCATTTAGTATTTGGTATTTGGCATTTGGCCTTTGCGGCACTTTCATCGTTTAGCGGGGCAAGGTGCTCAAGATGCTCAAGTTAGAGGGGCAAGGTGCTCAAGTTGAGCATGTTGATGGGAGCGTTGATTTTGGC
>JBMFGW010000354.1:0-834 GCA_049977145.1 Phycisphaerae bacterium
ATTAGCCTCAGCGGGTCGCTTAAGAATTAATTTTCAATGTTTCCCACCGATCGGATATCCGCCGGTGGCGATAGCGCCGGGGGCGGGTCATGCTGCGGTCAGCATCATGTTATTCACTTGTCAAACGGCGGCAAGCCGCGTTAATGATCAATGACCAATGATCAGAGATCAAAAATTCGGAAGGCGCCGTGCGGCGTCGCTTTAGAATCCAGAATGCAGAATCCGGAATCCAGTGATGTCGTGGAATGCTATAGGGGCGGGCGCGTGGAGATAACAATTTTCGCTGATCACGGATCACGAATCAATACCTTGACAGTATTGGCAGTAATTTCAGTATTGATCAGTATTGGTCAGTAGATTCAGTAACGGGATGGGACTGCGGCGTGCACGGATAACGCGGGTTGACGGAGGAGGGTTGGATTACCACAAAGTAGAACGGCAAAGGGAGGTGGTTACAGGGGACGGGGGGACGCGCGGTGCAAGCACGCGCGGCTAAAAGAGAGGGTGTTATAGGGGACAGGTTATAGGGACGGAACAGTTTAGCCCCAATACGGTTTACTTAAGGATCGTGATATCCTCCTGGAAAGCGACAGAGGGTTGAGGCGGAGCCAAGTGTTCGGGGCGTTTTTTTTGGTAGTTGACCATTTTTAATTTGACAACGCGCGGGTTAATGCGACCATCTCTTGGCGGCAAAATACCCCGGCTGATCTGGATCAGCAGACCACGGTAGAGCTTGGGTAGTTGGTTGTCAGGGGCAGCCCGCAACAATGGAATGGCATCCTTGATAACCCGCACGGCGTGGATGAAGCTCAGGGTTCGCGGATCCATATCCAC
>JBMFGW010000355.1:0-784 GCA_049977145.1 Phycisphaerae bacterium
AGGCCCACAGCCGTGCAGCGCGGCGTCAAAGGCGAAGCCGCCGGGCAGGCAATAATCACCGCCGCCCCAGCCGCCACCAGCGACTGCCCCAAATCCAGAACGTGCCGTTCCGTGCCTGCGAAAGCAACGGTATCGATAAATAGGGCGATTTTCATCGCGTGGCTCCAATGAGCAATGAGCAATGAGCAATGATCAAGTTTTTAGAATTCAATTTTTCTTTTCTCCGAAAAGCGATCCGCAGGATCAGTATTATCAGTATTGGTCATTGGTCATTGGTCATTGAGTTCCCCTCCACCGCCTCCCCTTCCTCTGTGGTAAAAAACACTACGTGAATTCACAGGAGGTAGCGGAGGTAAGCGGAGGAGCATTGCGCATTTGGTATTTAGCATCTTCTGAACTCCAGATTCTAGATTCTAGGTTCTAGGTTCTAGATTCCGGATTCTAGGTTCTGGATGCGCCGCGGGGATTACTGCAGTTCCGGATGACGCTTGCGAATTTCGGATCTAACGCGACTGGCCAGCCGTATCGCCCGACGCGCACCAGCGAGCGTGATTGGCTCGTAGTCCCCCGGATACCGTGTGGTTGTTGCGTATTCCGTCAACTGGTCCTGCTCAATGACGGTCAACTTGGGACGCAGCCCGGCAGGCAGCATCCCCATCAACGCACGGATGCTATGCGTGCGGGGAAAATCGACGCCCCGGAGAACCAACACTGATTTAAGATATTTCTCCACGCATTGCTGGGCGTGAAAACAGGCCGTTTCAGTAGGGCAATTCTCCGCGAT
>JBMFGW010000356.1:0-783 GCA_049977145.1 Phycisphaerae bacterium
GTTGCACACACAGATCAACGATGGCGGTATCACCCCGGTTGCGGGCGAGCCCGGCAAACTGGTGCAGGTTCTGAATCAGAAACCAGGCCAGCCAGACACTCTCGCCCCGGCCCTCACGGCCGACCAGATTCATCCCGTCATTCCAGTCACCACAGCCCATCAGCGGCAATCCATGGGCACCAAACCGCAGTCCGTTTTTGAGCGCCCGCACGCAGTGATCATAAAGACTGGCCGATTCGGCAGATTGCTGGGGCTGGTCGTAGTAGGACTCCTCCTCCGGGTTCAGCTCGCGACCCTCAAGAAAGCGAATATTCTCGTCGAGTACGCCAGTATCGCCGGTGGCCATCACAAAACGGCAGGTGGCATAGGGTAACCAGAGATAATCATCTGAAATATGGGTGCGTACCCCCTGGCCATGGGGCGGGTGCCACCAGTGCTGGACATCGCCCTGGCGGAACTGGCGCTCTGCACAACGGATCAGCTGCTCGCGGGCCAGCCAGGGTGCGGCATGAACCAGCGCCATGGTGTCTTGCAGCTGATCGCGGAAACCGTAGGCCCCGCCCGACTGATAAGTGCCGCTGCGGCCCCAGAGTCTGCTGGAAATGGTCTGGTAGAGCAGCCAGCCGTTCGCCAAAACATTCAGCGCGGGGTCCGGTGTTTCCACATAGACAGTGCCCAGGGTGCGGTTCCAGTACTCCCGCACACCGGCCAGGGCCTGCCGGGCGCCCTCTCTCCCGGCAAAGCGGTCCATGGTTTGCTGCGCTTCGTCCGTGCTGATCGCCG
>JBMFGW010000357.1:0-775 GCA_049977145.1 Phycisphaerae bacterium
GCATCCTGCCCGCCACTGTTCGGCTGTGGCCGCCCTCGTGGTGTATATGTCCCCACCCGTCGTACGTCGGCCAGCCGTTGAGCTTGGGGTGCGGGTGCCCTCACCCGCCGCTGATCGGTTGCGACCGCATCGGTGGTGCAGGTTCTCATAACCTGCGATTTTCCATGCGGAGAGGCCGCCGATAATGGATGACAGCGGAAGGGCTGGTGAGATAGAATCTCTCGGTCCTTCCTTTTTTTCGCCCGACGGCTGAAAGCTGAACACTCGGAAAAAGAGCTTTCTATGAAACGTCAAAACGCATTTACCCTCATCGAACTACTTGTAGTCATCAGCATTATCGCCATTCTCATTGCGTTGCTTTTGCCGGCATTGGCCAAAGCCAGGATTCTTGCGGAACGAATGCAGTGCGCTTCGAATCTGCGGCAACTCGGAATTGCGCTGCATGAATACGCCGATACGTACCGGGGGCAATATCCGCTGGCCGACTTGGGTAATTACCCTTTTGGCGACCAGATATATTTTGGTTTCAACTCGTACCCCATCGCGGGCTTGGCAATGTTGTACTACGATTCGTTCGGCGTTAACGGTGCCAACATGATTCCATCGACACCGCGGCCTGGAATTCTCACGCCGAACGCGACCGGGTTGAGTCTGCTGTTCTGCCCGGAAAAAGACGAAGGGGAGTTAAGCCTCAGCCATGCGGTCTGGTCGCCGTCAACCATGTACAACGCACAGGGGCTTCTGACCAATTGGGAATTTTACACCGGGTATTGCT
>JBMFGW010000358.1:0-771 GCA_049977145.1 Phycisphaerae bacterium
GTCCGAACCGAGCGTATGGGAGCTTACACTCCGTCTATGCCTGCACACTGGCTTTGTTAATGCGACGCCAAGGAATCGCGCGAAATAATAATGAGCGACGCCCTGTCTATGCCTGCGCGTTGGCTTTGTTAATGCGACCAATTTGACGGCAATTTAAGGGCATTTACTTGCCTTTCTGTCTATGCCTGCGCGTTGGCTTTGTTAATGCGACAACCGCTGTAGTTTTCAGTAGACTTACTACCGCCCTCTGTCTATGCCTGCACACTGGCTTTGTTAATGTGACAGAATTTGTCGCCATTGACACGATGGACGAGCCGTCTGTCTATGCCTGCACGTTGGCTTCGTTAATGTGACGCGTGGCGAGAATTCTGCCTGACAAATCAAAGCGCGCTCCGTCTATGCCCGCACATTGGCTTTGTTAATGTGACTGGAGAATCGCGCCGCGCGGCGTGACAAAACCGGCTCGGTCTATGCCTGCGCGTTGGCTTTGTTAATGTGACTGTGTCGGGGGTATCCATCGAACCACCGCCAACCGTCCTGTCTATGCCTGCACGTTGGCTTCGTTAATGTGACAATACTGTGCAGCTTCGCTATCCGGGCCGGCGGAAACTGTCTATGCCTGCACGTTGGCTTCGTTAATGTGACGAATCCAGCATTATGCCGATCTTACCGGCGGCTTGTCTGTCTATGCCTGCGCATTGGCTTTGTTAATGTGACGCGACGAACCATAAGCCGGAAATTCACGAGGATACCGCTGTCTATGCCTGCACG
>JBMFGW010000359.1:0-742 GCA_049977145.1 Phycisphaerae bacterium
GCGGAGCGGATTGAAACTTGATACCCGATATGTTTTTCTCCGGGTGCAGGCGTTCTCCGCGGCCCCAAGCCGCGGAGCGGATTGAAACTTTTATTGGCCGACGAGCAGACGATGATCGGCCCCGTTCTCCGCGGCCCCAAGCCGCGGAGCGGATTGAAACGGTATGGAATAAGCGGACGGGCAATCTTGTCAGCGGGGTTCTCCGCGGCCCCAAGCCGCGGAGCGGATTGAAACCTGAAGAAGAAGACCCAGAATTCATACTGATATTAGTTCTCCGCGGCCCCAAGCCGCGGAGCGGATTGAAACAGGAACTTCAGCTTGCCCCTGACCATGAGCGAAGGTTCTCCGCGGCCCCAAGCCGCGGAGCGGATTGAAACAGCGAATATGGTCGAAGGCAAGTTGTTGGTACACCGTTCTCCGCGGCCCCAAGCCGCGGAGCGGATTGAAACTCCTGACCAGCCGACGTATATGCTCATGGAGTCAAGGTTCTCCGCGGCCCCAAGCCGCGGAGCGGATTGAAACCGGTTGCTCGGCATGGCTTTGACGAGTCGCACCAAAGTTCTCCGCGGCCCCAAGCCGCGGAGCGGATTGAAACTCAAATGAGGATACCTGCTGCTCCAGGGCGGCCAAGTTCTCCGCGGCCCCAAGCCGCGGAGCGGATTGAAACTAAAAGAATAATTAAAATAATTAAAATTAGACGTTCTCCGCGGCCCCAAGCCGCGGAGCGGATTGAAACCGGTTG
>JBMFGW010000360.1:0-733 GCA_049977145.1 Phycisphaerae bacterium
GCCGCGGAGCGGATTGAAACCCTTAGTTCCCGCGTTTGGCACGTCGTCTCCGGCTGTTCTCCGCGGCCCCAAGCCGCGGAGCGGATTGAAACTATCCTTTCTAACCATACCACGGCTTTCACCGTGTCGTTCTCCGCGGCCCCAAGCCGCGGAGCGGATTGAAACGGAGCCAGCCTTGCGGAGGCGGGAGCCGGAGCCGGGTTCTCCGCGGCCCCAAGCCGCGGAGCGGATTGAAACTAGGGTCAACACACCGTTGAGCGGGCCGGTTCTCCGCGGCCCCAAGCCGCGGAGCGGATTGAAACCGAGTCGCGGGGATATGAGTTGGTGGGACTGAATGTTCTCCGCGGCCCCAAGCCGCGGAGCGGATTGAAACCGCCCGTCCGGCCCCGGCTCACCAGTGGAGCCGGGTTCTCCGCGGCCCCAAGCCGCGGAGCGGATTGAAACCCGGCGATGCGCATATCAACCTTCGGGGCCGGCGCGTTCTCCGCGGCCCCAAGCCGCGGAGCGGATTGAAACATTCTCATTGTGGTGGGCAATCGGTACGCTGCCGCGTTCTCCGCGGCCCCAAGCCGCGGAGCGGATTGAAACGTCTGACCATGTCAATGTGTGATTTCTGTGCACGTTCTCCGCGGCCCCAAGCCGCGGAGCGGATTGAAACAAGATAAATGGCAACGCGGAGAAGTATTTCCGCATGTTCTCCGCGGCCCCAAGCCGCGGAGCGGATTGAAACCCG
>JBMFGW010000361.1:0-732 GCA_049977145.1 Phycisphaerae bacterium
CATATATATGACTACACGTCAAGTATTAAAAAAGAATTCCTTGGAGCAAGGGGTATTACTTGGACAGGCTCCTAGCCGGCCTTGCGGCGGGGTGTAGGTGTGGATATTGCCGACACAATCGTCTAAGGTCTATAATCCATAGTTGGATAATGGTACGTCGATTTGGCGAGGTCTTGAGTTCCATGGAAGAAGTTGGCGAATTTGATCTTCACGCGGCGTTTCTGCGCCGCGCGGAAAAGGATATCAAGTCATTTCTGGAAGCGTTTGCAACGCGGATGGAACAATCCCTGCCTGGACAGGTAGAAGTACATCGCAAGAAAGATTCCCTATTTGCGAAAACACAGCATGTGGTGGGTATTACCATTCATCTAGGATCAAATCGCTTTGTACTGGACAACTCCGGCCACGGGCTGCATTTAAGCCGATGCGATGAAGTGCGTGGCATTGTTCTAAAAAATGAGGAATTACAATTGCCGCAATGGTTGGCCAGTCTGAATAAAGAACTTGGCGCCATGTCCGCAAACATGACCGGCACACAGGGCCTATTGCATGATTTTTTGATGAATTAATCCGGAGTTTTGGCGAGAAAATATGGTAACTACTTGTGAGATAATGACTTATATCAATTTTCGATTTCCCGACACTAAAAACAGACCCCTCGAAAATCAAGGAAATTTGCAGTATTTACATGAGAACACTTTACCGTCGAAAAACCACACCCAATACCCCTCA
>JBMFGW010000362.1:0-231 GCA_049977145.1 Phycisphaerae bacterium
GGTTGCCCTCGTAAACATTGGTGTATTCCGTGTCGATCTGCCCCAGCGAGCGCAAATTGGCCAGGCACTGAATGCTTAGGGCCAATTGCTTAGCCTTGGCCAAAGCCGGTAGCAATAGCGCAATCAGAATGGCGATAATGGAAATCACCACCAATAATTCTATGAGGGTGAAGCCGCGGCGTTTCATAAAAAACTCCTTGTTTTAGCGTTCAGTGCAAAGTATTCAGTTTT
>JBMFGW010000362.1:241-729 GCA_049977145.1 Phycisphaerae bacterium
GTTTTCAGTCCCGGCGCGCCGGGAAAAAAGAGGGGCCGAGAGCTTTAATCTCATCGGCCCCCGTTGCCATCGGTTATCGACGGCAGCCCAGCCCGGGAAAACCCGCGTTACTGGGCCGTTCACAGCCGACCAACGGCGGGTGGGAACACCCGCGCCCCCAAACTCCACGTAGCCACCGGCTCCGTCGGCGGTGCCGCTGGCCCTTTCTGCCGGCGCGTCCGAAGCCAGCCACCCCATCAAACCGCCTTCCGCCGTTTGAGCAACAGTAACCCCAGGCCACCTGCCGCCACCAGACCCAGCGTAGCTGGCTCCGGCACGGCCGTCAGTGAGACATTTGCCACATCGACGGTTCCACCGACGGTATCTGAGGTGTTATTTAAAAATTCGATCTCAGTTGAGGCCGATGGTGCCGTGAAGTTCAGTGTGAAATTCGTAAACGCCGAGTTGGCAATACTGGGCGTCTGTGTGGCGATCGGCGTATTGGCGAT
>JBMFGW010000363.1:0-237 GCA_049977145.1 Phycisphaerae bacterium
GAGATCCGGGCCTCAAAGGCTGTTTGCGCCTCCACCCGGCTTATCGCAGCTTACCACGTCCTTCATCCACTCTAGCTGCCAAGGCATCCACCAAGGACCCTTACTAACTTGCATACCCACTTTAATTACTTCTTCTCTCAAACCTATTCAACTTATAAAGTATGAGCTTCTCCACGTTTTACACATGGAGATGGTGGGATTTGAACCCACGACATCCTGCTTGCAAAGCAGGCGCTC
>JBMFGW010000363.1:247-723 GCA_049977145.1 Phycisphaerae bacterium
ATAATGGGCCTCACTGGATTTGAACCAGTGACCTTACCCTTATCAGGGGTACGCTCTAACCAAACTGAGCTAGAGGCCCTAAGGGTTAATAGCTCAATGAGAGGATAGCGTAGCAAGCGTTATCCGTTAAAAAAGGAGGTGATCCAGCCGCAGGTTCCCCTACGGCTACCTTGTTACGACTTCGCCCCAGTTACCGATGTTTTCATCGGCCTCTGCCTCCCTTGCGGGTTAGCTTGAGGACTTCCGAAAACACCAGCTTCCGTGGCGTGACGGGCGGTGTGTGCAAGGCCCGGGAACGGATTCACCGCCATATAGCTGACTGGCGATTACTAGCGATTCCAACTTCATGTGGGCGAGTTGCAGCCCACAATCCGAACTACGAGAAAGTTTAAGAGATTTGCTTAAATTTACAGATTTGCAGCTCATTGTCTTTCCCATTGTAGCACGTGTGTAGCCCAGGACATAAGGGGCATGAT
>JBMFGW010000364.1:0-713 GCA_049977145.1 Phycisphaerae bacterium
GACCTTAAGTGGCTTGCTTCCGCATTCTTCGGCGGTGTGATTTTCAACTTGTCTAACATTCTGCTGGTTGCGGCAATCGATGTCGCCGGCCTTGCTGTCGCGTTTCCCGTGGGCGTCGGGCTGGCGCTGTGTCTCGGTGTAGCCACAACCTTTCTTGCCACCCGGCAGGGCAATGTCCCGATGCTGGCGCTGGGCGTTGTCGGGATTTTGATTGCGATCATCCTCGACGCATTGGCTTATAAGAAATTGGCCTCCGCTGGCCATAAGACGCCGGTCAAGGGTATTATCCTCTCCGTTGCAGCCGGTTTGCTGATGGGGTGGTTTTATAGTTTTGTCGCCCAGTCCATAGGTCAGGTTAACCCTCTCACGAAAGCTCTCCAGGCGGGCAAGCTAAGTCCCTACACGGCCATTGTCCTGTTTTCCGCTGGCGTGTTGGCTTCTAACTTCCTATGGAACAGCATCATGATGGCCAAGCCGTTTTCCGGTGCCCCGGTGCCATTCCGCGATTACTTTATGAAAGGGAACCTTCGGCTCCACGCGGTAGGCATTCTTGGCGGTGTTATCTGGAACCTCGGTATGAGCTTCAGCATTATTGCCGCAGCGGCGGCGGGGCCGGCGCTGGCCTACGGCCTCGGACAGGGAGCGACACTGGTGGGAGCATTATGGGGCGTGTTCGTGTGGAAGGAGTTTAAGGGCGCTCCGGCCGGGACCAA
>JBMFGW010000365.1:0-713 GCA_049977145.1 Phycisphaerae bacterium
CCGCGAGCGGTACCTTCCGGGTGTCGAAGGTCATATCGAACTCGAACACCGGCACCAACAGCTTTTTCATTTTGTTTGTATACATGGTGCTTCTTCTGATTCTCATAAAATTTCGAGTCAAACCGATGCTGGGACAGGACATCAGTTGCCATTTCAATTGTGCGGGGGTATTGATCATTTCCAAGAAAGTACTGCTGAACAAAATTGGCAGTCGATGATCCATATTTACTATGATCACTTCCCCTGATCACCAAAAAGCCATCCAGGTGTCAAAAACTTCTTCCTTGAATTTCTTCTTATCTGAATCTGTAGTGAGGCCTTTGAACTCCTCCTGATACTCAGCAAATTGATCCAGTAAATCAGTTCCCATGTGACTCACTGCAACATCTCTTGCATGCTTGAAGTGCTTGATATAGTCAAGCAACCCTTCATCATGTCCTTGCTTTAAGTTAACCAGCTGAGACAATGCATTTGTCATTGAGATCAGTGGGTACTGAGCACGGATGGGATCATGCATCAACACTTTTATAACTTCTAATAATTTAATTGGATCATTTTCAATTTCTTTTTCAAAATCTCGGTGTGCCTCAACCCGAGATTGCATTGCTTTGGTGCAGTAATTTCCAAAAATCAAAGCATATGCCTTTGTCAGACCTTGACGAAGATTATCCTTGCATTCAAGATAACACCTGAGCTGTTCCTGGTACTTGATG
>JBMFGW010000366.1:0-706 GCA_049977145.1 Phycisphaerae bacterium
GCTTCTTTCGTTTTGTGATGTCATTTGCCCCACATGACATTGCTCACGGCGGGCTCGGCGACTGGCTCAGTTCCGCCAAACTTAGGCTGCCGCTTTCCTTTACCGCCACCTGCATTGTGTATCATGATGCGGTGCTTCTGTCCCGCATCGCCACCGTGCTGCATCGGCGGAAAGATGTCGCAACATTCACACTGGATGCGGCAAACATTCGCCATGCGTTTAATCAGCGGTTTTACAAGGGCAACGGCATATACGGCAATGCCGGCCAAACCGCACAGGCCATGCCGCTGTATTATGGACTGGCGACCAGAGAAATGCGTCCATTGGTGCTGCAACGCCTTGTGCAAGATGTGCACCAGCGTCAAGATCATCTGGATGTCGGGGCACTGGGTGATAAGTGTTTGTTTCGCGTTCTAAGCCGTTACGGACATACCGCGTTGGCGTATCGCATCGCCACGCAAACGACCTATCCTAGTTATGGTCAAGGGATACTGCATGGTGCCACAACACTTTGGGAAGGTTGGGGGTTGCATCCGGCTTCCATGAATCACATCATGTTCGGCGACATCTTGGGTTGGATGTACAACGATCTGGTGGGGATCAAACCTGATCCGATGCATCCCGGCTTTCATACGATATTGATTGATCCACATCCAATTCGCGCACTGCCTTGGGCGGATGGCGTGCATGAATGCCGATTTGGTAC
>JBMFGW010000367.1:0-697 GCA_049977145.1 Phycisphaerae bacterium
GATGCTGTCTATGCCCGCACATTGGCTTTGTTAATGTGACCGGCGTCAGGCACTTGTTGTCTCCGCTCTTTGGTTTCGGTCTATGCCTGCGCGTTGGCTTTGTTAATGCGACCGCCAACGCGGTAGGCGCGATGTAATGTGAATCGGCCCTGTCTATGCCTGCGCGTTGGCTTTGTTAATGTGACGCAAAAGAGACCTGCCGCGCCATGCTCGCGGAGTCCTGTCTATGCCTGCACGTTGGCTTCGTTAATGTGACCATCCGCCATACACTCGGCGGCGTGCCTGGAAAGCTCCTGTCTATGCCTGCGCGTTGGCTTTGTTAATGCGACGCGTGTGTAGTAGTGGAGTGTGTCATAACGGTATCCGGTCTATGCCTGCACACTGGCTTTGTTAATGTGACTGGATCTTCGCCCGATCAGACGATTGCTTGGTATACCCGTCTATGCCTGCGCGTTGGCTTTGTTAATGCGACTTGGAGCGCCAAGAATGGACACACACGAATATCTTTCCCGTCTATGCCTGCGCATTGGCTTTGTTAATGTGACGGTACGTCATCCGGCGAGCATCCGGGGAGCCATTGACTGTCTATGCCTGCGCATTGGCTTTGTTAATGTGACATTCTTGGTTGATTCTACTTTTTAATCTTCGGCGCCCTGTCTATGCCTGCGCGTTGGCTTTGTTAATGTGACCGACATGC
>JBMFGW010000368.1:0-696 GCA_049977145.1 Phycisphaerae bacterium
GGCTTTGCCGGACCAACTCCATGCGCGGATTGCCAAGACCGGCCTGCTGGCAGCACGGCAACACTGCCGGGAAACGTTGGATAGCTTTCTTAGCCGCTACGTTGCAGGGCAAAGCGACAGAAAACCCAATACCAAAGCCAGCTACGAGCAAGCTCGGCGCTGGCTGGTGCGGTGTTTTGGAAAAGATCGACCAATCAACCAGATAACCCCCATTGAAGCGGCGAAGTTCGTCCGTTTCATGGTCGATAACGGCCTTGCCGCCAACAGCAGCGCCCGGCGGAAAGTCGGCCTTGCCAGGCAGTTTTTCAAAGCGGCGATCAAGCAAGGTGCCTACCGGGCCGGTAACCCGTTCGAGGGAATACCGTGCAATGTACGGGCGGACAAGTCACGGCAAGCGTTCATAGATCGGGAAACGATTCAGAAGGTCATAGATGCCTGCCCCAATGCGGAATGGCGGTTACTGGTAGCTCTGGCCCGCTACGGCGGGCTGCGTATCAATACCGAACCGCCGGAACTGCGATGGAGTGAAATAGACTGGAAAAAGGGAACGATTCGAGTAAGAAGCCCGAAGACCGAGCATATTGAGGGCCACGAGTTCCGGATAATTCCATTGTTTCCGGAATTGCGGCCTTATTTGGAAGATGCGCGACAACTTGCGGATTCGGGGGCGGAGTTTCTTATCGCCCATTACCGATG
>JBMFGW010000369.1:0-690 GCA_049977145.1 Phycisphaerae bacterium
GTCCGTTGCCACCCCAAAGAGGTACTCGTGCCTCTCCACAGGGACTGGAAAATCGTGCGACAGGCCTCCTACCGCTCATTACCTCAGCGAGATCCGCTATGCGTCCGACCTCCCACCCCTCCGGAATCTCGCCCAATTCCGATTCGACGAGGCGGTCGGGGAAGAGGTCATAGAGGTGGGCGGGCAGGCCGGGGAGCGTCTGGCCGCGCTGCCAGCGGCCTTCCAGCTTGGCGCGCACCGGCTCGAAGTCCACGAACCACGCCTTGAACAAGGTGCGGGCCATGGCTTCGAGCGTTTCGTTCTGGCGGCGGTTGAGTTCGATTTTGTCGTCCAGCGTGCCGAGGATGTGGGCGATGGCGCGTTGTTCGGGGAGGGGTGGAAGCTGAATTTTCAGATTGTCGAGCGCTGCGGTCGGCACTCTCTGGCGGCCGGACGTTCCCGTCATCTGGCTGATTGCGTAGCCACAAACGCCTTCCCACTTCGTCAGATAGTAGGCATAGTCCGTATCACTCACGCCTTCTCGACCTCGAATGACGATGAATTCGGTCGAACCGTGGCCAATCTCACCTACTTCTCCAGCGAAACGAGTGATCTTTCCATTCTCAAGACATGGTGTGATTCGAGCCATCAGCGTGTCGCCGACCGCGAAGCGAGAACCTCCGCCGGTGAACTGTCGCTGTTTGCTCGCAT
>JBMFGW010000370.1:0-678 GCA_049977145.1 Phycisphaerae bacterium
CCGCGCTTTGGGTCGAGCACGGAGAATGGGTGCTCCGATGGCGCGACGTACAGCGGCACATCCGGCGCCATGCGCGCGGCTTCTTCCTCGACGTGGAAAGTGCCGCCGCACTTGCCGCAGGCGTGCTCCCAGTGCTTGACGGCGAGCGTCTTCACCGCCATGACCGGGCTGGTCATGATCGGCGTGCGGTGGCCGCAGCCCGTCACCTGACACGGCCCATGCTTGGCCCAGAAGGTGTAGATGATTTCCGGGCCTTCGTAGCGGTAGTCCTTGCGCTGCTCACGCGGAATGGTGAGCGGGTCGAAGTCGGCGGGCATCACCTTATTGGTCGGCAGGTGCGTCCACGTTCCTTTTTCACCCTCCGGGCCGTCGCAGTAGTAGTACGGCATGATCTGCGGCTTGACCTCGGCCTCGATGTCGGCAAGCAGCTTCTTCACCTGCTCCAGATCGACATTGGCCAGTTCCTGCTTGACCACGAACCACGCAACCGGGTTGAGGTCGTTGCCGACCATCTGCATGCCCAGACGCGAGCCTTCCACCAGCGTGGTGCCGCCGCCCATGAAAATGTCCGCCACCTTCAGGTGCTTGAACGCGCCCTTCTTCTGGTGGTTGGCGTAGTAGTGGTCCCATACGAGCTTTGCCGATTCGGACGGATCGTCTGGAGTTTTCGTAGCTGCG
>JBMFGW010000371.1:0-670 GCA_049977145.1 Phycisphaerae bacterium
GGTACCATCCCCTCAAACTGGTCCGTGTACATCTGCATCACTACCCCCTGCTGGCTTAGGTTAGATAGGCAATCCGTGGTTAACGCCAGTTTCCTAGCCCGGGCCAAAGCGGGCAAAAGCAACGCAATAAGCAGGGCGATGATGCTGATTACCACCAGAAGCTCAACAATCGTAAAACCGTGATGTTTCACAACACGACATCTTTGCCACATTTCCAAAAACCTCCGCAAGACCACTCTATTGATCCGCTCGACATAAGAAGCATAGCACGCTCGGCCCGCCTCACACAATATCAAATTTGGTCAAGTCATTATTAAATTTAGTCAAAATAATGAGGCGTTAACGGGCGTAAAAGGCGCAATGCCACCGCAACCACCACGGAACGACGAAAATTCACCGCAGTACCGGAGAAAACCGGAGGAGATTTACAATGGCCTCTGCGTAGAATGGATGTGTTTGAAAATTCCGTAACCGTTCACGGGCGGGGGCTTATCCGTTGCCTTTTTTGTGGCGTATCCGGGCGCGCGGGGATTGTCTGCCGCAGTAACGAATGCAGGTGGGAAAACCTGCACCACGAAAAAAGTAAACGGATAAAACCTTGCCGTGAACGGGTACCTTTGATCTTTGGTTCTTTGATCATGGCAGTTTGGATTCCCCTACTTATGTCCCA
>JBMFGW010000372.1:0-667 GCA_049977145.1 Phycisphaerae bacterium
GGTGCGCCGTGATAAGGCGTTAGTTTTCAGCGGGGAAATACCCGCCCGGCAAAGTAATCGTTCCAGCCGGTAGCAATCGGGACGGTAGCGGAGGTAACAAAGCTGCTGAAGCTCTCGATGGAAAGGTCGCGTAAGGCGATCGGCGAGCTGACAGGCCGCAATATAATGTGAACACCGAACAAGCCTCGAAAGTGTCAATGCAGGAGCCGACCCGCTCGTTGTTCGGGGAAGGCCGCCGTCATCCGAGCAAAGCTGCCAGGCAGCCAGAACGATCCCGCTCGGATGAACCTGCCGGGGTATTGGTGGCAGCATGTCAGCACAGGAAACGAAACGCAACACGGGAAGCCCCAGCGGTGGGAGCGTGTGACTCTCAACCGGAACATCCGCAAGGAAAGGTTTCGGGCCGCACTGGGGTGGCGGAAAGGCTCGTAGTACCGCTGAAGTTCCGATCAAGTCGGGATGGAGGGAAGGGGCCTTAGTTGTAAGGGCAGCGTAGGAAGCAGCGCGGGGCGCAAAGGAGATTGGCCAGAAATGAGTCTAACAACTCCACCCAGTGTTCAGAAGCTGCAGGCGACGTTGCATGCCAAAGCGAAGGATTCTCCCACGCAGCGGTTCCATGCGTTGTATGACAAGGTGTACCGGAAAGACGTACTGGCCCATGCCTATG
>JBMFGW010000373.1:0-666 GCA_049977145.1 Phycisphaerae bacterium
TGGAATTCCTTGTTTTTGATCATTGGTCATTGATCTTTGATCATTGTCGGTATCCACAGATTTCACAGATTGCACAGATTTGGCCGAGGAGTCAGGAGACAGGAGACAGGAGACAGAATAATTCGGAAGCGCGGCGCGGGTTGTAACGCAGGCATCTTGCCTGCATTCCGGGCCGACAGGATGTCGGCGGTACGCGGCGCGGGTTGGGAGCGCGGGTGTCCCCACCCGCCCCATTGCGGGCAAGATGCCCGCGTTACGGATTTCTGGATTCTGGATTCTGGATTCTGGATTCTCGGACGCTGCGCGGGTTGTAACGCAGGCATCTTGCCTGCATTCCGGGCCGACAGGATGTCGGCGGTACGTGGCACGGGCTGGGAGCGCGGGTGTCCCCACCCGCCCGTAACTCTGTGGTCTCTGTGTCCTCTGTGGCTCGGCACGTCCGTTGTTCTTTGTGTCTTCGTGTCTTTGTGGTGAAATTGTTTTGTTTTTACTCATTGTTCATTACTCATTATTCATTGATCATTGATCATTGGTCATTGATCTCTGATCCTTGTCACAGGTTCACCGTTGTCACATACACGTATATCAATGGGCTGGCGGTTTGGCCAACCGCCGGCGGGGCGTAAATTATATAGTCATTCCCGGGAACGACGGCAGAGCCCGAGC
>JBMFGW010000374.1:0-651 GCA_049977145.1 Phycisphaerae bacterium
AAGCCGCGGAGCGGATTGAAACATTCTCATGGTGGTGGGCAATCGGTACGCTGCCGGTTCTCCGCGGCCCCAAGCCGCGGAGCGGATTGAAACGTAATACACTTTGGGAATGGTAACGACGGTCGTGGTTCTCCGCGGCCCCAAGCCGCGGAGCGGATTGAAACGTCGTGCAGCGCTTCGATAAATGATGAGAATGTGGTTCTCCGCGGCCCCAAGCCGCGGAGCGGATTGAAACGAACGGCTGGCACCGGGCGAGCATCACCACGTTCGTTCTCCGCGGCCCCAAGCCGCGGAGCGGATTGAAACCGCTTGAACCGGTTGTAAATTTTCCACTCATCGTCGTTCTCCGCGGCCCCAAGCCGCGGAGCGGATTGAAACCCCGTGTTCGTGTTCAAGCCCATGACGGGACGAAGGTTCTCCGCGGCCCCAAGCCGCGGAGCGGATTGAAACGCTAGGTGCGGGAAAATCGTCCGAGACCTGAAAGCGTTCTCCGCGGCCCCAAGCCGCGGAGCGGATTGAAACAGCCTGCTGGCCTATCTGGACTTCAAACGGCTCGGCCGTTCTCCGCGGCCCCAAGCCGCGGAGCGGATTGAAACCCGGCGAGATCATGGAGCCATCGCCCGAAGAGCAGTTCTCCGCGGCCCCAAGCCG
>JBMFGW010000375.1:0-646 GCA_049977145.1 Phycisphaerae bacterium
GCTTGGGGCCGCGGAGAACACAATCGCAGGGGCTGCCGTTGAACCAGCATCTTGTTTCAATCCGCTCCGCGGCTTGGGGCCGCGGAGAACATCGAATCCATTATCACTTCCATCATAGATGGACGTTTCAATCCGCTCCGCGGCTTGGGGCCGCGGAGAACAAGGTTCGCTTCCAGCCGGTCAATCGTTGGTTGGTGTTTCAATCCGCTCCGCGGCTTGGGGCCGCGGAGAACCATTCGACCGACTCTAGTTTAGCCTTGATGGTCAAGTTTCAATCCGCTCCGCGGCTTGGGGCCGCGGAGAACCCGTATCCTTGGTAAAGTAAAAACACAGCCTGAGTTTCAATCCGCTCCGCGGCTTGGGGCCGCGGAGAACTGCATACAGATTGCACTGCTGGCCAACCTTAGCGCGTGTTTCAATCCGCTCCGCGGCTTGGGGCCGCGGAGAACATTGTTTCGGATGGCGAAGAATGGGATCATGTATCGTTTCAATCCGCTCCGCGGCTTGGGGCCGCGGAGAACGCGTAATCCACTGGTTCAATTCCATGCGCGGCAGTGTTTCAATCCGCTCCGCGGCTTGGGGCCGCGGAGAACTACGCAGTAATCGCAATCGTCGCAATGTTCTTCGGTTTCAATCCGCTCCGCGG
>JBMFGW010000376.1:0-644 GCA_049977145.1 Phycisphaerae bacterium
CTACGTGATCCGTACGATCTGGCTCGTTCTCCGCGGCCCCAAGCCGCGGAGCGGATTGAAACATCACATCCGTCGTATAATTCTGGATCTACTGCGTTCTCCGCGGCCCCAAGCCGCGGAGCGGATTGAAACGCGTACCTGGACGATGCGGCGGATGATGCAATCTGGTTCTCCGCGGCCCCAAGCCGCGGAGCGGATTGAAACGAAAAATAAACTTCGCGGTGATGTGATTACACCGTGTTCTCCGCGGCCCCAAGCCGCGGAGCGGATTGAAACGTCAAGCCGGTGCGAATCAGCGAGTATGAACAATGTTCTCCGCGGCCCCAAGCCGCGGAGCGGATTGAAACGCAGATGAGCTTCTGACCATCGTGAATGCGGCGGGTTCTCCGCGGCCCCAAGCCGCGGAGCGGATTGAAACCGGATCCGATTGATGATCCGGGCCTCAAGAGTAGTTCTCCGCGGCCCCAAGCCGCGGAGCGGATTGAAACAGCTTCCGGACAGCCCGTAAAATGGGAAGCATTGGTTCTCCGCGGCCCCAAGCCGCGGAGCGGATTGAAACTGCGGTCGCATGGACCGCGCTGCATAGTCCTCCGGTTCTCCGCGGCCCCAAGCCGCGGAGCGGATTGAAACTATAAATTTGGGGA
>JBMFGW010000377.1:0-635 GCA_049977145.1 Phycisphaerae bacterium
TAACCCATCCAAAATGGAATTATACGATTATCGGAAAAAATGCCAAAACCTAACGTTTATTTTGTCACAGGCCCTAAACTTGTGCGCTTCATGAAAGTGCTGCGGACAATCTCGGCCCGGAAAGGGGGTGTGGCCCTGCAGTAAGCCTTGGTGCCGTTGCGCCCGAGGCCCACGCCAGAGCGAAAAAGACTGAAAAACCGGTGGGGAAGGCAAATGTGTGCCGCATTTGGAAAAAATGGGACCTCGGGTGTGATCGGACGTGTTGTGTCCGCGCTATGAACCCCGTCTTCCATTAGGACGATAATAGAAACAGTCACCTATTAAATGCGGGGTTTGCATCGGGCTGTACCCTTGCAGATCAGGTTGTTGTGTCTTTCCGTGGCCTTCCGGGCGGCAGCTCCCGCAGGCGCAATACAATTATGATTCACAAGGCCAATAATCCAGTATGATATATGCTTTGGGCACGTCGGAGGTTAAACGGGGACGTGACTAGAATGTGGACCGGGGATCCCGATGTTTATCGGGACGCCCCCAGGACAACGTATTTCCACAACGGAGGCGGTAGAGGTAATCGGAGGGTGTTTTTGCGGGCGGTTGATCGTGGCGCAGGCCCGTGCTTCGGTCGTCCTCCGCTG
>JBMFGW010000378.1:0-624 GCA_049977145.1 Phycisphaerae bacterium
AATATGGATGTTGCGCCAATTGAACGCGCAGCGCATCCGAGTAATTCTAGGTTCTAGATTCTAGATTCTAGATTCTAGGTTCCAGGTTCCAGGTTCTAGGTTCTAGATTCTAGGTTCCAGGTTCCAGGTTCTAGGTTCCAGGTTCCAGGTTCCAGGTTCTTCGCGGCGTCCGCCGCGCTATTGATCCGTGATCCGTGATCATTGTTCATTGAGCGAAGCGCTCCGCGTGTGCAGTAAGTTGCTATAATAGTCTTTACAATTTATGTGGGCCTGTGGCTCATTGACAAGTAGCGGTGAGAATATGAATGAATTGAACCGGTCCGAATTGCTATCCCGCATAACCGTAGAAGCGGGAAAATGCGGTGGGCGGCCCTGTATTCGCGGCCAACGCATGCGCGTCAGCGATCTGCTGGAATTGCTGGGTGCCGGCGCGTCCGTGGAAGAAATTCTTGAAGACTACCCCTATTTGCAGCGAGAAGACATTTTCGCGGCCATCGCCTACGCATCGCTTCAGACTGACCACATGGTGTTGCAGACCTCGTGACATTTCTTATCGACAACCAGTTGCCGGCAAAGCTGGCGCAATGGCTGACGTCTAATGGCCACCAGGGCGTGCATGTACAG
>JBMFGW010000379.1:0-625 GCA_049977145.1 Phycisphaerae bacterium
TGCGCATCTGCGTAACCGGGGCGGAAAAGTGCCCGCAAAGCGTGTACGACGCCTTGAAAAAGAGCTGTCCGCGGGCCTTAATTCTGGAGGGGTACGGCATAACTGAGTGTTCGCCAATTGTCTCTGTGGCACGGGAAGATGACATCCGGCCCGGCAGCATCGGAATACCTTTGCCATCCGTTCAGTGGGCTATTGTCGATGAGGCAACGCAACAGCGCGCCGCGCCGGATCAGGCCGGAATGCTGCTGGTGCGCGGGCCCAGTATTTTCAAGGGCTATCTGGGAGAACAGAATACTTCTCCCTTTGTGCAATGGTCAGGTGAAAACTGGTATCGCACCGGTGATCTTATCAAGGCGGATGCCACCGGCCACCTGACTTTTGTGGGAAGACTACAGCGCTTTGTAAAGTTGGGAGGAGAAATGATTTCGTTGCCTGCCATTGAGGATGTTCTGGAACAAAATTTTTCCTCGTCCGCCAATAATGGACCGGCGCTGGCCGTGATCGCGAAAGAAAAGCAGGAAATCCCGGAGTTGGTGCTGATTTCCAAGCGCACGATGAATCGTGCTGAAGTGAACCAGGCTATCCGGGATGGCGGGTTGTCCGGCCTGCATCAAGTGCGGTCAAT
>JBMFGW010000380.1:0-625 GCA_049977145.1 Phycisphaerae bacterium
ATTAACAAAGCCAATGTGCGGGCATAGACGGCTGGCTGTCGATTCCTTTGGGGCGGCGCGACTTGTGGGTCACATTAACAAAGCCAATGTGCGGGCATAGACAGGGCGCGCCGCTGCATGATGGGCGGCCAAGAACATTAGGTCGCATTAACTAAGCCAATGCGCAGGCATAGACAGGTGACCACATCATCCATAACCATGCCAGATAGCCGGTCGCATTAACGAAGCCAACGTGCAGGCATAGACAGGGCCGCCGAGGTGATCGGCGTCACCGAGGGCACGCTGGTCACATTAACAAAGCCAACGTGCAGGCATAGACAGCAGGCCAATGCCCGGCGGCGTCGCCGGATCAGCCGGTGTCACATTAACAAAGCCAGTGTGCGGGCATAGACGGGCCGATGATACGGCACGCGCTGACGTGGCACGCGCCGTCACATTAACAAAGCCAATGTGCGGGCATAGACGGGACACTCCACCCGCACCAGCCTGAATTCCTGATGACGTCACATTAACAAAGCCAATGTGCGGGCATAGACGGCAGGCGAAAGCCCGGCGGCACACGCCCACCAGCCAGGTCACATTAACGAAGCCAACGTGCAGGCATAGACAGGCTCTACCATCGCTG
>JBMFGW010000381.1:0-624 GCA_049977145.1 Phycisphaerae bacterium
GCCCGTTCAACTTTCTACACTCTTCTATTAACTAAGCTAAAGATTGGCGAAAAAGAATCAAGAGAATCGATTAGATATTCATCAAGTTACAGGCAGTCGTAAAATCGTCGAATTTCTCTTGTCAGGAACAGATCCGAAAATTTCACATTTTCGATCATAACTTCACCAATACAGGTTGTATTGAAACACACAACATATAGACGTCTTTGTCTCATCAAGACAAAGAGATCAAGCCATCGTTTGTTGAATTTGGTCAGGTAGATCAAGAGTTACAGCCACCGAAGTGGAATTTTCCGGCAACAACAAAAAGTCGAATCAGTGTCGCACACGACGGGACTCATATCTCCGTCAGTATTAGCCCGATTTTTAATCTGAAAACGTCGTTGTAAAGTCGAAGTTGTGCTTGAAACAACGAGCTATCATTGAAGGAAATCCACCCGGGACTTCAAAAGTTATTGCAGTCGCCGTGTTATCAAATTTCGAAGAGGTATTTCGAGTCCATCGACTTTCGAAATTCACTACACCTCAAGTATCCATCCGATTGACCTGATTCCGTTGTAATAAGTTGAAAAAAGGCAGCGGGTGATGTTCTCGGTGGCGCATTTTGTGGTCACCAGCGCCCCA
>JBMFGW010000382.1:0-622 GCA_049977145.1 Phycisphaerae bacterium
TGGTGTGGCTGGTTATTGCTATTGGCCTGTGGGGTGATCGTGATATTCCGGCCCTATGGCGGCAGGTGGCCGGCACGTTGCACGACCTGCTGCAAGCGGCGGGGTTGGGCCAGCCACCGCCCGGCAAATCGGCCCTCAGCAAGGCCCGTTCCCGTTTGGGTGCCCGGCCGCTGCGGCAACTGTTTCTCGCCGTATCGCGTCCCCTGGCACGGCGCACGACGCGCGGGGCCTTCTATCGCGGTTTACGTTTGATGATCATCGACGGTCAGAAGCTGCTGCTGCCGGACACCCCTGCCAATCGGAAAGCCTTCGGCAAACCTACGACCCGCCGTTCCGGCCGCGTGGTCCCCGCAGGCTATCCCCAAGTTCATCTGATGCGTCTACTGGAGGCCGGTACACACATGGCCGTTGAACTGCTGGTCAAGCCTTGCAAAAAACATGAATATCCACTGGCCGGGGCACTGGTGAAAAAAGCCCGGCCCCTGCTGGATTTAATCCTCTGGGATCGCGGATTTTACGGTTATAGCCTGCTGCGTCAGGCAATTGATACGGGCCGATACGTCCTGGGGCGTGTCTCCAACACGGTGGTCTTTGACGTGGTGAAAACGCTCCCCGATGGTTC
>JBMFGW010000383.1:0-621 GCA_049977145.1 Phycisphaerae bacterium
GGTGTCTGACCCGGATTGCGGTGAAAGCCGTGACCGAAAGATGGTTTCGGGCGAGTGTTCAGGACGTGTGTTGATTGCCGTGCATGGATGTTCGTGATGATGTCTATGCATGGTGGGCCGTCAAATTTATTGGCTGCGTAAGTGGCTGATCGAGGCGATGGTGAGTTGAGATTGTAAGTGAATGAAGGGCATTCAGTGGATGCCTTGGCACCAGGAGGCGATGAAGGACGTGGCACGCTGCGAAAAGCCACGGGGAGCCGCGAGCAGGCGTTGATCCGTGGATATCCGAATGGGGCAACCCACCCGCAAGGGTATCTGCAACTGAATACATAGGTTGCAGAGGCGAACCCGGGGAACTGAAACATCTCAGTACCTGGAGGAAAAGACATCAAATGAGATTCCGTTAGTAGTGGCGAGCGAACGCGGAACAGGCCAGTGGCTTATGGTTGAGCAGCAGAACGGATTGGAAACTCCGGCCATAGCGGGTGATAGCCCCGTATGCGAAGCGAGATTGTAAGTCCTTGAGTAGGGCGGGACACGTGAAATCCTGTCTGAATATAGGGGGACCACCCTCTAAGCCTAAATACTCCCTGGTGACCGATAGTGCACAAGTACCGTGAG
>JBMFGW010000384.1:0-621 GCA_049977145.1 Phycisphaerae bacterium
GAGCTTACGCGCACGCTTCGCATCCTCGAATTGACGCTGCGTGTAGCCCTTTCGATTCTCCATGAGAGTCGTGACAAGGAAACTCTTGCCACGGTAATTAAATTTTGTGCCATGTTCAGATGGTGGCGACATTTGCTTTGATTCTGCTACCTCAGCCAGGTAGCGTTTGGTAGGTTTGTATGCATATAAACCTTCCGGGGTGCGGGAGAATTTGATTTTCCCATCCTTTACATGCACGACAAATGCATCCTCGACATCCGAGTCGAAGGTAACTCTGCAGCGATCGACCATTTCCGAAAGTCCGAAAATGTTTGCCATCATTGTTGGATCATAGTAGACCTTACCAAATCCTTTTACCTGTCCTTCCAGGCCAATGAGTTTTTCTCCTGCATTTGTTGTCATGTTGATTGGTTGCTTGGCCATTTTAATGTCTGTGACCAAGTCTGGGTTCATAAAGGTTGCACCAATACTTGATCCTGAGTCAAGTAAGATGACATCTTTCATGCCTTTATGATGTGCAGCACATTGTTTGTGCACTGCTGCACCTGACATATCCTTTGTCTTTGTTGCAACATGGAGTTGATAGCCACTCCATCCTTTCTTTGAGCAAGCACTCCTGCT
>JBMFGW010000385.1:0-620 GCA_049977145.1 Phycisphaerae bacterium
ATCTCCCCGGAGTAACCGGCAGCAGCAATCCGCACCAGGCTTTGAGCGTCCAGGCCAGAGAGGACATGACCATATAGGCCCAATTACTGTGGAGGTTATCCAAAGGATTCCGCATGGCCTGCACGCCATTCTTGAGTTGTTCAATCAAATTCTCCTGATCGCAGCGATCATTGGCCTGGAACACAATTTCCTCCGGCGTGCCGACACGGTCATTGGTGATGTAGAAAAAATACCGGTATTCTTCAAAAAGCCGCTCCATGCCTTTTTCCACCGCGATCTTCTTCCGCAATGCCACCATCCGGTAGGATTGCTTGCAGAGGGTGGGCTGATGCGCAAATTCCGCCACATCCTCCCATTGGAGAATAAGGTTCTGGTATCCCCTTTTTCGTACAATCTGCTCCTTGACGTTTTCGGGCTTGGCGCGCTCTTGGGTCTCAACCGCATAGCGGGCCGGACGTTCCAGTCGTCGCCAAGCCGTCTCCGGCAACGCCGCGGCCTTGCCGATCAGGGCCTTTCCGGCGTCGGCCCCGAAGATAAAGGTCCCATATCCCGTCTGATCCCAGGCGTCGAGCTTCCAAGTTTGCGTAAAGTCCGTATCCGCACACATCAGGATGCTTTGG
>JBMFGW010000386.1:0-618 GCA_049977145.1 Phycisphaerae bacterium
CAAATCCCCCGGCACATTAAATGTGCCGGCTAACATACCCTCGCGGCGGCACTATGCCGCCGGCTAACTTGCGCCCCGCAACCACCGGGTTATCACCACGACCACCGGGTTATCACCACGGTGCTCTCACTCCTCGTCCAACCCACCGGGTTATCACCGCGGTGCTCTAACTCCTCGTCCAACCCACCGGGTTATCACCACGGTGCTCTAACTCCTCGTCCGACCACCGGGTTATCACCACGGTGCTCTCACTCCTCGTCCAACCCACCGGGTTATCACCACGGTGCTCTAACTTCTCGCCCGACCACCGGGTTATCACCACGGTGCTCTCACTCCCCGTCCAACCACCGGGTTATCACCGCGGTGCTCTAAATCCTCGTCCAACCCACCGGGTTATCACCACGGTGCTCTAACTCCGCCCGACCACCGGGTTATCACCGCGGTGCTCTATCCCCGCCCGACCACCGGGTTATCACCACGGTGCTCTAACTCCCCGCCCAACCACCGGGTTATCACCACGGTGCTCTAACTCCGCGCCAACCCACCGGGTTATCACCACGGTGCTCTAACCCCGCCCGACCACCGGGTTATCACCACGGTGCTCTAACTCCCCGCCCA
>JBMFGW010000387.1:0-611 GCA_049977145.1 Phycisphaerae bacterium
GTACGTCCGCCTGGCGTTTGCCGTGGCCGCCCATCTGGAATCAGAAATTTTAATTGTCGATGAAGTATTAGCCGTGGGCGATGCGGAATTCACCCGCAAATGCCTGGGCAAAATGCAGGATGTAAGCAAATCTGGCCGCACTGTGCTGTTTGTCAGCCACCAGATGCAATCGGTGGCCGTGCTGTGCAACAGGGCGATGTACCTTGAAAAAGGCGTATGCACATTCGCCGGCGATGTTCCCACCGCCATTGAACATTACATGAAAAGCTTCAAAAACCCGCAAAGCGCCGCGATAGACCCGCAACGCCGCCCCGGCACCGGCGAATACCGCTTTACCAGCGTAACGCCCGCCAAGGAATTTTTCACCTGTGGCGAAGAGAAAGTGATAAAATTCACCGTCGAACGCCGCTCAGCCGCCGCTGCGCCGGTCTGGGTCTCCTGCCACGTCCGCAACGGAAGCGGCGTCGAGATACTGCATTGCGACTCCATGCTCATCGGGTTCAGCATCGCTGGCCCTTCCTTCGCCGGGGAGATGGTGCTGCGGTCGCCTTGGCTCAAGCCGGGCGAGTATTTTTTGGATTTTTTTCTTTGTAATGCGGCAATGGTGGACG
>JBMFGW010000388.1:0-609 GCA_049977145.1 Phycisphaerae bacterium
GCTTAAAAGTTGCGGAGCGCTGCGCGCGTCGCTTTTGTTATAGGGGTGGGTGGTGGGGGATAAGGGGTTGGGCGAGAAGGCAGGAGTTAGGAGTTAGGAGTTTTTTGAACGAACAACGAGCGACGAGCGACGAGCAACTGGGAATGACGGGAAGCGTTCGGTATTTGGCATTTGGTATTTGGCATTTAGCATGGGGATGCGGCGTTGCTGCGGGGGTTGTTTTTTACCATCCCGATAACAATTAATCATCAGTGGATAGCGGGATAAACTCTGACACAACGGCACGACGAAGCGAGGATATCGACGGCAAAGAGCTTCGCCGTGCGTTAAATAACTTGGCGAATCTCCGGCGTGGAATTGGGGATTTGTCGGGCTTGGGCTGGATCGCACCGACGGTTGAACCGGACGGCAGCTCCCCAATCCAGTTACTTTGGAGGAAGCGCTTGGGGCAGTTCTCTCCACAAGCGCGGCGTGTTCCCATAACGCCGGGACGAAACGCGGCGATGATGAAGGAGCTTATACCGATTATGGATGCGTGCGATGAAGTGGCTCGAAAGCAACCACCGAATCCACACTGGCCTCAATGGAACACGGAGCCGGGTGGCGGGT
>JBMFGW010000389.1:0-609 GCA_049977145.1 Phycisphaerae bacterium
GCACAGCCCTTGTTGATTCCAGACCCACGAGCCTGGGGGGAATTGGGCATTTTCGGTAAAGCCGCTGTTGGTGTCCGGGCTATACAGCATGCTGATACCGGCGGCAGTGTCCGGCAGAATCCCGGACTGCGGGTTAATGATGGGCGTACTGTCAACGTGTCCGTAGGAAGAGACGAACAGTGGAGTCAGCCCCGCCAAGGGTGAAAATATCTGTTGTGGAGTGCCGAGACTGGTATCGGCAAAATTATAGTTGGATATACAAGCCAACGGATACTGCCCGCGGTATTCATCGGCGTATTCGTGCAGGGCAATGCCGATCTGCCGCATATTGGAAGCCCCCTGTATACGCAGCGCTAGTTGCTTCGCCCGCGCCAGCGCCGGCAAAAGCAGTGCTATCAGAATGGCGATGATGCTGATCACCACCAATAATTCGATGAGGGTAAAACCGTGCGAAGACCTGCGTTTCATAAATCACATCTTTCCGGATATCAATGTATCCATAGACAAGTCTCAGGGTTGAAAGCCAGCCGCACGGCCAATCCCGTGTGGCCAGCCTTGCATTCCAATCCTTGTGTATCCCAACCAAAGAAGGGATAACTCAAGTCAGAC
>JBMFGW010000390.1:0-604 GCA_049977145.1 Phycisphaerae bacterium
GGGTCCACCGACTTTTGGGAGAGTGCTTGCAATTCGCGGCCACCGCTGACGCAACGCAAGGCGATACTTCGAAAGTTGCTTAAGCCGCGATCGCCAGGCTGCCATGCCGTAATAATACGGAGCGGGATGCTCGTTGAGCGAATCCAGCATCGCCCCGGCAAGTATGGTATCCAAGGAATAATTCCGCCCCACTCGGATTAACAGGATCATCGGTCCGCGCACCAGATACCGTTTCCATACGCCGCCCCAGAAATTGACTACCCGCCCGACGACTTGCGCTGGGTGATTGTAGAATGGGGCGGAACCGTACCGGGACAAAATATTCTGGGCGCCGGTTCTTGGCGGCAGTGCCTCTGCCGAAAACACATAATCACGGTCGCGGTTGGCACCGGTATGGCCGTCCTTGTTGAATTCGTACAGCGAAAACACGTACTGTCCCTCTGGAATGTGGAGCGTTACATTAACGTCGGGGCCTTGCCATGTAGTCGGGTAAGTCTCACCGTGATCATCAATTTCGCTTTCCCGCCGATCCACGGACCACGATGTCAGGCCCTTGACGACGCGGCTGTCGAGATACACCGCTGGCAGCTCCAGCACGCGATTG
>JBMFGW010000391.1:0-602 GCA_049977145.1 Phycisphaerae bacterium
GTGTGGTATCATGTGGCGATCCTTTCGATTTTTGCCGGTGTCGCTCTACAAAAGCGCCCGGCCATGCGCTGGCCGGAACCGGCATGGGTAAATTCAGGCTGATACCGTGCGGGATTCCAGCCACGCTTCCAGGGCTGCACGGCGATAGCGTATCATTCTGGCACCGATCCTGATGTGCGGGATGGCGTACCGCTTAGTGCATCGCCAGACCTCGAGTGTCCCCTCTGTGCAGCCGATCAGCTGCGCGGCCTCGCGTGTCGTCAGTAGTCCGTTTTCGGTTGTGGGTTGTTTCCTGTTCATCTGCGGGTCTCCGTTAAACGCGAAGGCTTAAAAATTGCTTCGCTGATTGGATATTAGACTTGGGCGTAAAAGTAACTTTCAAATTGTCGTAAGCCTTTGTGGCATAAAGGTTTACGCGAATCTTGCGGGTGCGTTGAAAAAACTGGCCGATACAAAAACCATTGATTTTAGCGGATATTTGTGTGTTTTTGAGAAAATATCGGGATTTTTATATCCAGCCCGATCAGCATGATATGAAACGAAAAAAACCGCGATTTATGCGGGTTTCGTGTGTTCAAATAAAATTAGCGGAAGTTAAATGG
>JBMFGW010000392.1:0-592 GCA_049977145.1 Phycisphaerae bacterium
CCGCTCCGCGGCTTGGGGCCGCGGAGAACGTTACCCATTTTTCCAACGCGCGTCATTCGGATCAATGTTTCAATCCGCTCCGCGGCTTGGGGCCGCGGAGAACAATTCAACCCAGTGTTTGACCAGCGCCTCCGGGCCGTTTCAATCCGCTCCGCGGCTTGGGGCCGCGGAGAACGCCGCACCCGCTCGCGGCTGACATTTAACTGCCGGTTTCAATCCGCTCCGCGGCTTGGGGCCGCGGAGAACCGCACACGCACCACCCTGTTATGTACGAATAGGACGTTTCAATCCGCTCCGCGGCTTGGGGCCGCGGAGAACGGTGTCCGATGTCCAGATGTTCCGCGAGGAAATTTGTTTCAATCCGCTCCGCGGCTTGGGGCCGCGGAGAACCCACTCCCCGACGGCACTCAACTACTTGTTATCTGTTTCAATCCGCTCCGCGGCTTGGGGCCGCGGAGAACTATCTATAGCTAAGTCGTTTATAACGGAAAGGTCTGTTTCAATCCGCTCCGCGGCTTGGGGCCGCGGAGAACGCTCAGGCTCCCGGTGAGGGTTTTCTGCTGGCCGAGTTTCAATCCGCTCCGCGGCTTGG
>JBMFGW010000393.1:0-588 GCA_049977145.1 Phycisphaerae bacterium
CGTGTAGTCACGCCCCACGACCGCGGCGTTGATCTGGCCGCTATCACAGCCACGCGAGCGGCAAACCCACAACGCTTTACCATCGCTGTAGGTCATGTCGCACGATGGATGATGTGGCTGTCCATCCATTTCGTGGATGGGGCACAGGCCACGAAATTCTTTGCCAGTACGCTTCGGCACGGTGCCGGTCAGTGCGGCCCAGCGGGAGATGATTTCGTTTTCGGTGAGGTTCATTTTTGTGACTCCATCAGTGCGATTGCGGCTTCGACATCAGACAATCGCCAGCGTGGTGATTTGCGGCCCAAATAAATTGGACGCGGCAGTTTTCCGGTAGCGACCATGCGCCAGATTGAACGGCTGCTTGTGGCGAGCATGGCGGCCAAATCTTGTGCAGTTACAAATTTCATGGTCGGCCCTCCACTTTCGGACAGCCGCTGGCGATCCACGAGGCGACAACATCCCGCGGCCACTTCCGAAGCGCTCCGAGTTTTAGCGGGGGTGGCATCTTGCCATCGTCAGCAAGGCGGCGGACGTTTCGCGGGGCGCTGATGTTCAGGGCGGAGCGCGACCCTGCGGGGCCTGCGCGGT
>JBMFGW010000394.1:0-583 GCA_049977145.1 Phycisphaerae bacterium
GTAGGCACAGCGGATCCGTTCGGCAATTGTGCGGTTGTTTCGTTCCGCCTCCGGAACGTGCTCATCGGTAGTTGTGTAGTTCATTGATACATTGAGCTCATCCTTGACTGGATCCATCAATGGCTTGAACTCTTGATCACACAAAATTATTTCAATGTTATATCCGGCATTGTTGTAATGACAGAGAATTTTATCAAGACCTTCGTATAATTCGTCTGCTGTTCGGTTGTCCAATGGAACAAGACTGCGGAACCGAATTGACCTGTCGATCCCAGTGAGCATTGGCATTCCATTGACATATAGAATATCCATGCAGAAAGTCAAATTTTTGTGCTTTTCCTTTAATTCAGGTGGAACCTCCACCAGATCTTCCTTAACACGTGGTGGTGCTTTACGGGTTGTTTTTCCTTTTAATGTTCCAATATCTGGACCAAAAATTTTCTCAGCCAAATCCACATCAGCTGGAGTAACTGGGCAATTCTGAATAATATTTTGCCTCAGAATGTTTTTGAAATTTTCAATTGTAGGGCATCCAACAATATGATAGAGCTTGCGCTCACGCTTTGCATCCTCGAATTGACGC
>JBMFGW010000395.1:0-579 GCA_049977145.1 Phycisphaerae bacterium
GAAGTTTACGTGGTGGCTGCTTCAGTGGTCGCACTCGGCCGCCGCAATCCGGACAGCAATCCATTTTGTAGTCCACCCTCCGGTTGATCTGGGCGGAAGTAAAAGGCTCGCGCTCATGGCGCGGGTGGCCCTTCTGCCCGCCAAGGGACCGCTTTTCTCCTGGTGGAAGAGGCGGCGGCGGTGGTTTGACTATATCACTGGACGGGGGTTTGGAGGAATTGGTGGAGTTCTTTGACAGACGCGCCACTTGCGCCAGCAGATCGGTCACTTGTTGGGTCGGAGCGGCGACCTTGACAGACAGATCGACCACCTGCGCGCGGAGATCGACAATTGTTGCATCACGTTCTGCTAATTGGCGGGTCAACTCAGCGATTCGTTGTTGGTAAACTTGTTCGGCACGTGCGTCCATGTCACTTCGACCAATCCGTTAATGTGTTTCTATTGTTGCACAGTTTGCGTGGAACACTTAAATATTACGCCAAGCTTTTTCGTGGAAACACATGGGCCTGTGACAGTTTCTGCCAAGGGGTAAGTGTGTGTAGAATTGAAAGCAACTGGATCATACGGAAGTGGTTCAGG
>JBMFGW010000396.1:0-572 GCA_049977145.1 Phycisphaerae bacterium
CGATGTTGGGTGTGTTGCTCTTTGAGGTGCTCCTTAATGCCACGGCCATGTTCAATCACAGCAATGTGCGTATGCCACTGGGACTGGATCGCCTGCTGCGACTGCTCTTGGTAACACCGGATATGCATCGGGTTCATCACTCCATTGAAGTTGTGGAAACCAACAGTAATTTCGGTTTTAATCTGCCTTGGTGGGATTACATATTCCGTACCTATCGGGCACAGCCACGGCTCGGCCACACCAACATGGTCCTGGGCATTGAGCAGTTTCGTGAGCCGGCCAATCAGCAGCTCGACCGCATGTGGTTGATTCCATTCCGGGGCCGCACCGGACCATATCCCGTGAGCGGTGCGGATCGCCCGCCGGAACAAAAGCCCGCGCAGGAGGCAGGAAAAGCACAATGAACAAGATATGGTTTACCGTTATGATTGTTGGTGCGTATAGGGGTAGGGAAGTCCGCTTTTATTGCGGACTCCCCTCCCTCCGAACCGGACATGCGGATTTGCCGCATCCGGCTCTCCGGTCAATGTGCCTTCTTCAGGGACTGACACGCGAGTTGATGGGCCGTGGTT
>JBMFGW010000397.1:0-570 GCA_049977145.1 Phycisphaerae bacterium
GCTTCCCCATCGTGGCGTTCATGTGGCCACGAGAAAGAAACTGCCGCCAAGACGCAAAACTCGTTGATTTTACAGCGAATTATCCCACTGCAACCCAGCGAGTTTTGCTGGAACATCCGCTATATGGTCATGTCCTCTCTGGCCTGGACGCTCAAAGCCTGGTGCGGATTGCTGCTGCCGGTTACTCCGGGGAGATGGGAATCTCGCCATCGGGAACAGCGGCACACGATCATAGGCATGGAGTTCAAGCGCTTCCGCAACGCGATGCTGCGAATACCCTGCCAGATCGTCAAGACCGGGCGACGCATCATCTACCGCATCATGTCTTGGAATCCGTGGACCTCAAGTCTCTTACGACTGGCCGAGGCGATGCACTACCCGATGCGTTGTTAGCCTAACTTCCCGTTCGTTTTTAAAAAAAGCCTGAAAAAGCGTAGTGTTCGGTGCAAATGTAGCAAGTACCATTATGGTGTATATTTTATATAGTATGCTGGCAGTGCAATGTTTGATAGTGTATTATGTAGCCTGTATGCTCATGCAGACGACAACTTGTAAACGCGGCAAGGCTAC
>JBMFGW010000398.1:0-569 GCA_049977145.1 Phycisphaerae bacterium
TATTGGCCGCCTCCGCCAGGCAACTGCCGTGGATGGTCCGAACGTGCGGCGGCACATTTTTATTCCACAAAAACCAATCATCCCCGTGTGCGTGCAACACATCAAAGCGTGACCAGTCAATGCTGCGCAAATACCAGGATGCACGCAGCGCACGCAACGGCGGACGCACCGGAACCTGTTCAAGTGCGTAGCACGCACCGTCTGGTTTTGGCGATTGGCTGAAAACCGTAACCGTGTGGCCGCGCGCAACCATGGCGTTGGCCAGGGCGTGAACCTGATAGCCAACCCCCATTTTGCTATCACTGGGGAGATAGCGGGAAATCATGGCAATCCGCATTCTTTATTCTTCACCACAAAGACACAACGTGCGAGGAGTCAGAACCTAGAACCTCGAATCTAGAATTATTCGGAAGCGCGGCGGTGGACGAGGAGTCCTTCTCAATGATCACTGACCACTGACCACTGATCAATATTTGTGGAAGCGCAGCGCGGCCATTGATGATACGCGGTCACGAAGGCGAGGGCGGCGTAGGTACCGCAGGCGTCCCGCCTGCTTTTGTCGCGTTTCC
>JBMFGW010000399.1:0-568 GCA_049977145.1 Phycisphaerae bacterium
CTGCCCGTCGCTCCACCCGAGAGGGGGAGGGGTGAGGCCCCCTCCCGTCGAGGGAGAGGGTCGAACCCCTCCCCCTCGAGGGGGGAGAAGTCGTAACAAGGTAGCCGTAGGGGAACCTGCGGCTGGATCACCTCTCGATTCCCCCGCCGGCGGGGGTGGCGCGCCGCCACGTGAGAGTCCGCGGGCCCCCGCGCCGATGCAGCCCGTAAGCTTAGGGCTTACGGGCAAAGGGCGCTAGCGCCTCGGCCTTGAGCTGTCGAGGCGCGATGAGCGCCGCCCGCCCATGGGGCCGGCGCCCAGATCGGGCCCGGCCCCACCAGGGGCACCTGCTTAAGACCCTGGCCCTTGCGGCGCTAAGCCGCCCGGTGGATGGCTCGGCTCGGGCGCCGACGAAGGGCGCGGCAAGCGGCGAAACTCCCGGGGTAGGCGCATGCAGCCCTTGATCCCGGGGTTCCCTAATGGGGCTTCCTGCCACGGTGAACCCGTGGCGTCCCGTAAGGGACGGGAACCCCCCGAACGGAAACATCTTAGTAGGGGGAGGAAGAGAAATCAACAGAGATCCCCTGAG
>JBMFGW010000400.1:0-564 GCA_049977145.1 Phycisphaerae bacterium
GACTTTGTATCAGCAATGGGGCATCGCCGCCGCAAACTGGACGCAAGCCAATCAACGTGCTGGCAGGCATGGCCGCAGTTGAGCAGGTATCGCTTCTGGTCGATCAAATTCTGATGAACCTTGAATACACGCAGCAGATCACCGGCCAGACTGCCGCGACTTCCGCGAGCATTAACGAATGGCTGCAAGGGCTGTATACCCAAGTGCAGGCCGGTGGCTCGCCGACGCTGCCGACAACGCTTGCTGGCGTGTGGGCTGCGGTTGGCGGAGGGGCGACGTAATGGCATTAACAGGAACATCAGTTATTGAGATAAACCAAACCGCTTTAGCCAGCGACAACAATGGTGGTGCGTTTGACCAGAGCAATGCTGGCTCGCTTGGCAATGACATGACCTACGGCACAAATGCCGCCGTGGTATCAGGCACATTCTCTTGCACGGGCACAAGCACAATAACCGCTTCTACTGCCGTTTTTACTTCATCAATGCTTGGCAACACGATCAACCCTGTAGGCGTTGCGGGTGCGCCGTGGGTAATTACTGCCGTTAATTCTTCGACTTCGGC
>JBMFGW010000401.1:0-566 GCA_049977145.1 Phycisphaerae bacterium
ACCGGCGGATAGATGACGGTGGACTCCCGCCGGTACACCTTGCGGATACGCCGGGCGATGTAGTCGGAAATGGCGATGAAGCCGTCCACGCCGTTGGCTGTGCGCAGGTCCCAAAGGCGGATGTAGTGCAGGATGAGTTTCGCGAGCCAGCCCCGAAACCCCCGCTCCAGACCCGCCTCGCGCAGATACTGGTGTTGCAGATCCCAAGCGTAGCGGATTGGGGAGTAGCAGAGGCAGATGTGCAACTGATCCGGCCCCGTGATCACGCCCTTGGCCACCGCATGGCTGCTGGACAAAACCAGGTCATAAGTGGAGAGATCGAACTGCTCCACGGCCAGAGGCATGAGGGGCAGATAGCCACGGTACTTCTTGCACGCTTTGGGCAGGCGCTGGATGAAGGACGTGATCACCCGCTTGTTGCGGATGAATGCGCGCTGATCCGCGGGCAAGAAATCCACCAAGCTAAAGAGATCGGCGTCGGGATAACAGGCGAGTATCTGCTCCAGCACCCGCTCCGCGCCGGCGTAAACCACCAGCCAGTCATGCACGATGGCGATACGCATCAG
>JBMFGW010000402.1:0-565 GCA_049977145.1 Phycisphaerae bacterium
TGGTGAAACCACGCCCAAACGTCCTTATCTTTATGGTAAGAGGCGTTATCCTGAACCAGAATGGCTCCCTGTTGGCGATAGCGCGGGGCGATTTGACGTTGTAGAAAATCCAGGTAGGTCTGGGCGTTGAACACCTCGCCGCGCTGATAGACAAAACGGCTGCGTTGCAAATCCACTGCGCCCAGAATCTTCACGCTTTTTCGCTCACCGGTGACCGGCACCTCGGGCGGATGTCCAACACGGCTCCAAGTCGCATGGATGGTGGAATCCTGTCGAAAGCTGGCTTCATCGGTAAAAATCAGCGCCCGGCCTTCGCGCCGGGCTTTTTTTTTAGACATGGATAATCATATCGCTGCCAACGATTCTGTTGCGCGGCATCTCCCTTAACCAGCACCCGTCGAGGACGTTGCACCGAGAAATTCATTCGATGTAAAAAATTGCGGACATGTCCGGGGTGATAGCGAACACCAAACTCCTCCTCAATGACTCGCGCAATCCGCAGCGAAGTCCAGACCCCGCAATCGAATCCGTAGGTCACCGGACCGCTCTCAATGATGTCCGCCAG
>JBMFGW010000403.1:0-561 GCA_049977145.1 Phycisphaerae bacterium
TACATTGCGATGCGCTGCCGACTCGCGATGGAACCAACGTCTCAAAGGTGCCGGCGAAAACGACAACGCCGTCAAAATCCTGAAATGCCACGCCCGCTCCCACCGGCTCATCGTGCAGATCAAAGCCATCATCGGAATGAACATATCGAGCCACATCACCATTGACGCGCGGAAGTCCGTACGCAAGGAATTTCAATGGCTTGGCCTGCGGGGCCGACGGCAGCGCCGGCGTCGCCTGGTGGACATCCGTGGTCCGTTGCGGCTTTGCTTGTTTCTGATTAAACATTATCACCTTACCGAAAAAGCGCCGCACCAGAGTTTGCCGCTCGCCAACGCGGCCTGTGTGCCGCTTCCAATACACGGTCCAAGTTCGGTTTTCTATCCAGAGCGCGACCGCGAATCGGTATTCCTCCGCGTTCGATGAAATGTGGATTAGCCTCGGCGGAAGGGCCGGGAGATTCAAAATCAACCACGAACAGCGGATGGTGGCGCTTGATCGTCTCATCGCCCGCCGCGAACGTTCCGCCCTCGTTTCCGGACTCCACCAGGATCATCCCATCT
>JBMFGW010000404.1:0-560 GCA_049977145.1 Phycisphaerae bacterium
GGATATGTTTTCCACCAGTTATCCACATTCTGGCCGGAACAGCAACGCGCGATGCGCCACCTATGCCACAATCCGTTAATTTCTTTGCAGCGTGTAAAGATTTCTTAGTAGCGTATTTCGGAACAGTTTTTGTAAAAATTCGTGGTACTGTGGCAAACATTCCCTCGTGAAGCCGGATTTGACGACAGCCGTGCGGCCATTGATGATACTCGGTCACGAAAGCACGGGCGACGTAGGTACCGCAGGACCTGCTTGCCAATCCTGATGTGACGGATTCCGAAGAAACCGATTTATTTTGCGTGCTGTCACTGGAGGCACTCACGCGGATTAAATAGTGGGCTTATTGATCGGCGCTGGCCGGAAAAGTTTCCGCCGCCCCTCGCGGCGCGTCTGCGGCAATTGCTTGATACGCCGGAAGGGTAGGATTGTCGTTACACTCCGCTCAAAAAGAGAATTATGTCAATATGAGCATAGTACCCTTCGTGACTGACCCGATTGGCCAGTTTACTTTCCGGCTTTCGTCAGCTTTTTCAGGAGAGTATGCGGATTTCCGACAAAAG
>JBMFGW010000405.1:0-559 GCA_049977145.1 Phycisphaerae bacterium
CTGGCTTTTTCCGACCGCCGGGAGTTCCATGTCACTGCCACCGACGGCGGGCTGCTGCCGCGCCCGGTGCCGGTGCGCAGCTTGCTGCTCGCACCGAGCGAGCGCGCCGAAATCCTGCTCGACCTGCGCCGCGAGCAGGGAAAGCACCTGGTGCTGCGCAGCGACTCCGGTACGGTCGTTCCCGGGCTGAGTTCGATGCCGATGGATGCCGACCGCTTCGACCACGCTGGCTTCGACCTGCTCGAACTGCGCGTCGGCCCGCCGGCGGGCACACCGGGCAAGCTGCCGGCACGGATGGTCGATTTGCCGCCACTACACACCGACTTGCCGCCCCGCCGCTTCACCCTGCAGGGCATGATGGGCGGTATGGGCGGTATGGGCGGCATGGGCGGCATGGGCGGCATGGGCGGGGCTGCCTCGGCCACGGCAAACGGCAGCGGCCCCGGCGGGATGAGCCTCGGCCTGGGCGGAGCCAAGCTGTTTGCGATCAACCATCGCCACATGGACATGGCGCGGATCGACCAGCGGGTGCGGCTGGGCTCGACAGAAATCTGGGAGG
>JBMFGW010000406.1:0-555 GCA_049977145.1 Phycisphaerae bacterium
TCCGCACACACGCAAAACGCGCCCCGCCCATGCGGCATGCGAAGTTGGAGATACAGGCCCGCCCGCCTACCAGCCGAAGTAGACAGCGGGCCCCAGGATGCGTGCCTTGATGTTCGACATCGGCACCCAGCGTACCGAACCGTCGTTGTACATTTCATGCGACCCGGCGGGTAAAAAATTGCCCAGGGTACCATCCACATGGTTGGAATTCGCTCCTCGCGCTACCAAGTTTGCCAGCCCGGTCGTGGCCCCGGCATCCTGAAATAATGTGTTATCCGTTACCAGCAGCGTGCCCGAGCCGGATTGCGGATTCAGGGCCGGCTCGTGGCCCCAATCAGCGTTGAGGAATGTCCAGTCCGCCCCCAAGCTTCCGGAATTCATGGTGCCATGGGGTGTGATGTAAGGCCCAAACTGAATGGCGGATATATCATAAGCAGGCTTGTAATCAATCCCACGATCGACCCAGTAGCTGTAGCCTACGTAAATCTGCCAGTTGGTCAACAGCCCCTGCGCATTGTAATAAGTCGAAGGAACCGAGTTTTGCAGGCTTAGCCC
>JBMFGW010000407.1:0-554 GCA_049977145.1 Phycisphaerae bacterium
GGCAATGCGATTGAAGGATTATTTGAGGTGGAACATTCGACCTCCATTTACTCTGGCTTACTTCGGTTCAATGATGTGCTTTTGACCGATCCCAACACGGTGCGCTTCTACATTGTTTCGGATGAAAAAAGACGAGACTGCTTTTCGCGGCAAGCGTACCGGCCAACATTTCGCCAAAGCGGATTATCCGAACGCACCAGTTTCCTTGAATATGCCAATGTGTTTGATTGGCACCAACGCCTACTGAAAGGAAAAAACCATGAAGAAACAGAAGAATAATCAGGAGCTTTTTATTGTCGTCAATGTCTGGCGGGGTTCCCCCGTCGGTGCCGAAATATTCCGCAGCAAAGCTACCGCAGTCCGACGATTCAACAAGCTTATAGAAGGCAATGACCTCCGGGAGAACGATGTGCAGATTTTTACGACGGTGCTGAAGTCCGGGCGGGCCTGCCGCAGTGAACAGGTGGTCATGGACGTGCAGCAGTGCTATTAGAAAAAATATGGCACCGTGAACGCCTTAAGCCCTGATCTGCCGTGCCATTGGCCGTTGTGGG
>JBMFGW010000408.1:0-553 GCA_049977145.1 Phycisphaerae bacterium
CACCTGCGGTAATGCGCTCCGGATCGACTGGTTGAGCATCTGTCCGCCAACTGGGACCAGTGTGAAAATGCAGGCAGATGATCTTTTTCACGCTCCGCTCGATCAACCCGAGATCGACTTTGAGAATGAGGGCGGGGAAACATATATCTGTGGAAATCCGCCGTATTTGGGTAGCACTTGGCAATCTGCTGAACAGAAAGATGACCTCCGGACGATATTTGATCGCCGCTGCAAGAGCTGGAAGTCGCTCGACTATGTAGCCGGCTGGTTCATGAAGGCCGCCGACTACGGCGCGCGCACTCCGTCCACCGCCGCCTTTGTGTCCACCAACTCCATTTGCCAAGGGCAGCAAGTGCCGATTCTGTGGCCGCTGATTTTTGAGAGCGGCCAGCAGATTGCCTTTGCGCATACCTCCTTCAAATGGGCAAACTTGGCTAGCCACAACGCGGGCGTCACGGTGGCGATTGTGGGGATTTCCGCGCAGCGTGGAAAAACCAAGCGCTTGTTCTCCGTGGCAGACGATGGAAGGACTATCGAAAAACAAACCGATTTT
>JBMFGW010000409.1:0-551 GCA_049977145.1 Phycisphaerae bacterium
TCCTTTGCACGCACCCATGCCAATGAGTATACCACAACTCACTGATTATGTCCCTTTAATTATACGCTTCTGTATAGAGGCTCATCAGGAGTGTGCCGATCATCGCCACGTAAAACCAGGTCTCCACGCCCCGCGGGCTTTGGCTGATCATGTGCTCAAAGTTGGCGTACACCTTCAACCAGCGGAAAAACAATTCAATGGTCCACCGCTGCAGGTAGATCAGGCCAATGATATGGGCGGGCAAGTCCAGCATATCGGTCAGCAGGCGAATGGGCTGTTCGGGATTATCCGGGTTATCAATGAGAATCTCCCGTACCTTGATCCATGGCGCGGGGTGGCGGCTGGACCCCGTCAGGTAGCCGATGCGATCCGAGATCACCCGGTGCTGACGATCCTTTTCCGTAAGGGTATTTTCTGATTCGCAGGTAAACCCCACTTCCGCTTTCAGGCGGAACACCACATGGGCCCCACCGGCCACAAGGCCTTGAACTCCGGCAAAGCTGAAAATGCCCCGATCCGCGACATAAATCATGTCCGGAGTCATCGTCTTG
>JBMFGW010000410.1:0-551 GCA_049977145.1 Phycisphaerae bacterium
CAATTCCTTTGAGTTTCACTCTTGCGAGCATACTTCCCAGGCGGGATACTTAACGCGTTAGCTTTGATACTGCACAGGTCGATCTGTTCAACATCTAGTATCCATTGTTTACGGCTAGGACTACTGGGGTATCTAATCCCATTTGCTACCCTAGCTTTCGTCTCTCAGTGTTAGTAATAGCCCAGTAAAGTGCCTTCGCCATCGGTGTTCTTTCCAATCTCTACGCATTTCACCGCTCCACTGGAAATTCCCTTTACCCCTACTATACTCTAGTCGAATAGTTTCGACTGCGATTTTGAGGTTGAGCCTCAAGATTTAACAGTTGACTTATTTGACCACCTACAGACGCTTTACGCCCAGTGATTCCGGATAACACTTGCATCCTCCGTCTTACCGCGGCTGCTGGCACGGAGTTAGCCGATGCTTATTCTTCAGGTACACGTCATTGATTCCTCCCTGAAAAAAGAGGTTTACAACCCATAGGCCGTCATCCCTCACGCGGTATTGCTCCGTCAGGCTTTCGCCCATTGCGGAAAATTCCCCACTGCTGC
>JBMFGW010000411.1:0-543 GCA_049977145.1 Phycisphaerae bacterium
CTGCGAAAAACACATTGATCTCGCGCACGCCGGAAGGATTGCGCCGGCCCCAAGCCGTTGGTTGCCGCGCGTATGCCATAGGTATTGTGTGTCATTAAATAAATTGGTACCCGTTCGAGGGTCTGCGGGAAGAAGTGAAGGTGTTGGCAGGCCTGTGACAGTTGCTGCAAAGCCTCGGAGGTCGAAATCCTTCACTTCCTCGTGCCGTATCGCCCTTATCTACCCCGCGACAACCCAATAACATGCCGCCACAGCGATCGCGGAAAAGTATCCTGAACGGGAACCAGAGCACGACGCGTTGCCGCCATCGCCGCAACATCAATCCTGTTGCTCGTTGGTCGTTGAGAATCCGCGTTTCGTTGATCGTTGGTTATTGATCGTTGGTCATTGACGCTCCCTCCGTGGTTCAAATCCCCCATTACCTTCGTCTTCGTGTCGTTGTGTCTTGGTGGTGAATATCGTCGTTGTGTCTTGCCGTCTTTGCGTTCTTGCGTTTCTTTGCGGTTATCCCAAAAGTCTGTGGCCTCGGTGCCCTCTGTGGCT
>JBMFGW010000412.1:0-540 GCA_049977145.1 Phycisphaerae bacterium
CGGTTGGCGTACAGGCAGGCGCAGTATAAAGGGGGGGGGGCTGGGAATACTGGCCTGAAATTCAATGTTCCGGCAAAAATGCAAGATTTCTTTAATTGCTTTGAGGGTGATGTATTTGATCATGTAACGGATGTTCCAACGACGTTTTGACGTAAGTATGTAAATGCGAGAAGTAATGATGATGATGATGATACGCCGAAGTTTTTTGAGCTTTATGTTCTTTACCATTGGAATCGAGTTGAGCGGCGCTGGCGGCGTGGCGGTTGGCGCTGCGGGCTTACACATAACAGCTGCCCGCGCGTCGGTTTTAGAAGGCAGAACGCTTGTGGTTAAAGCCATACTTGCACCAGCGCAGTCCGGACGTGTGGGACTTCAATTATGGCCGTATGTTAACGGCAGGCAATGGGGCGCTCCGGCCAAGTTGGATCGGCATGGGGTGGCGAGGCTGATGATTCCGTTGCCGCAGCCGGGAACGGCCCGGATACGGGTGGCGGCAAGTGGGCCGGAGGGGGCGAGTTTTCCGGTGGGGCAGCCTATGCC
>JBMFGW010000413.1:0-535 GCA_049977145.1 Phycisphaerae bacterium
TAACAGTTCACAATTGTCATCATCTATCTCTATCGCAAGAATTTCTGATTCTTGGTAAATTATTAAGAAATATTTTGTTGCGCAGCCTATATGAGGATGCTGAAAAAGTCATGAAAAATCTCGTCTGATCCGCAAATCCGAGAGAAACCGCCCAATAATGAGCTCTGATCGAGCTTTTTTTGCTGTTTTCATGGCCTGTTGCAGCCATTTCGCGGATTTTGGGCACACGAGTCCCATCAGGCCACCGCTAGTCGTGCCATACGCACCAGGTTGTAGGCGGTGGCCGCCAGGGAGAAGTGCAGGCCCACGCGATCCAAACCACGGAATCGGGTTTTGCGCATCCCGCCAACGGTCTTCATCCAACCGAAGATCGGCTCGATCCGGCGGTGCAAGTGAATGCTCATGGCATAGCCTACATGGCGGGTAGTGCGCCCGTCGATGGCAGAGCCTTTGCGCTTGCGCGCCACATGCGGCGTGACATTACGATCCCGCAGATCCTGGACGAAGCCGTGGCGGTCGTATCCCTTGTCGGCAC
>JBMFGW010000414.1:0-535 GCA_049977145.1 Phycisphaerae bacterium
ATTGTTTTCAACCATACGAACCTTGCGCTTCGCTTCAAAGAACAATGACCAAACACCAATAAATAACGCCCACTGATCAATTTATTTTGATCATCGATCATAGAACATTGAATCGCAGCGCCTCACTTCCAAACAATTTGATCATTGATCATTGCTCATTGAACATTGAAGCGCAGCGCCCCGCTTCCAAGCATTTTGATCATTGATCATTGATCATTGGTCATTGGTCATTGAATCGCAGCGCCTCACTTCCAAACAATTTGATCATTGATCATTGCTCATTGAACATTGAAGCGCAGCGCCCGCCGCCCCTTTTCGGAGAAAAGCAAAAATGGATTCATTTATTTTGATCATTGATCATTGATCATTGATCATTGCTCATTGAACATTGGAGCGAAGCGATGAAAATCGCCCTGTCTTTCCCCGGTTGCCATCGTCGTGGCGGCGTTGAGCGTGTCATGTTTGAATGCGCCAACTTCCTCGTTGCGCGCGGACATGATGTGCAGGTATTCGCTGTAGATTGGGAGACTGCGCC
>JBMFGW010000415.1:0-533 GCA_049977145.1 Phycisphaerae bacterium
GCCGGTACAGGCCATGGAACCTGCCGCAGATACCGAAGGTAAAACGTGGCGGGAAGTGGCGACTGAGATCATTGCACTGCTGGCCAGTGATCCGAGCGAAGAAAAGGCCATGCGATCGTATTATGCCGAGGGAGTAAGGCATTATTCTTGGATGCCTGGGCCAAGGGACTATCCCGATCAAGTCGCATTGAATTCCTTGGCCGACCACATCGAAAAGCAATATCACCAACGAATCATAGTTGAGAAGACTTCCACCACCACGGACGGCCAATACCGGATACACGGATGGAGATTAGAGCCTATACCAGTATCCGCACCATCCATATCAAAGACCACTGCGGTAAAAGTAAAGCAAGGAGGTCTATATGGCCACTGAAACCATTGAATTGTCAAATTTCAATTCTGAAGTGTTGACAGTGTTGACGTTGACAGAATTATCAAAAACTCAAGAAAAAAGGGAATTATGTCAACAGCAAGCCACCAAAACACCTGAAATACTTCGATTGGCCAACGAGGCGCTTTGTTCCCTTGTC
>JBMFGW010000416.1:0-527 GCA_049977145.1 Phycisphaerae bacterium
GTTGGAACATCCGTTGCAGGTTACGGGGGACATGGTGACACGGGTTACGGTTGGCGGGTGTGGTTTGTCGGGTTGGGCGATTGGGGTTAAACTTTCGGCATGTCGTCGGATATTACATTTATCGTCAATGAATTTGGCGGGACGTTATGCGAAGATTTCGCGGTTCGGCCCTTCAGCAGGCGTGTTGGCCGCAGCATCTTTATAGGAGAGAGAACAAATGGGTATTGCGTATGAAAACCCACCGCGTGGTGGGTCCAACTCGAGCAGCCGATTAAGGGATCAGCCAGTGGCGGAGCGGCCACGTGAGCGGCTTATTGAATGCGGGGCCGAGGCGCTGAGTCCTGCGGAGCTTATTGCCATTCTGGTCCGGACCGGCACGCGCGGCACCAACGCGGTGGACATTGGCCGGCAGTTGGTGCAAAAGTATGGCTCGCTTGGTGCGATGGCGCAGGCGTCGGTGGAGGATTTGCAGAGCATTCGGGGCATTGGTCGTGATAAGGCTGTTACGCTTGTGGCGGCCTTTGCGC
>JBMFGW010000417.1:0-526 GCA_049977145.1 Phycisphaerae bacterium
GCGCCAGCCGCCGCACTGCCTCAGGGCGGGGTATCGGGCGGCAGGACGCCGCCCTCTGCAGCTCTGATTCAGAGCACCTTTCTATGCCTTGAAAAAACGCCGCGATGAGAATCGGGATCCGAAGCCCACAGTTCCTTAGGCACCGGGATTGGTTCTCCAGTTCCGGCTGAACCGATACCCTCTCAATTTCCGATGGTAGGTACCTCAACATCCATCCAATTTGACCAAACTTTTGGATGTGCCAGCTCCACCCGTACGTGATAAACACCTGAAAGGCTCATATCAAATTGACAACTCAGATTAATTGGCACGGCATATTTGTAGACCACACCCGATTTGAGCGTAAAACGTTTTGCTTTCAACCCCTTCGGCGGATGCTTCAACAACCATTTGCCGTAGGCAGTAAGGGGAACCTGCTGATGATTCGGTATCGGGATGTAGTGCGGTTTTGGACTCTTTACCAGTTCGTCACCATTATACCCGTCAGGGCCCTCGACCTGTATCGCTCTCAAGTCCAACAATCGAT
>JBMFGW010000418.1:0-524 GCA_049977145.1 Phycisphaerae bacterium
AAGATCGCCGCCGAATTAATGGCGCCTGATGATGCCGCATTACCGCATGATCATTCCACCACCGCACTGATACGCCGCTATCGCCAATACCGCCGATGATGGTGTTAACGAGCATCTGGCCAGCGTCTCACACATTGCCTCGGTCGAACCTGATCCGATACCCCATCCTTTGGCCAAGGCGGCGCGGTAATCCAGCATCTCGAAGCGTTTGAGCGCATAGCCCTTCAAGATGCGTAATTGCTCCGTTTTCTTCGGGCTGCGCGTGCTCCGGCTCAGTTCGTCAATCGCCTTGAACAACGGGCGTATCTCCACTGTCTGGAGTTCTGTCAGCCGCGACTGGACCCAGAGTCAGGTCTCCGGCATGTAGCGCAGGCAATACTTGGCCGCCGCGTGAAGGTGCTCGCGGAGATGAAAGAGGTCCAACCGCATCGCCATCAGCCCATTAAACCGGAGTTTAGCCATCAAAAACGATAAAACCCTTGCGGAGCAAGGGTTTGGTTCATTTTGTCACTTCCCGTTACTGG
>JBMFGW010000419.1:0-524 GCA_049977145.1 Phycisphaerae bacterium
GGCCAACGATGGTGCGGTCCGCAGAAGGCATCCACGTTGGTGGCATAATCCGATGCGGAAACATGAAAGCTCAAATCAAAATGTGCAGCGCACAGTACGCCATATTCCTTGCCATAACGGGCGGTCCAATCACCCTGCGTGCGCCAATCGTTACGCAGAAAGCGGGCATCGGGGAGGTGGATGTGGACGGTCTGCCGGTTGGCTCGGCGTAGCGTGCGGGTGAAGTCGGCGAGAGACATTTCCCCCGGTGGCTTGGCCGGTTGCGGCAGGGAATGGCTGGAAAGTGGTCGGGCAACACCAAGCCCCTTGCCGTGTAAAAATGGGCGAACCACAAGATTTGCGGTTTGCTGTGGTAATTTCAGCATTGAAACGCCGGAGCCGTAGCGGCCCACGATCAGCGAGCCATCGGGCAAAACGGCAAGCTTATTTACGTAGGGATCGAGCAGTGACAGGCCTTTAATAAATTGGCTCTGGATAATTTTGCCCGTGCGGGTGCTGATTTTGGCATAGCCATTGCGCCAAGT
>JBMFGW010000420.1:0-519 GCA_049977145.1 Phycisphaerae bacterium
GCCGTGAAAATCATACCACCCACCGGAGAATACATGAGTGTGCATCAGGCCGCCGCGATGCTCGGTTGCACGGCGCGCACAATCTGGAAGCTGGCCGCCGCCGGAAAATTCCCAAAGCCAGTGCGCATCACGCCCCGCTTGCCGCGCTGGAAAAAAACGGAAATCGAGTCGCATCTGGCCAGCCTGGCGGACGCACGTTGACACCCCCGCCGGTACCGGCCGCGCATGGCCGGGCGTGTTGAAGCACGACACCGGCATTTAATTGGAGTAACCAAAATGATACCAGAGTCACCCGAAAATTACACCACCGCCCGCCCGCGACCACGGGACACGGAGGCACTTCCGCCGGCCCCGCATGGTGATGCGTCTATACCGCCGCATGATGACGCGGCGGAGATGGCCGTAATCGGATCGGTGGTACTCTCGCCTGATTGCTTCGCCGCCGTCGCCGAGCTACTTCCGGTAGCCATCGCGTTCACTGGCATGCTACCCCGCGCAATATACAGCGCGATGCTGGGC
>JBMFGW010000421.1:0-515 GCA_049977145.1 Phycisphaerae bacterium
CAATGAATCGCTGGGAATCACAATAGTTTCAATCCGCTCCGCGGCTTGGGGCCGCGGAGAACTCCCACGGTCTATGCCTGCGCGTTGGCTTCGTTAAGTTTCAATCCGCTCCGCGGCTTGGGGCCGCGGAGAACTCAACGCACGCCCACGCCGCCAGGGCCTTGTTTTGTTTCAATCCGCTCCGCGGCTTGGGGCCGCGGAGAACTATGCACGGCTCCGCACGAAGCAATGCTTGTGCCTGTTTCAATCCGCTCCGCGGCTTGGGGCCGCGGAGAACTGTGGATGCTGTGCAGACAGTGCTGAATGGCTTACGTTTCAATCCGCTCCGCGGCTTGGGGCCGCGGAGAACTTTTACACCTCAAATTCTTCCCGGAAACCGCCGGGTTTCAATCCGCTCCGCGGCTTGGGGCCGCGGAGAACCATCCATGAAAATTCCTCATCACGGATATATTGTGTTTCAATCCGCTCCGCGGCTTGGGGCCGCGGAGAACGTTACCCATTTTTCCAACGCGCGT
>JBMFGW010000422.1:0-513 GCA_049977145.1 Phycisphaerae bacterium
ACGTGAATCACCGCCCCGGTGCCGGGGCTGGCCACGCGGATAGCGATGCGATCCTTACCGGTAAAATTCTGGGGCTTATATTCCACCCATGAACCATTATCGATCCAGCCGATGTTCGTACCACCTTCGCTGGAGGATTGCGTCTGTACACCGGAACTCATGGCCGTGAGTTCTTCGGGCCAGATATGTTCATGGATGTTGTAGACTTTGGCCCCTAAAGCGGCGGCAATGCCCGCGTAGGGGGATATACGCACAAATGGCGATCCACTATAGCCACCGAGATGAAAGCCCGCAGTGGGGCCAATGACCGCAACCGTCTTCATATCCGATTTTTGCAGTGGCAGAAAGTTATTCTCATTCTTCAGCAGCACCATGGACTGATACGCCGCATCCAAGGCCAATTGTCTATGCGCCGGCGAATCCACCACTTCAAAGCCAATGTGGTTGTAGGGAACACTTGCCGGGGAATCAAATTCACCCAACAGCACGCGCGCAGTTAATAATCGCGTTACC
>JBMFGW010000423.1:0-513 GCA_049977145.1 Phycisphaerae bacterium
AGCATGGCCAACTGTCTATGCCTGCGCGTTGGCTTTGTTAATGTGACTACGCCCCCGGGAATCTTGCCCGTGTAGAGCCTGCACTGTCTATGCCTGCACACTGGCTTTGTTAATGTGACTCAGTGGCTCCCCGGATGCTCGCCGGATGAAGTCCCCTGTCTATGCCTGCACACTGGCTTTGTTAATGTGACCTTACGTGTGGTATCTTCCAGTGAAGCGCCCCCAAGCCGGTCTATGCCTGCACGTTGGCTTCGTTAATGTGACGGCTCCCAAAGGTGTAAAGCTCCCACGGCCACGGCCTGTCTATGCCTGCACGTTGGCTTTGTTAATGTGACGCGCACGCCAGCGAGGCCTTGGCCGACATGCTCCCCGCTGTCTATGCCTGCACGTTGGCTTCGTTAATGTGACACGAACAAGGCGAGATTTCTGTACCCGGTATCCCACTCTGTCTATGCATGCGCGTTGGCTTTGTTAATGCGACGTCATGGTGCGGAGTTTTCCGTTATCCCATGC
>JBMFGW010000424.1:0-512 GCA_049977145.1 Phycisphaerae bacterium
CTCGAGTACCTGCTCCTCTGGTTTCGTGGCGTTGACCTGAAATCACTTGCGATCACGGCGACGATTCCAGGCTTGAACCGTAGGGCGTTATACGCCCAGGCTGTTCCCGTGCCGCCGCTGGCGGAGCAGGAGCGAATCGTGAAGTTGCTGGACGAGGCCGACGGGTTGCGACAACTCCGTGCCCAAGCCGACCGCCGCACCGCCGCCCTCATCCCCGCCGTCTTTCACGAAATGTTCGGCGATCCGATAACAAATCGCCAGAACCTACCCATGAAGGAACTTGGCTCCCTCTGCAAGATTAGCGGTGGCGGGACGCCGTCAAAAAAGAACCCTGCATACTGGACGGGAAAAATCCCGTGGGTGTCGCCGAAGGACATGGGGGGCGACGAGATCCACGATTCCGAGGACCACATTTCGCAACGGGCGGTAGAGGAAAGCTCGGCCAGCCTAATTCCCGTCGGCTCGGTCTTAGTCGTCGTTCGCAGCGGGATCCTTAAGCACACGCTACCGGT
>JBMFGW010000425.1:0-509 GCA_049977145.1 Phycisphaerae bacterium
TCGCCAATATTTCCAGTTGCTCGCCTGAAGAGATACAAGCCATCAAGCTGGCCCTCCGACACCAAGGTGATCTGACCACCTTGGTCTCGCTACGCGATGATGTCACCCTGTGCTAGGCCTTAAACCAGCGTGATATTGTGAGTTTTAATTTATTTTCTTAAAAAACGAACTGGAACGCTTGACTTTGCGTAATAGTCTAGTAGTATAGACGCCAATACGTTTTTATACTAGGAGACATTTCAAGTGAAACGAATAACCCATCAGAAACTGGCCCGTCGCTAATGTCGCCTCCGGGATCGCCTGGCCCGCAGACGCTGGGCCGACCAGCCGCGTCCCATGCTTCAGGCCCGTAAGTTCCGTTATGAATTGGCGGATCGTGATCGTGCCATTTCCTGCGGCGGCATCGGGGCGAGGCATCTGCTGGCGCAGCAGGTCGGCCTGCCCCAAGCCATTGACCGTAATATCCGCATGCTCAAGCGGCATGTGCCTTATTTTGAAAGCGACCATGT